>OMYM01000020.1 GCA_900315225.1 uncultured Erysipelotrichaceae bacterium | reverse complement strand
TTGCATGAAGCGTAGTTTCCTGAAGCATCGTACATAAAGCCGTAGATAGAAGCACCTACCGCATTTGCGGCTGTTCCCGCAAACGACACCATGGGGTATATTTTCCCGTATTTCTTCAAGCCGAATATCTCGCGGGTGACAATGGCGGTTCCCACGGCTCCAATCGCAAAACAGAACCCCATCATGAACGAAGATCCCAGCATGATGATGGACGCAGAGAACGTCATCAATCCAAGTACAGCGAATAATACGACTGCCTCGAAAATAACCGCTGACTTCTTAAAGCCAACCTTGTCTGCCATGATGCCGAGAAGCAGTTTGGAAGCAACATTTGCGGCCATGCTAGCGGACAACATGGCTGCACCAATACCCGCTGCTTCTCCCACGCCTGGAAGGTGCGATGGGAACGCCGCAATAAACGAAGACAGTATCGCGAACACAAACACCAGCACGACTGTCATCTTGGTTACGTTTGGTGTTTCTTCCTCGGGGAGTGTCATCGTTGCTTGCGTTGTCTCTTGCGCTCCATATGGTACCATTCCCTTGGAGCGGGGACGTATCGCAAGGGGAAAGAACATTGCGGGCGCATAGAACGCCAACATTAAGATAGACAGGACAATATATCCCGTGCGCCAGCCTGCGTTAGCGATGATGGAAGACAAAACAGGTGACAAGATGACACCAGCCAGCCCCGAAAACGCCAATGCCACACTGGTGTAGAGGCCTCTGTTCTTCGCAAACCAGTTGTTAATGAGAACTGTGACCATGACAAGACCTGCCATGCCTCCTCCTAGACCCCTAAGCGCCGATAGGACGTACAAGACCATGAGGCTATTAGCGCTTGCTAGAAGGAATGTGGAGCCAACCGCAAGAATCGATGCGAGCCAAATCACTCTCTTCAATGTGTTCTCATGCATAATGGAATTTAAGTAAATTCCCCCGATCGCCATGGCAAAATTCGCCACCGTCAGCATCATTGCGGTAGACCCGCGCCCGACGTTCAAAGATTCCGCCACAGGCGAGAAAAACAAGCCTGACGTATTACCGATCATGCCTACGGAAGCGCCAGCCATGCCGCAACCAGCGATGATGGTAAACAGATATTCTTTTTTCATGATTCCTCCTCTTAACTACAGATATCATTATAATCGAAAATTTCCGCTAGAAATTATTCTTTCTTGCATTTCCCAGAAAACAATATCATCAATAACATATTTAAGTTGAAAAAAACATTGAATAGGATATAATATATACTATGGAGCCACCTAAAAAGAAAGGGGGGAGCAATGCTTCGCATAGAAAGTCAAAATAGTGATCAAAATAGATTACAGAGATATATAACCCCGCTAGGAGCCTGGGCTTTGAGCCTTGGTTGTGCCGTGGGATGGGGATCTGTCGTTATGCCAGGAACCACTTTCCTGCCTGCAGCGGGACCGTTGGGAACCGCCTTGGGCATTTTCGTGGGAATGGTCGTCATGTTCATCATAGGTGTCAATTACCATTACCTGATGAACAAATATCCAGAAGATGGTGGTACCATGACCTATTCCATTCGCGAGTTTGGATATGACCACGGCTTTTTAAGCGCATGGTTCTTGTTGTTAGTGTATATAGCAATTGCTTGGGCCAATGCCACGGCGATTGTCTTGATTGCACGACATCTTTTTGGCAGCACATTCCAATGGGGATTTCATTATGTTGTAGCAGGCTATCACGTTTATCTAGGAGAAATACTTCTTACCGAAGCAGCGATTGTTGGATGTGGATTGATATGCATGTTGTTCAAGAAATTTGCGCTTTGGCTACAAATCCTCATGGCAATCATACTTTTTGGCTGTGTCGTTGCATGCGCTTGCCTTGTGATTCCAGGGCATGTGACAGCACCAGCCTTCTCGCCCAGAGGGTCAAGCAACCTGTCACAGATCATGCGCATCGCTGCTCTTACCCCATGGGCGTTTGTTGGCTTTGAATCGATTTCCAACTCAACCAATGAATTCAAGTTTCCCACGAAGCGATCCGTCTGGATATTCATCATTGCCTTGATCACCGGGGGAATCTGTTACATCTCATTGACATATATCGCCGCTGCGGTCGTACCTGCTGGATACGCCAATTGGGTGGAATATCTTAAAGATCTTGGCAATCTCAGCGGGTTTGCCGGATTGCCCACCTTCAACGCTGTCAATACTGTCATGGGAAGTAGTGGTGTTTCCCTTCTTGGAGCTGCTGTCTTTGCTGGAATCATCACTGGTCTCATAGGCAACTATATCGCTGCAAGCCGTCTGATCTATTCCATGTCCACTGAAGACATCCTTCCCGAATGGTTTGGCAAGCTTGATCAACATGGAACACCGGTAAATGCGTTTCTTGCCTTGATTCTTGGATCTCTTTTTGTTCCTTTTGCGGGAAGAGCCGCCATTGTCTGGATCGTGGATGTGAACACCATTGGTGCCTTAATTTCGTATGCATACACATCTGCTGCAGCATATAAGCTTGCCCAAAAACAAAAGAAACCGCTCTTTCAGGCAACAGGTCTCATTGGTCTTGTTTCATCCTTTGTGTTCTTCATCTACTTCATGTTACCAAACCTGGCATCTTCTAGCGCGCTAAGCGCCGAGTCTTACTTGATCTTGATCTTCTGGAGTCTGCTGGGATTTGTATATTTCCGTATTGTCTTTACCTGGGACAAGAAAAACAGATTCGGTAGATCCACCATTGCGTGGGTTTCTCTTCTGTCCTTGATTTTCTTCACATCCATGGTGTGGTTTAGAAGCGCCACCCAGCAAAGGACACAAGCGGTCTTCACCGAGCTTAACAATCGCCATGTGGAAGAGTTGCGAAGCCATGGAATCGTTATTGACCAAACGGAAATCGTGGAAAACCAATTGGATCTAGATACGAAGATGCTGGAAATCGAAGGATACATGGAGCTGCATGGGTATATCCAGATGTTTATCATCATCAGCTCATTGCTGATTATGTTTAGCATCTATCACTTCATGACCGACAGAAACCAACGCATGGAGATGGCCAAGATCGCCGCCGAACAAAGCAATCGTGCCAAAAGTACCTTCCTTTCCAACATGAGCCATGACATCCGCACACCAATGAATGCGATCATTGGCTACACCGACCTGGCAAAGAAAGAAAAAGATCTTTCTCCCAAGGTGCAGGGATATCTCAACAAGATCGAGACATCGAGCAAGCATCTTCTTGACCTTATCAACGATGTGCTGGAAATGAGCCGCATTGAGAACGGAAAAATGGAGCTTGCGCCTATCAAAAGCGATATTGTCAAAGTCATGGATGATGTCAAAGATCTTTTCATGACCCAGATGAATGAGAAAGGCTTGACATACATCGTGGAATCCAAGGTAACGCATAAGACTGTCTTGTGCGATACAAAGAGACTTAACCGTGTCCTGCTGAACTTGATATCCAATGCTTTCAAATTCACGCCTGCAGGCGGAGAAATCCAGGTGACCTTGCAAGAAATAGAATACACCAATAAGGCTGGCATATATGAAATTCGTGTCAAAGATACCGGCATGGGCATGAGTCCTGAATTTGCGGCGACTGTGTTTGATGCATATTCCAGGGAGAAGCGAGCAGAAAACATCCAGGGAACAGGGCTTGGCATGGCGATTACCAAGAGCATCGTTGATCTCATGAAGGGCAGCATTCGGGTAAAATCAGAACTAGGCAAGGGAACAGAATTCATTATCCGTCTTGTATTACCTTTGGAAAAAGAAGATCCTGTGGTAGAAGAAACCTCCAAGGCCAAGCCTGAGGCAATTGACTTCAGTGGTGTTCGTCTTCTCCTCGTGGAAGACAACATGATCAATCGAGAACTCGCTACACTCATACTTGAAGGATCTGGCTTTGTCTTGGACACAGCTGAAAATGGCAAAGAGGCAGTAGATAAAGTCGCATCTTCTACGCCTGGTCATTATAAAGCTGTGTTGATGGACATCCAGATGCCAATCATGGATGGATATGAAGCTACCAAGGCAATACGTGCCTTAGGCAACAAGGATCTCTCATCCATACCAATCGTTGCTATGACTGCCAACGCCTTTGCGGAAGACATACAAACAGCCAAGAATGCGGGCATGAATTCCTACATCATAAAACCAATCGATGTATCACAGATGATGTCCACCTTGGCTAAGATACTTCGTAAGTAAAGAAAGACCTTCCGGTCTTTCTTTTCATTCCAGTTTCCACCCATGATCTCCATGATAGATCATCAGATGTGTCATTCCTCCATCAACGACAATATTCTCCCCCGTGATAAACCCCGCCTTGCTGGAGCACAAGAATAGCGCCATGTTCGCAATATCCCTAGGATTACCTACTCTTCCCACGGGATGTTGGGTTGCGTCTGGTCCTTCGTATTCCCGATATTCCGTATCGATCCACCCAGGTGAAATGGAATTCACCCGGATCCTTGGTCCTAGTGACATCGCCATGGCATGTGTCAAGGCACTGATCGCTCCCTTGGCAGCAGTATAGCTCTCTGTCTCAGGCATGCTCATTCTATCGCGGGAAGAAGAAATATTCACAATGCATGCATTCTCCCTAAAGTACGGTATGAAAAGCTTGCTGAGGTAGAAAGGAGCAGCAGCTCCCACTGCCAAAGAACTCATGAATTCTTCATATGTGCAGGAAGAGATTCCCCTCATCCTTGGCAATGCATTATTTACCAGATAATCCACATGTTTATGTTTCTCTACGACATATCCCGCAAAAGACTCCAGGTCGTCTTTCCTTCCTACATCGCCTGTAAACCAATCGCCTTTCCTGATATCCATGATTTCCACATGCGCGCCTTCCTTGCGGAATTCTTCCGCAATGCATTTGCCAATGCCATGCGCACCACCTGTCACAACAGCAACTTTATCCATGAACTCCATATTTTCTAAACCTCCAACAAAAGTATAGCAAATTCTTCGTGAAAAAAGCCAAATTATGTTGTAGAATAGGGCGCATGAGAAAAGAAATAGAGCAAGCAATGAAAGATTGCGGCATGGATACATTGTTACCAGTCCAAACCGTAGCAATACCCCGCATAGAAAACAAAGAAAGCCTGATGATTCAGGCAAAGACTGGTGCAGGCAAGACTGCCTGCTACCTTTTACC
>OMYM01000030.1 GCA_900315225.1 uncultured Erysipelotrichaceae bacterium | reverse complement strand
CTCTTCATCTTGTTCAGAAAGATGAATCTCTCTGAGATATGCATCTCGCAAATTTTTCGTTGTAGAGATGTTCTTCATACGAATATAACGATTGTTAGGGTCCGTTGTGGTAAAGTACAAATACTTTCTATCCAATACTTCCAACGGTCTCAGGTTATGTGCTGTGAAGATGAATTGACCGCATCCAGACTCTTCTAATGCCTGAAGGATTTCTCCTAAAAGGAATTCAGAAACACCAGTATCAAAGTCATCAATAACAACCGTCATTGACTCCTCGTTAAAGGAATCAATGATCAATGCCAAAACAGATATGATTCTTCTAACTCCATCTGACTCATCACGTAACGGGAGTTCCTCGCCGTCTCTGTTCACAACTGGAAATACATATGTCGCAGGACGACCTTCTTTATCTAGAGTTGGGGAAATCTCTTTTAGTGTTATTGTCAATCCTGGCACAATCTGCTCCAAAACCAAGCTGATATTGCCAAACACGTTCTTGAGTTCAGTCAAGTTATCGTTAAGAATCATCTTTGGATTTCTTGTTCCGAACAAAACCAGCCCATTTCTCGTATAAACAGGAATTGCTAAGTCAGGACGTATATACCCAGATGATTTTGAGTCAATCACATGCAATAATTCTTGAGTGTAATACCTGAGTTCAACCAATGTATTGAGCGCAACAGACTGGTTGTTTTTTGTTTCGAACATCTTCAAAGTGCTTTCCATGAAAATGAACGAGCGAGAACTGTTCTTTGCCTTCTGCTTATTCATCTCAAGATTGAAAAGAGTCTTTTTATCATTTCCAACGTACTCTCTTCTTCTTGTTGTGGGTGTAAACGGGTAATCTGTTGATGAAGTGTCAATAATCAGTTGTCTTTTAGATACGTCTTTCCAAAGCAAGAAGAACTTCTCATCAAAAATAATAACAGTATTGTCTTCATCTGGAACATTTATGCTAGAAATATCTCTATACTTTTCAGCGATTTCTTCCTTTGACAAAGGTTTAATTCCCATGCAAAAGGAATAAGTTGCTTCCGTGACAACACCATTATGATACTGCATGCCAAAGACAAATTCGAGCCTTGTAAATTGCTTGTCTATGGTAACGCAATCAGCGTATACGTTTGAAACTGTTGACCCTGACATCAAACTCTTAAGAATTGCCAAAGCTTCAATGAATGCTGTTTTACCAGAGCCATTTTGTCCGTATAAGCCAAGAATATCCGACTTTGTTCCATGCGGAACAAAGTCTCTGCCACAATCAAAAACAATTTCACCATGACCAACGCTTTTAAAATCATCAAGAGTTACTTTCTTTATTCTAATGATCGGAAGATTATCCGCATGATGTTGTGAAATCATAGTATTGCTATCCCTCTTTTCTTGATCTATCGCACTATATCATTATCTTGAATTTTTGTCAATCAAATTTTATAATTTTATTTAGCAATATGTTTCTCGAACTGTTTCAGATAAATCAGGTATATCTCGACAAGGGCTTGAATATCACCAATATATCAAAAAAACAGGAAACAATCATGTTTGCCTCCTGCGAATATATCCAGTTATGTTAGATGACCAATAGAATCACAGATTATCTTTCACTGACTCGGGTTTGGGAGTGTCCTGCATCATCTTCATATACTTCAACTGTATATCGGTAGTCTTGATCACCATCATGGATGACAAAGTCTGCGGTACCGTATTCTTTTGTCTGGATACGTATCATGCTATCTGAGCCAGTTCTTTCAATGGAAACTTGGATGCTTGTGTCAGTTTCCATGATAAGAGTTGCTTCTTCGCTTAATGCTAGATCATTGGGTAAGAATACAGCTCCATTCACATCTACCTTTGGGGTCATGAAATTCATGACAATCGCCACTACCACTGGTACCATGATACCAACAATCTTCTGTTTGCTTTCGGGCATGAATGCCAGGACATACAAGACGATTTGAGCTATGCAGAACAGTGTTGTCAGAAGTAGATGGGGGAAGTGTCTCAGGCAGAATGTTCCGCTTTCCAGTGCTGTCATTCCCATGAATGTCAGCACTGGAAGAAGGATTAGAACACTGAGCCAGTTTTTCTTGGTGATGTACCAACCGATGTAGGCCATCGGAATGGTTAGAAGTGTGTAGATAAACCATGTTTTGTAGTACATGAAAATTCCAAATCCAAGTGGATTAAACGGTACTTGCAAAATATAGATGAGAGGTTGGCTGATCAAGAAGAATACAAATGTCTTCATCGCTGATTCAACTGGAGTCTTGCAGTTGGACATAATGATGATCGCAAACAAGAACCAAGCCTCTAAATACACGCCCATTCTCTCAAACGATGTGTTTTTAAATACTGGAATAATCAAGAATAGGGCTGTTAATAATGCTGTTGTAACTGCTAGGATGATGACAAATTGCCATGTCATCTTCATCTTTCCGTATATTTTCTCAATCATTGTTTTTCTCCGGCCAATCCGCATCTTTCATCAATGCTCTTCCAACGCCAATTAAGTCTGCTTTGTTTTCTTCTAAAAGTCTTTCCGCATCCTTGACTTTCTTGATTCCACCTGTCAATAGCACAGGTATATTGACTTTCTCCTTGATTTTCTTTGACATGGAGGAGAAGTAGCCTGGTTCTAGGTGTCCTGGTCTCATGAAGAAGCACATTCCACCAGAAATATCCAATAGATCTACACCTGCCTGTTCCAACAACACAGATGCTTCTACGGCATCTTGTTCACTGTTGCCAAAGGGAAGATAGTCAGCTCCACCTAATCTTACCGCTAGGGGAACTGATCCAACGATATCTCTGACACACGCTACTGTTTCAAGGGTAAAGCGCAATCTGTTTTCGAGAGTTCCACCATATTGATCTTTGCGTTTGTTGGTCAATGGCGAATAGAATTGGTTTAACAAGTATGCATGGGCACAATGGATCTCAATTCCATCATAACCTGCCTTGATTGCTCTGATTGCTCCAGCAGCGAATTGCTGTTCAATCACTTTGATTTCTTCTATCGTCAATTCTCTTGGTTTGTGGCTTAATGGTTTTGATGGGATATTGACGGTACTGGCGGAAACTGCTTCGTCTATGGTGGTAGAGCCAGCATGGTTCAATTGGACAAAGGCCTTACTACCACCTTCATGAATAGCATCGGTTAATCTTCTATGCTCTTGGATCATGTCGTCTGTCGCAATTGACAGCTGTTTTTCGGATGCTCTTGCATTAGGGGATATGCAACTGTGTTCTGTGATGATAATGCCAGGATGACTTCCCTTTGCTCTTTCACGGTAATATGCGACAAGCTCATCGGTCACATGTCCGTTGTTTGTCTTGTTCGTCTGCATTGGTGGCATTGCCAATCGATTCTGTATCGTGATAGAACCGATTGTCATTGATTGATGTAGCTTCATAGCTTTTCCTCCTTGGGTTGCCAGAACCATTATACCATAATCTATTCCATTTTCCTCAATTCCTTGGCAACGATGGGAATACACAGACACACAGTGCATATATCCGCGATTGCCTGGGTCATGACAACGCCCGTTAGGCCTAATATTCGGGGGAGAATCAGGATCAATGGTATGAAGAACAGTCCGTTTCTAGCTGAGGATGTGATGGATGCCTGTAGTCCTTTTCCCGTTGCCTGCAACATCATGTTGGTCAGGGTTGACAAGGCAAGCAGTGGCAAGACCGATGCTTGCCAACGGAGTGCACGAGAACCTACGGCAACTACTTCAGGGTCGTTTCTAAACCATGCGACTATCAAGGAAGAAGGAATGATGCATATGATTGCGGCGATGGTCATCATGATTGTACCGTATTTTAGGCAGAACCAGAATCCTTCTTTCACTCGATCATATCTGCCTGCCCCATAGTTGTAGGAACATACAGGTTGATACCCTTGGCCAAAGCCAATCAGTACCGATGATAACATCATTAGTATTCTTGTCACAATGGACATGCCAGCGATAGCCGCATCTCCTCCATATGCCAAGGCAACACGGTTTAGAAGAACTGTCGCAATGGCTGCCATGCCCTGACGAATCAGGGATGGCAAGCCACCATTGCATATCTCCAGGATGTTATGAATGTTCAGACGAACATTCATAACGCTTAACCGAATGTTTTCTCCTTTGCTTGATCCTATCAATAGGGCGATAAAGCTTGTCATCTGTCCCGCTACGGTAGCGATGGCGGCACCTTTGATGCCTAGCCCAAAGCCAAACATTAACAAGGGATCTAGACCTATGTTCATAACAGCTCCACATAACAGACCTACCATGGCATACATGGCACTGCCTTGGAAACGCAATTGGTTGTTAATGACAAACTGTCCCATCATAAAGGGAGCACCAAGGAGAATGATGCGCAGATAGGCAATGGTATCGTTCATGGATGCCTCGGAAGCTCCGATCATTGACGCAATGGAATGAACGTTTAGGTTCCCTATGATTGCGACAATAGATCCCAACAACAATGCCATCGCAAAGCCTGTAGCGGCGATCTCGTTGGCTTTTTTCATGTTTCCTGCGCCTAATAGGCGCGATAGATAATTGCCTGAGCCTTGTCCACAGAAAAACCCCATTGCCTGAATGATTGCCATGACTGAGAACACCACACCTACTGCTGCCGTTGCCTCGGTGGAAATACGCCCGACAAAATACGTGTCTGCCGAATTATAGATCCCTGTCACCAGCATTGATATGATCGTTGGGATAGATAGCTTTACGATGAGCTGGGGAATGGGTGTTTCCGTTAACATCTTGTGTCTTTCAATATTCATGCTTGCACCTCGTTTCACATCTATTGTACACCCACAAGGACGTATAAACAGAATGATATTTTTATATGCCCAAAGTTTGACGCTTGATCAGGGTAACCAGTTTATCAAAAATTTGCTTAGAAACTGCAAATTTGGGGTTGCACATGTTCCTTTTCTTTCCGCATATGACAGCAGGCAGACGATGCAGAATTCAACCTGTTTGTTCGTCCAAGTATACTACAGTCAGGTATTGAAACCTTTTTCAAGCCAGAAGCAAAAGTCTCCATATGCCTGGAATCATATAAGGCTTGGATAATCAGCTTGTTGCGCCAGATGGCTTTCTGATTTCCTTCGGCAAATTTCTCCGGCGTTATTCTCTCCGGGAATGCAGCCTTCATTACAGAGCGTGTTGATCCGGCGTATCCCGAGATTCCACTTCTCAGATGATACCTTAATCGTCATATAGTCATTCATAGAAGATTCGTCAACTCTTCAAAGTCGGCGTACTTGTTGATCGGCTTGATGAACCAGTCTGCACTGCGGATATGCTCGTTGTAATCGCGAATGCCTTGTTCATAGGCCTTTACTTCCTCAGTCAGCTTATTGCGTTCCGCCTCATAGGAAGCAGAGAGGAGCATATAGCGGTCATCTGGGAGCTAGCCAAGAATATTGTCCTCATAGATACGGCATAACAGCATTTCCAGTGAAGAAGGACTGTTCTAACGTTGAGTTCTGTTTCTTGTAATAATACAAGCCATATCCTTGTTTGACCAAAGACTCAGCCACAAAGTTTCGAGCTGTAGCCATGAAATCCCCATACCACATAATATCGTTTTGCTGATAGTATTCACGATTGCTTCGAAGTCAAATCCCTGGTTCAAGGCAGGCATTTGACTGGACTTTGTTTCGTGATTTTTGCGATAAAATCTTCCTTGCCAGATTGAGTAAAACCCATTATAATATCGTCACTTATAT
>OMYM01000171.1 GCA_900315225.1 uncultured Erysipelotrichaceae bacterium | reverse complement strand
TCCTCCCTAAGCGGCAGGCGCATGCATCAAGGCATTTATATTCTACCTTGAAATGTCTTGCGTGGCAAGACAAATGCAAAGCCTGCGCATGCCTGTGTGGATAAGTATACATCATAGATTCGAATAAGTCAAGAGGTAATTTATCCAATTGTTCCAAGGCTGTGATCTTCTGAAGCGATGAAGCAGAGCCTGCGTGCAACGCTTCAAGCGAAAAGCGCGATGCGTTGCCTGTGATCAGTGCTTTTTGTCTTCTTTGGCCAAGACATGCGTGCGGCATTGGCTTTGCAAGAAGTCTTAAGTGGCATTGGAAACATTGATCACATTGTAGACTGTGACTTCTGGCATGACGCATGACAGATTGTCTTCTGTGGGCATTCTTCTTCGATGACAATCCGTCTCTTTTGATAGCATTGTAAAGTAGAAAAACAGAATTCGACACTCTCGGGTTGACGATATGCTGCATCCATGCCATTATATGCGAAAGAAGGATGAAAGATGAATTCGACACCGAGACTTGCGTGTGGTTGAGCAAAGAGTTATTGCCTGTAGTACAAAAAAGGCTTGCCAAAGGAGGAGCAAAATGAATGGTAAGATGATTGGGAGAAAGAGAGAGTGTCAAAAGTTTGAAAATCGCATTGAAAAAGGAACTGCACATCTTGTCATCGTCACAGGGAGGATCAGGGGCGGCAAGACGTTTCTGATTGACACGTTTTTTCAGCAGAAATATGCATTCCAGATTACTGGTGTTCAGAATTCCACCACGGAGGAAAGCATGGCCACGTTCGCGAAACAGCTGAGTGTCTATAGCGGAAACCCTTGCTCGATGCCGAAGGATTGGAACGATGCATTTTGGAGCCTGGTGGATTATCTGGACACGTGAAGCGAAGATGAAAAATTGGTAGTGTTTTTCGATGAGATGCCGTGGTTGGCGAAGTCTTCCCCAGAGTTTATGTATGCCTTTGAGACATTCTGGGGCAATTGGGCGGAACACAAATGCAACTTTGTGTTCATTGCCTGTGGCTCCGTGACATCCTGGATGGTAGAAAAGGTTTTTCACAACCGAGGTGGTTTGTTCCAACGCTGCACCTGCTGGCTGGATGTGAAGCCGTTGAGGCTGTACGAAGTGGAGGAGCTTAGGAACGGCGCAGAAATAAGTTGCGATTTTATCGAATTTCCTCGCAGCTTCGAAATGGGCATGATCCCTCAGGAAAGCGGTAAATGGAAATCCTGGACCCCAATCCGCGTCAAGCGATGCCATGGACCGGGGGGATTTGTTTCTGAAGTCTCTTGCAGTGGGGCGTGGCATGTGATGGAATACACGCGGCATTGCATTTTAACCTGGATATTGCCCTGGAAGGCCCGCAATAATTGATTCGAGGTTGTTTCAACCGCCGATTTCAACAACTTGTTTTCGTCATGGAATTACAGTTTCACAAGGCATGTGCATTCTGTCTTTCCAGTGGATTTTGGGGGTGGAACACATCACAACTTATTTCTGTTTCGTGCCTTATGGTGTCCAGGGGCATTTCCTGGTCTCGCCAGGAAATCGTCAGGGGCTACATGGTTCTGGGGGGCATTCCCCAGTATTGGGGACTCCTGGATAAAAGCATGTCGCTCTCGCAGAACATAGACGAACTGTTTTTTACTGAAAACGGTCTGATGAGGAGCGAGATCCTGGAATTGCATGGAGTGTCGGATATTCGAAGTAACGATTATTTGTCTGTCATGGAACGGCTAAGCCAAAGGCATGGGGGCATGACCAAGGATGAGATCGCCAAAGAGGTCAAGCTGACAGGTTCTGATGATCTTGACAAGATATTGAATGACTTGAAGCTTTCTAGCTTTGTGAGGGAAGTCCCCATCTTTGGTCAAGGTATCGAAAACCCCGTGTACCAGCTGGCGGATTTCTATACGTTGTTCTATTTTCGTTTCATTCACAACTGTACTTTGATCCCGGATTTCTGGAGCCATATTTCGAGTTACGATGCATGGGAGGAGCTGGCTTTTAACAATTGTGCATGGGTCATGAGTCGCTTATTGAAAAGGCTCTGGGCATTAATGCGCTTGCCTATCCCTCGACATGGTCCACGAAAGGGGATGCACGCAGGGGCATAAGTGGAAACCAGGTGGATCTTGTGCTGGACCGCGAGGACAATGTGATCAACCTATGCGAGATCAAGTTCTGGAACGATGTTCACAACATCACCAAAGACATTGAGGACAAACTCAGACGGAAGATGGAATCGTTCAGGATGATGACTGGGACAAAGAAATCGTTGCGAATGACGATTATCACGCCGCATGGCGTGATAACAGGTGATAATTCCATCATTGCCAACCAGGTAACGCTAGATGACCTATTCCGTCAGTAGACAATGTTGTGTTTCCTGGATATACTGTTCTATGGCAAGAAAGGAATCAACACGAGGTGAAGCTTTTGGCAAAGCTCTTGCCAATCATGGACGATACGGATGATGCCAAACCTTCCTGATTCTCCCGATTCAAGGCATGGATCTTTGGATGTCATTATCGTGGCGTTTGACGCGGAAATTCGAGAAAAACAGTTGACAACGAGAACAAGATATCTATAATTACAGGTATGAGAACGAAGATGAAAGATTACACAAAGGAATCCCTGGAAGTCTTTTTGGAAAATGTGGCAGAAATAGCTTTTCCAAACGACTTCCTGGATGAACAAGCCGCACAGGCAGATGACAAGAGTGAACTGTGCGATGGCGGCTTGTTTCGCTATGGGTGGACGTATCCTGTTGATCGCCAAACTTGCGATGCGGATTGGGAACCTGTGAGGTCGGTATTGCATGTTTTCGTTGCGCCAAATGTGATTTATCCTGCAACACGCTTGGATATCGAAGAAAACGACATTTTCCCCGTTGGCTTCCGAATACAAAGGTGCTTGTGCGCCTTTGTATGAATTGACAGAAGGTAGCGCGCCTGGTGTATGTCCGCCAAGGCTTGCGCCACTCTGTCTAGAAACGGAGGAATATACTTTATGACAATCTTTACTAGAGATGATGGCATCCAGGCGGGATTCAATTGTCGTTTGGCAATGAGCTTTGCAAAGGGAATCCCCTTGCTGAAGGATCACAACGACCTCGATGCCATGACAGTCACGGACATTACGGATATTACGGAAAACGGGGTCAGCGTATTCTTGGAAAAGGGGGTGCTGAAACCAGAGGAAATGATGCCCCACAGGGTCTTCCTCTTTTCCTCGGACAAGGATCTGTTCATCCTGAACCTTGCGGTTACATCGATCAAGATGGATCTCTGCGATCTCCAGATCGCAGAACAGGACAACAAGATCTTTTCGTTGTATCTCAAATATCTCATCAACGAAAAGAAGAAAGTCAATCCAAGCGATGGATACTACGAACTGATAACGGAGGAAGACCGTATCCCCGACATCCTCGGCTTCATTGTCAACATGGCGGATGAAGCGTGGGATGACTACGACTGGGAAAAAGAAGAGACATACGAAGCCCTTTTTATGAGGCGATGGCCTGAGTTTAGATACTATGGGTATGTGGACTTGAAAAAGCTCACGCCTAAGCGCATCCAGCGCTTTGGCAAGGAGATGCAGTGCATCATCAGCCTTTCGCAGGCAAAGGACGATGAAAACCAGGTCAAGAAGGTTCTTGGAGACTACGCAGATGTACTCGAACAGATGGACGAGGACACAAGACAAAAGACTCTGGCGTTTCTTGGATCATAGTTCCAGTAGGTGAATCATATGATTCACCTTTTTTAGTGTGTGACGGATAATGTGGGAATCATCGGAAAAGTCGCTCATCTTTTGTGGGAAATCGCTTGAAACACGCTCATGAAATGTGTAGACTATACTTGGACGCACAAATAGGTAGAATTCTGCATCGTCTGCCTGCTGTTATATGCGGAACGATTGTAAATATCTGTTCCAGACGACATATATCATTTCATTCATGGTAGGTCAAAATCAGGAGACAAAAAAAGCATGCTGCTAGCGTTGTTGGCAGACAGGCGTTTTTGCTTATTGATCGCTAGAACGATTCTCCCCTTGGATGCCCTCCGGATTGATATGCGGGGGGGAACGGCGGCCGTGCCTTCGAGCAGCCCGGCTACGTTCCTGTCCAGAACATACGCATATGGTCATATGTTCGTGAGACCGTGGATGCCCAGGGCATGCGCATCCATTGCATCTGTCTTCCTTTTTGTCGCCCCAGCGATGCCCGGGTTGGTCACGCCTGGCACGATGGTCATGCATCCAGGACGCAGCGGTGGCAGACTCTTGTCGATTCGATCACATAATGAAGCCCTCCCGAGACATCCACGGGCGGTGACGCATATGTCTGAAGGATTTCGGTCGCCCGGTCCCTTGCCTCGCACAGGGATTCCCAGTCCGTGTCGAATGACTTCCTGTACTCAAGGATCCCTGCGCTATTCCTGGCCGGTACGTTGACCTGTATGGACCTGCTATGGCAATCCATGCCGATTCCATAGTCTTTTGTGTATGCGATCTCGACACCTTCGCCCTCCACCTTGCCTATTAGTTCGTTTTCCGAGAACACCGCACCTGATTCCTTTTCTTCCATTATCAAATTACGCCGTCCCTTGGCGGCCCCTGTGAAAGGGATTGTCTTGGGAATGGATATTCAGTGCCGCGCTGTCAATCTCTTGCTTTAGAAGGAACATATTGGTTTTGCAT
>OMYM01000412.1 GCA_900315225.1 uncultured Erysipelotrichaceae bacterium | reverse complement strand
CATTAAAGAGTTTGCTTACCTCAGGTGAGACATTCTTGGTCTTGCTGGGAGCAGCTTCAATGTCATCCAATGCCTTTTTTGTAAGGACTCCCCTTACATACAGGTTTTCTGGTTTCGGCGCGATATCCTCGGGTATTGTGCGATACTTGATGTTGGTTCCTAGCTTTTGAACTGTCTTACAATCAATTTCGACAACAATGCCCATTGTGTCTGCGATTATGTTTGGCAAAACATCAAGAAGATAAGTGACATCTTCAAGACTGGCAACATATCCATCATCGTTTACACCTATATGAAGTGTTCCACCTTTGGCGTTTGCATATCCGCAAATCCATTCAAAGCATTTTTCCTGCCAAGAGGATGTGTATTCTATTTTCTGCAATTTACGTTTTAACATAAATGATATCTCCTTTCTACTATAGATTATTCTGGCTTTCTATTCACTATAACATTTTACTCATATTAGTTGATAGTTGAAATCTATCGTTTTTGTCACTAGCGATATGAGGATATAGTGTGAAACCCATTCCGAATAGTTGGATAACTGGTATGAGATTGTCAGCTGCATAATGAACGATTGCTTGCCTCATAACAGATTAGGACCTTGCGCAACTACAAAGATGCTCTGGTCAATCTTGGATTCATGACTAACGTAGCCTTCCCTCTCTGGAATTTAAACGATATTACCGCAATATATATTAAATTTAATTTCTCACAGCACCACACCTATCTATTGTATTATGATATCACACTAATATATTTCTGTCAATAGAAGATTTGTGCGTGGTGATTAGCTGAAGATAGAAGAATGTGTCAATTCCCTATGGGTTTGGTTCACACGAAGAGGGCAGTTTTGAATGGCTCCAGGCAGAAGCAACTGATGATACCAGGTGTCAATTCCCTATGGGTTTGGTTCACAAGAAAGAGAGGGAGATAAGACGTGGGTGATTCCCGTGTCAATTCCCTATGGGTTTGGTTCACAGGCTTCCCAGTTGCAGGAAGGGTACGAGGCTATCAAGACATCTGAACGTGTCAATTCTCTATGGGTTTGGTTCACTTTCTGAGGCGGTCAAGGATACGAATTTCGCCTTGATCGCGATCGTGTCAATTCCCTATGGGTTTGGTTCACTGTTACTTATCAAATAATGACATTTGGGCAATGTTTGTCCGTGTCAATTCCCTATGGGTTTGGTTCACAACATACCGAATGAAAGAATGATCCAGTATTGCAACATCGTCGATGAGTGTCAATTCCCTATGGGTTTGGTTCACAACATACCGAATGAAAGAATGATCCAGTATTGCAACATCGTCGATGAGTGTCAATTACCTATGGGTTTGGTTCACAGATTGCCAAAATGTGGACAAAGAAGATCACTGAGGCATAGTGCCAATTCCCTATGGGTTTGGTTCACAAGGCACAGCTGGCTGGCTTAGGGCCAATGTCAAGACCCATGGTGTCAATTCCCTATGGGTTTGGTTCACACAGAGCCGAGGCGGCGAGAATTGTTGCTGAATACTTCGGCAAGCCAAGTGTCAATTCCCTATGGGTTTGGTTCACGGGTATGAAATGTCATTCGGTGAGTAGGCCAGTCGTTGTGTCAATTCCCTATGGGTTTGGTTCACAAGCTTCAGCGATTGGCTGGAACGTGCTGCTGAGGCCGCTAAGGCCGTGTCAATTCCCTATGGGTTTGGTTCACGCTCAAAAGGCAGTAGATCAGCCTAAGGAAGAACCGAAGAAGAAGGTGTCAATTCCCTATGGGTTTGGTTCACAGTACTGTTCATCGACAGTACACTACTATATTAGCACGTTTTCAGCCAGAATCAAGCACTTTTTGGCGTCAATCCAAACAAATTTCTGAAACGACAAAAATGCCAAACAATAGCTCCAGCACTTGCAGTTCCTTGATCCCGTATATTTTTGCTTTCAGAATGCTTTCAATTGACCGCAAAACCGCTATATGAAAGCGCTTTCTTTTGGGACATTTTGGCGTCAATCCCGCATCCACCCTTATGTCGTGATGATAACATAGATATATTTCGTGCGTATTTCCGCAATTTCCACTAAATAAATCACATTGTTCATCAATCAAAAAATGGTGTAATATTACACTTTTTCTAGAAATGAAATTCTTTTCATTTCTGGGTGTAAGCGTCTTTCAATTTCTTCTCGGGTGTTTTGTAGTAGCGCGTATACTTCACTGAACAAGTGGGTTAAGGGTGAGATTTTCGTACCGTTTTTTTGGGTATGGATGTTATTGGGAATCTGTTTTAATATTCTATGCGGGAGGACGCAATGATGGAGAACGGAATGATTGAAACTGGGGAGCTTACGGAACAGATGTTTGAGGATGTGTGTTTCCGTGATCCTACCCTCAATAACATGAATGTTATTGAGGGTATCAAAATAGCAATGGAACTTGATCAAAGAGAAGTTTTCAATCAAGGGTTGGAACATCGTCTTAAGCAGTTGGGGTGTGACACGTCAAGTAGGGAAGTGATGTTGGTCGAAGTCAGGAGAAGATTTCGAACAATGCTTCATAAAAGATGTCCCAAGGCAATTGTTAATTGGGTGCGGGGAGGTGTACCTGGGGTAACCAACAGAATGAATAACTATGATCTGTGCTATGCTCTTGAAATGGATCTTGGTCAGACAGAAGCATTCTTTGTTAAATGTTATCTTACGATTCCATTCATTTACAAGAGTAGAATAGATGCTGTGTATCTGTATTGTTTTCAGAATCATAAGCCTTATGATGATGTTGTTCATTTGTTGCATGAGGTGGAAGATTATCCGATTACGGAAAGCCAAGAGACGTTAACTACTATAATGAAGAAAACGATCTTGTTGTTTAGTGATGATGGGGTGTTCTTGAACTACTTGAGGGATCATTGTCACGATAACAAGACGCAATTCCAATATGCACGTAAGCGCGCTATTGCTGAGATTGAACAGGTTAAGCGTTATGTCATAGATGATGGGATTGTTGAGATTGTATCTGAGAATAGGCTTAACAGTCTTACCGTGGAAGCGATGCTTGGGTATCGCTATCAGCGTAATCCAAAGTATGTATCAAAAGGAAGGTTGCCTAGGAGGTTCATTGAATCATTGCCTAATGATGTTACGCTTGGTCACATCATTAATAATAAGGTGATATCCTACGAGTGCTTGCGCAAGACATTGATGTTGCTAAGGTTTTACAACTTCTATCATGACGCTGTAAACACTGATGAAGAGACCGTTGCTGAGAATCTCATGGATTTCCATGATGAGCTGAATGACTTGTTGTTGTCGTGTGGGTTTGCGCCTATCTATGTTCTCCATCCGTTTGATTGTCTGTTGCTGTATTGCGCGAATTCCTTTGATCCTCTGATCAGCTTGCATAGCGTGCTTGAACAGAAGTGGAATTGATATTTATAATCCCTGTCACCCGTCCATTTACACTACTGAATGGAGAGATGGACGGGATGACAAGGGAGTTGCCGAAGGGATATTCGATAGCGCTAGAGGATAAGAGATATGTGATATTAGAGGTGTTGGGCAAGGGTGCCAACATTATCGCATATCTTGCGACATGTGACCATCAGGGGATGACTTCCAAATGTATTCTCAAGCAGTACCAAGGCAATGACATAGAAGGGTTTATTGCGAGCGTGAGAATGCAAAATGAAATCCGCCAGATATCTTCCGCTGCCAACAGCATACCCCCGATTATCCATATCCTGAAGACAGAGGTGGGAGTGTTTGTAGAGACTGCATATTACAATGGAACAACCCTTGATAAATGCAGGGATCTATCATTGCTGCAGAATATGGAAATATGCCTTGCTATAGCAAGAGTCATCCGTCAGCACCACAAGGCAGGCTACCTTTGTCTTGATCTCAAGCCAAACAATATCTTCATACTCAAGAATGGAGAAGAAGAGGTTATTACTCAGATTGTCCAGTTCATTGATTTTGATGCTGTGAGAAAAGACAAAACAGCCATGCCTTATTCATATTCAAGGAATTGGGCTTCGCCAGAATTGAGAAACATCTATGCTATCAATCGAGTTTCCGCATCCACGGATATCTACGCTATTGGTGAGATTGTCTTCTATCTGCTATTTGGCAGACACTCTCGCGATGATGAACACCGAGGCTTCTCCAAATATCCATTTGATTCTTGTGGGCAGGGTGGTTCTATTCTTTCCAAAGACTTGATTGATCTGTTTACGCAATTGTTCAGGGGAACATTGCGTTCCTCCACAAGCAACCGCTTGGATATTGATGCAGTTGTAGGCTTGCTGGAGGATATTGTTGCGGAATGCAGTAAGAATATCTCTGAATGAGGTGTGGAATCCATTTTTATATCCATGGTACTAGCAAGCATATAATACTTATTAACGAACATGAGTTCGTATGGAAACGGTCAAAGATTAGGAGAAGCATATTCGATGGAGGAAAAACAACAAAATGAAAAGGATAGTTAACTGGTTCATGAGCCTGGTTTTGGTAGTTCTTGTTGGCTTGACGTGTCGAGCGCTCTGGTTTGATCCAGATCTCGTTGTCAATATTGCATACATGAAGGAGATTAAGGATAACGAAGGCTACCAATCATACAAGGATATTGAAGAGAAGCATTTGCTGGATGATGATGGTTTCTACAAAGAGCCTTCTATCACAAAATCAAGTGATAATCCAGGTGCGACTATTGTCACGTTTGCTAAAAACAATTTTATCAACGCCAGATATTTTACGGATCGTTCTCACAAGGATGAAATCACCGAAGGGTTCTATTACGCCCTTCCTGGTTCGTCAATCTATGCCGAGGTGGAGGTAAATAACAAACAGAGAGATAACTATGAGTTCTCTGGCTTTGAACTCTTTGAGTTCAAAGATCAGGAACGTGTCAATAATGATACGCTCAAGGCTGATTACAGCAGCAACGGGGAAGTGCTGCATATCCCAGAGGATTACCAGGGAACCGACATCTCCATCATGCCCATGGGTCATTACGTGAACAAAACAATCAAGTTGAATGACTATTTTCTTGATGATCAGGAAAATGAACATAACATGGATGGAGAATGGCAAGTGAATGATGCACTGGTCTTGGATGATCACTTTGAGATCAATCCCTTTGCTTCATATATCGTCAGCTATCGGTATGATCCGAAACTGTATTTCTTCGTGAACTCTACGCCTGCCGCATTCTATTTCAACGAATTGGATGGACAGATCATCTTTAGTCAAAAGAGTAATTTTGACCAAGCGGAAGATTACGAAGTGAAACTTCATCAATACATGAGCCGAAGCATCGTTTCCGACAAAGATAGGGTTGTATCACTGGACGATGAGAGAAAGAATTTGCGAGCAAACGAAACATGGACCATTGACAATCTGAAATACGGGCAAACCATCACGATCCAGACAGACAAGAAATGGGAAAATCTAGAGAACAGTCAAGAATTCGTCCTTACTGGAGAAAAACAGCTTGCTGACAGCACGTATAAATACCAATATACGCTCAGGGTTCCCGAACAAGATGGTGCATTCTTGTTGAAACCATCGGACTATACTTACGAACACGGGAAAGTGACATTTAAATGCTATGGATCAGTTGTCACCAACGAAATGTATGTAAACAAAGGAAGCAGAATCTACTATGAACAAGCGGATGCAGATGAAGGTTATCGTCTGGAACCAGGTAACATCGTTGTAGGGGACCAAGCGGAAACCCAAAAAGAATTGCAGTCAATCCAATTCATCAAGGCAGAAACAAAAACACTCAACCTTGACCAACCAAGTAGTGGAGGCAGAATCACGTATTACATCAACGGTCAAAAGACTATCAGCAGACAGATTGAGGTCGCCATTGGCAAATCCATCAAAATGGATTTTGAAGCATGGGAAGGATGGAAAGGCAATTATACAAATGGCAGGGAATACATCGTCTCAGAACGTGATTCTTGCGTCATGATCGATGGGATACCCGTTGCGGAAAGTGCCTTCGAAGAGGATCCAGAGCACATGCCACCACTCACTGTAACACTGAATGATAGCTTGGGAAGCGATATTAGATTCAAGGTTATATCCTCAGGGGAGCAATTGAACGAAAAAGAAAACGGTGATTGGAAACCTTGGAACTTAGGCAATATGGATATTGTCAAAGACAAGCCGATCCACACGGACACCGACCTCATCGTTTCCCTCAGTAATAAGGCTATTCCCAGCAATAAAGTAATCGTCTTAGAAGTTACGAAAACACCACGGGATGGAAAAGACAAGAACTCGACAATTGTCATCCAGCGCTTGCCACAAGATATTTCCATTCCTGTCTATGAGTCACTTCACGAAATGTCAAAGACTTGGTACGAGTCCATAAACATCAAAATTTCCATGGCTGATGCCCAAAAACATATCGTTCCTCATGCATCCAGTCATACCCGTCTTTCAGTCGTTAACAATGAAACTGGCAAAGAGCTAAGTGCAGGAGAACTCATGTACGGAATGCAAAAAGTGACCGTAAACATTGAGGCAGACAACGATTATTATCTTAACGGGAAAAAGGTCAATGGTTCCTTCTACAGAGAAACGATGAGCTATTCCGATTATGTCAAGAACATCGATAACATCATCGAAAGCCATTCTGCTGCTAAATTCATCCATGTGACACTAGATGAAAGTGAT
>OMYM01000450.1 GCA_900315225.1 uncultured Erysipelotrichaceae bacterium | reverse complement strand
GCGACAGCATAGAAATAGAACAAGTGACAAATCAGACATTATTCCTCTGCGTTCTCTTGATTCTTCCCCATTGTGTCCCTTTCCTCGACAGCCTTGGCTTGGCAAAAGACAGTTCATATGCCTTCCAACTTTTTCCAGCGTGCCTTTTGGAGGATTTGCGTTGAAGACAAACAGGTCGAGACGCCCTTCAAGCTCGCCTCTGTTGAAAGGTGCGTCCAGGAATTCCTTGAGCTTGTCATGCGCTTGGTTTGCTGGATCCAGCGGATTGTCCTGCGGTATTGTTGTGAACTATACCCTATGATGTCACTACCCCTTAAATCAATACTACGCTATCAATCATCAAGCAGCCCCGTTTACAAATAAGGTTTTTCTTCCAATAGGTTTTCGTGGCAAGTTGTTCTGGTAAACTAGCGCCATCCTAGGACAAGCCCGCTAAAACGCTGGTTTCCCGAAATCAGTCACTAAAAGAAAAAGTATTCGGCTAAAAACAACGCCTTAAAAAATGCTGTTATTTAGTATTATTGAGATGTATTTATTCTTTCCGTTAAGGCATTTCATGCCATTTGTTTGGCAGTCCCATCTTGTTTCTCACGCTCAACGGTCTTTTTTGGAACACTCTGATCTTCCAGACCAACTTTCCAACTTTGGACAGCCCACTCTTTTTCCAGTGCAAAAGGACCATACGACCTATGGTGACGGTTTGAATTATCAGGAATTTGTACAATCATATTGCAAATAATCATAGTTTTTCCATCATTAGCGTTCTGTCACACTAATAAAAAAAAGACCCGATGCAATAGCATCGGGTCAAATAGCAAAAATGCTGCATTCCATTTGTTGATTCAATAGAGACCTATCAAATGCTTTGACAGACTATTGATATGATTGCCCTAAACATTTAATTCGTCTGCTATAGGTGTACTAGTCCCTCTTATTTCAATTCACTTTTCCCAAATCAATCCATAGTGCAGGCCGTACACCGACATCATCAAAATCAACAAAAAACCCATCACTATGAACAAAATCATCATATGTAATGATTGCAGCACTATAAGGAAAACGTCCAATGGTACGAAGCCACCACCAGCCCTTACCTATATTTTCATTAATCCATGCCCCCTGCTCAATTGCATACTGTGTTGGCTCGCATGTTCTATCCTTTTCAGAAAGATACTTATCAACTTCTTGTATGCTTAGAAGAAAAACGTTGTCTCTTGTTGCATTCCCTTGTTCAGCGTATTCAACAAAAGAATTGTTATGTGACTCTACAGTAGTTTCGGAAATGAGTTGCTTTTCATTAGTATTGAATGCAGCATCATAAAATTCATCATTCAGCCATGCTCTTAGCTGGCTTTTCTCCCACGTCATATCAATCCGTTCATCGTTATAAGGAATTGCGTTTAGAGTCTGCTGGCTCAATAACAATAGCATATCTCCTCTTTTTTCGAGAACGATCCAATTGATAAGCTCCTTTCCGTTATTATCATTGCAATCCTGCTCATAAGTTCCAAATTCAACTATATCGTTTTCTTTAGCCATTCTTAATCGTTCCAAAATCTCAATTAATGGATCAGTCGTTGCAAATGGTGTAGCCGTTGGCAATGGAGTTGCCGTTTCAGAAGGACTTGTTGATGAAGATTGTGGATGATAATGCACCATTATATCCTTGAGTTTAACAAATACGATTACACCCACAACAAGAACAATAATCCCTATCCCAATCCATAATAGAGTAGATATGATAGGTTGCTTCTTAGGTTCATGACCGATTGGAATTGCATCCCCTTTGCAGGCATCCAAAGCTGAAGCTTGATTGACTATTTCTATAAATCTTTCCCGATTATTCAGACCGTTTATACTGAAAGAATGTGTTCCCGCAGTCAATAGTAGAACTTCTGGAGGAAGGCTTTCTTCAATTTTCTGCTGATTGCCAAGAAACACAGGTACAATTGGCTTGTGACATTTTTCTACCGCAAGCCTTAGTTCTTTTTGACAATAGTATGATTCACCGAATTCTTTAGATATAAAGCAAACGAATACCTCACATCCTATGATTTTCTCGGCAATAGTATTGTTATACAGTTCACCCAGTTCAAGATTTATATCAAACCAGACTCTATATCCTTCCTGTTGAAATGCTTTAATTAGAGCTTCAACTTGACTTCTATTTTTATGAGCATACGAAAGGAACGCATATTTCCCTGGGGAGTTCACAGGCTGAAGTTTTTCCATGTTTTCTCAAGTTTCCTTTCAATCATATAGTTCAAGACATCAGTTTGAAGAACCGCCTATCTCCTCGAATATCCATTTTTGATAAGCAGATCCATTAAAAGCATCCATATAAACTTCAAATGAGAAAGTAAGATAAAATATCCCACCTTCCCCGTTGCCATCAAGGAATCCTCCATAATGTTTATTTCTCAGATAATAGCTCTTTCCATCACCAGTAGGAATAATTTGCCATCTGGCATTCAGATAATCGCTTCCTCCCCATTGATGAACATTCTTTTTGTAACCAGCTTCATCTGAGACATGAATATATCTTCCCGAATGACATGCCATGATTGTATAATAGCCATCACTTTGACGCTCCACATAAAATCGTTGATTAGGGTCGTCTTTCCAAACATAGCTCACCAAATCGCCACCGTCATTCTCATCAGCATAATGAATATCTAAAACTCGACTTCGATCAAAGCCTGCCACAATCCTGTAATAGCCAACCTTCAATTCAAATTCGTTAATATCGATTGGCAAGAACTTCCACTGTTGTGATGCACTTCCGTCAAAATCTTCCGTAGTCACTTTGTTATTTGGATATTCACCCAAGTCATTAAAACTCAAGTATCCCTCAGTTTCTCTATTACAAAGATAGTATGTGCCATTATCACTTGGAATGATCTTCCAATTCGCATTGCTAATTGTATTTCCTTCGTATTGATACACAGCTGTTGCTGCCTCATCCCCAGAAGCATGAATATACATACCTGAATGCAGTGGCATTAGAGAATAGTAGCCATCACCTTGATATTCAACGTAGAAACGTTGATTCGACACAGTATAGACTGATGCGTCCTTCTTGCTGCCGGCAATCAAAAGAGTGCCTAGATCCATGCTATCGTTATAGACATCAAGGACGATGTTCTCGTCATTCGCGCTAGCAATCTCATAAAAACCATTATTCAGATTTCCTATTTCGTTTTCATTCACTGGTATCAACAGCCATTTTTGGGCTTCAGTACCATTGAACGGATACGAACCAACCACTCCGCCAATTGCTGAAGAATCATTGCCGTTATCCAGACAACAGCCATTGCTTTTGTTTCGAATGTAATAATATCCGTCTTCTGTTGGAATCAATTCCCATTTATCATCCGCACCGCCTACATTACCAGCTTGAACGATATTTGATCTTGAAGATTTATTGTCCGAGACACGTAAGTTCTTCTTCGAATGCATCTCTGTAATTGTATAGCATCCATTATCGCAGTATTGAAAGTAAAACCGTTGATTCGTTGATCCAAAGAATATGTCGATTTTCAAATCAGCATTATCATCCTTGCGCCAATCATCAATTTCTAGGCAACGATGTTCGTTAGCACCAAAGATGATAAAATAACATCCATCTTCAATAACGCGGTCTGCTGGAGCAAGCTTCTCGTGAGAATTTGTAGTGATTGGTAGCATTTCATCCACAACACCATCCAAGCTTGCGTCAACCGAAACAACTATAGATAATGACGTAAGAAACAAAGAGATTACCAATGTGCATTTCTCCAATAATCTCAGCATATTTCACGATCTCCTTCTAAACATATTTCAAGATGATAATGCATTAAAACAGCTAGATATAGTAAACGCATTTGATTTTTACGTTTTAAGGTGCTCAAGTTGTATAAATCTCTAGGTGGATCGATAAACAAAACGAAAGAACCCTTATAATTCAAGAAACCCTTTGTTTTAGCGAAATGGGAATATGAGCATTAGTAACTCAAATATCTAATGATTATATCTGAAACATCGAAGGGTTCATCATTAATACTCTCATATATAACCTTCCTATACCCATTATAACAATAAAACTCATGAGGCTCTTGCATACGTTCATCACTTGATATAGTTGTTTCGTATATTTCATCAATTCCACTTTCATCATCAATATCATTTTTTAGATAGGACTTATAAAGATTTCCACTAATTGGCTGCATATATCAGTACCTCTCCTTCTTCAGAAGTTAAAACATCACTATTCAAAAGTACTCCCAGAGATTTTTAGACACCAATTTCCAAACAGACTAACTAAAATGACGAATATATTGAATAAGCGGTGCCTCCTTTTGCTCTCCGATCTATTAGTTAGCTTATTTGGAAAATTAGCGCTTATAGAAATTCCTTTTGGGAATATGAAAATCACGGCAAGATGCTTTGCGTAACTGGTTTAATTTTGCTTTCATGCGCTTTGCGAATAAAACCTATGGTAATATATAGAGTTCATGTTCCCGAGGCTCGCGCAAAAGCTAAAGGAACACGGCTTCAAAAAGGTCGAGCGGACAAACAATGCGTTGCTTATACAAATGCTTCCATCATCAGCCGCGTCACATTTCATTAACTATATTATTTTACTATCTTTTTTTCGATAAAATCATTCAAACATGCCTGGATAACACAATATTAACAAATTGCACAATCGTATTCTTCCTTTCTTCAGATGCACAATTGAGTAGAATTTTGCAAGTTGTACAGATCGCCTTACTATTTAGCGAACACATTTTAATCATTAGACTCTTATCCTTTCCCGCATTCTCTTGGCTTGCTTTGCGATATTGCGCTTTTCATCTGGAAACTTGTATACCACTCCCCATGTGGAAAACAATACATCTTTCCTGCCATAGACAAAGATGCATGGTTTACTGCGCTCCTTTCGCATTCCGAACTGTTGGATGAATTGTACGAACCTGTCCGCTCCTGATGCGCATAGCTTTCCATCCATCCTCATCGTCAAGGAATTAAATCAGTTTGTCGATTACCCGCTGAGTTCTTGATGGCACCAAGAACATGATCATGTCTCCCCCACATTCTCCTACCCATGGAATGGAACATGCTTTTCCAGTGTTCAGGATAGAACGGCATCTGTTCCCATGGCTTTGACGATGCAATCCTTTCGTCAATTCAGACCTCATCACTCCATTCTTTTTGCTTGTCATTCTTATAGTGCCTTCCAATCAAAAACACTTGATTCTTCAAACAATCCAAACATACGTATACAGCCATGTATTTCTACATGGCTGTATTACTATTATCCTTCTATGAGTTCAATGTCTATGATCTGAAAGTTAGCTCTATGGAGATAAAGAGCTTTCCCATCTACCATGAGTTTGGTGAACTTGGGAAGTCCCGTGGGGATTTCCCAAGTAACCCTTTTACCAGAGAAAGCGTAGATAGGAACACCAGTCTGTGACTTGACAATGACAACCATTGGTTTGCCAAACTTGTTCTTCACACTGTTTACCAGACCTGCAATGGATGGACTGTCCAAGATTGAATCACTTTGTGATTCAATCGTCTCTACAGCAAAGTGAACATCAGGGACTAATCCATCTTCGTAGAAGATCGTAGTATCCCCACATGTTAACATCTGATGACCATCAATGGTCATGGTGATGACAGAGCTTAAGGTGTTGACATAGCCAGTGGATTGATCAGAATTGCTGTCATATGTTTCTTCCTGGACAACATTCCCTGAGATATCAATCTTTTCCCCATGGGTTGTCAGAACTTTGTTTCCGTAGTTATCGAACGTATCGATTGTGTATGTGTTGCCAAAGATACGACCATTGAAGTCGTGAGCTGTCTGTTGAATAGATCCGCATGACGCAAGCATGATTGCTGCGAAAGCAAGGATCAGTGAAGTTTTCTTCATTTCGTTGTACCTCCAGTTTTCTATTATTGCACTAAATGGCGTAAGATGTAACAAGAAATATAGCGTTTTATAAAATCTTAAAATATCCTTGAAAAGAACATGCAAAATACCAGTTTATTAGAGGATAATATAGTATTATTATAAAGCGCAAAGCGCATTGAAAAGGAGTAAATGATGATGAAGATTAGCTTGAGAAACACTTTGTTGGTTGGTACCATGTTGATCGCATCGCTTGTATCAGCGCGTGCGGCTTCCGATCCTGCAGCGTGCAGGGTATTTGGCTTCTGCAAGTACAAAGAGAAGTTCTACTGGTTCGAAAATGGCGTAAGACAAGGTGATGCAGGAGATCCAAAGAATATCTGGGATGAACAATTTGGTCTTGAAAGAGGCAGAGAAATCTATGATCCCGAATCAGATGGCTGGTATTGGCTTGACTGCATCTTAGATGGCGCAAAGGCAGAAGGCAAGGAAGTATGGATGCCATACATCTACCAGAACGAAGATAACATGCCCGATAGCGAAAAACGCGAAAACGCCAATAAAGCAGACGATGGCTTAAAAGACTACATCTACATGTGCATGAAAGACAAACATGGCAAATGGGTCAGATACGACGAGAATGGAAAGATGATCAAGGGATGGGTAACAATCGAAGGTGAATTGGCAAAAGTATACCCCCTCCAGAAAGGCAATACGTATTACTACGACAAAATGACTGGTACAATGGTAAAAGGATGGGCTGTCATTGAGGGTAAAAGCTATCACTTTGACGAGACATTTGGCTACTTGATAAAAGAGGTAGAGTTACCCGAAATACCATTTTAACATCGTAAGAAAACAGGAAGGCATAACATGCCTTCCTGTTTTCTTACTTACCATGACTATAGCCTTTCACTTCTGCAACATGTCCTCCATTCTTACCGCCAGTTCCTCTGGCGTTTCTTTACATCCATTCTTCAGCCACAAGAGAAACACATTATAGATCCCACCAGCAAGGAAATATGACTTATAAGCATCATATTCACCCTCATGCACAGCAAGGAAAACACGGTCGAACTCCTCCTTGACAATATACATGAGACCAGACTTATATATCGCCAAGCATGGCTTAAGATAGTCTTGCATGTGGGTGAATAGCTTTACAAAATAGTCTATTGTACTGTCGTTCTTATAACTAATGCGAGACTCTTCAAGAAAACCATTGGTAACAGATACAACCCACTTTCTTAAGATGTCTTCCTTGTCGACAAAGTTACGATAGAAAGACATTCTCGTCACACCCGCCTTGCGGCATATCTCGGTAATCGATATATCTTTGTATTCTTTCCTCTCCATCAACAAAACCAGTGCTTCCATGATATACTTTTCCGCATATGATTCTCTCTTTGTTTCCATGATACAATCGATCTCCATTTGTCACATCCAGCCTACTATCCCTTGATTTTTTAATCTAAAACGCTATAATCTTACCATATGACTAATGAGGTGTCAAATGAAGAAAATGATCAAGCTATTTCTTGTTATTATTGTTATCGTTATAGCGATATGTCTCGTGGCTATTCTGCTCCTAAATCTTTCCAGACGCATGGCTGTCCCCAATGATTACACTGCCACAGTGCAGACAGGCGGTGATATTGAAGCAAAATACCTCGCCATGGGTGAATACGATGTCTCATACCTAGAAATGGGTGGTTTACACGACTTCAAGAAGTACGAAATATACTATCCCTCAAACATCGCTAGCATGGCAAAGAAACTGCCTGTTGTCATCTTCTCCAATGGAACAGGCATTCCTGCATCAAAGTATCCTGCTCTCCTCAAACACCTCGCATCATGGGGATTTATCGTGATGGCAACGGAAGAAGATCATTCCTGGAACGGCTTCTCTTCAGAAATGTGCTTACGTACAATCATCAGCCTAAACGACACAGAAGCCGTGGAAATGTGGGAATCCAACCCATTTTACCAACGAGTCGACTTAGAGAATATTGGCGTATCTGGTCATTCACAGGGAGGAGTTGGTGTCATCAACGCCGTCAACGAAAACAAACATGGCGCTATGATAAAAACAATCTTCTCTGCCAGCCCTACCAACATGACCCTTGCCCAAGGACTACAATGGGAATATGATCCCAGCTTGATCAGTGTACCTGTATTCTTCGTTTCATCCACTGGCGATAGCGATGAAAAACTTGTGGTATCAGGACAGCAACTTCAAGATATATACGATGCTGTTCCAAACACAGTTGATAAAATCATGGCACGAAGACCCAATGCTGATCACGGAGACATGCTATACTATGCAGATGGCTATATGACCGCTTGGTTTATGTGGCAGCTACAAGATGATGAATATGCCTCAAATGCATTTATTGGTAAAGATGCTGAGATTCTTTCCAACAAGCTATACCAAGATCAAAACTCAAACTTCCAATAACAACACTCGCCTCCAAATGGAGGCGAGTGTTTTATTCATTCAAGAATACGAACCCATCTTCCATCGCATGCAATCCAACGTTCTTTCTCAATTCAATATCATGTATATACTGGCTCCGAGTATCCATTTCCTCATACATCCTTATCCTTCAACAAAGATGACAGGCACATCTCATATGTGTAGACCCTTCGACAGAAAATCCAGTACATTAAGCAAGTGGGCAAGATTCTATGAATCTTGCCCACTTTTCTTCTGTACAGATAGTCAACGTAACATCTGGAATGAATAACAACTGCAGTATCAATTCCATATTGGGATGGTTCACTTTAGCCTCTGGTGGGCAGGTGGCTGGCGCCATGTTTGGCTCGGGTATCAATTCCATATTGGGATGGTTCACCATGGATCAATAGTGCAAGAGACGAAATTATGTCGTACTACTACAGTATCAATTCCATATTGGGATGGTTCACTTATTATTAGCAAAAAGAAGGCTGAGGCCAAGGTAGCTGAGGCGTATCAATTCCATATTGGGATGGTTCACAGACCTGTTTAAAGGTCCCGCACAGATTATAGCACAGCTATATCCCAGAAAACAAGCTTTTTTTGCGGTCGGTACATCCATTTTTCGGTCATACGAAATTGCGAAAGTGCGCTAGATAATAGGCTCTGCCATGATTTGACCTATAGTTAGTTTGATTTAACCAAAACATTGACCGCAAAACATGTGATTTTAAGCCCATTTACGCCTGGTTTTAACGGTCGATCTCTTGCAACTACATACCCTCGATTTGAAAATTCGTATCAGCGCCGATTCGCCCATGCCATTTCGTATATTTTTCATCTTCTCGCTTCTTGTGATCTTGGTATCAGAACTTTTGATTTTCCATAATGTAATATATGGTCATAAGGAGGATCATATCATGATCGAAAAAGTCATTAACAAAGATAACATGAACAGGGCATTGAATATGCTTCTGACGGATAAGAACCACAGGGGTTATGATGAAGTTAACACTCATGACTTACCAGAGTTCTTAAGACTTAACTTAGATGATATAATTGCTTCGATTAGGGATGGGACATATAAGCCTGGGAAGGTAAATATGTTCGAGCATATTGACAAGCATGGCAAGACGCGTCTCATATGCAATATGTGCGCAATAGATCGTCTACTGACTAAAAGTATCTATATTGTCATATATGACATCATTGCTCCAATGATTCACAAACATTCATTTGCATTCCAGAAGGGCAAAGCCCTCATTGCTGCGGCAAAGAAGTGCCGTGAGCATGTCACTTGCGGCAACCCATATGTCGTCCAGCTGGATATCATGAATTTCTATGAGACGATTGACAGGTCTATTCTCAAGGATATTCTCACCAACACATTGCAGGACAATGCTCTTGTCGATCTCATCATGAAACTGTTGACAGCCGATGTCTTCTTCCAACACCAGATTATCAGAAGTACCAGAGGGATTATTCAAGGTTGTACGATATCCCCGATTATCAGCGAGCTGTATCTCACTTCTCTCGACCAATACATGCAAGCACAAGGATATCGATTTGTCAGATATTGCGACGACATAAAATGCTTTGTCCCTGACAATGGCACGGGGTTATCGGTATTTTCTAATCTATCTTCGTTTATCGAGAGCAATCTTCATCTCAAGATAAACGAAGAGAAGAGTGATGTATCCCATTACATCACCGCCAGGTATTTTGGCTATCGCATGTCAAACGATGATGCAGGCTTCATCAAACTTATTTCCTCTACCAGAGATCATTCCACTTGGTATGAACAATGGAATAAAACGGGATTGATCCTGAAAGACGGAAACATCAACCTAGAGGAAGGTGGAATCCTCAGGCAAAAAGACCTCACTCTTCTGTTTGAGAACGAAGAGACAAAGAAGTACTTTCCCATTGGCTCTCTTGAGGAAATCAACGTTCATTCTGACATGACATTCACTTCCAAGTTCTTCGAATTCATAAACAAAGAGGAAGTAAACATCAATTTCTTTGATTCCCATGGAACACACATTGGTTCATTCATTAGTGCATCCACAGCATCTGATGCTTCAGTGCTGATCAAGCAATGCACAGCATACTCCGACCCCAGCAAAAGACTCAAGTATGCTGTGATCATTGAGAAAGCATCAATCCAAAACATTCTCACAGTTCTACGCTACTACCGCAAGAGAAAACCAGAGAACACAAACCTATCTTCTATAATCTCGCAGATAGAGGAAATCCTACAAGATCTATCGTCATCCAAAGACATTACTGAATGCAACACACATGAAGCAAGAGCGAGAAACCTCTACTACAGAGCATACTCAGAAATCATCAACAACCCAAAATTCACCTTCATCCACAGAGACAGAAGACCCCCAAAAGACCCCGTAAACGCAATGCTCAGCTTTGGTAACACAATCCTCTACAACAAGACAAGATCCCTCATAACAAGATCAAGACTCGATGACCGGATCTCATTCGTACACTCCTCCACAACCCGTAGAAAGAACAACCTGTGCCTTGATCTCGCAGACATATACAAACCCATTATCGTTGACAGAACAGTATTCACTTTAATCAACAAACACATGATCACTCCAGAACTCCATTTCGAACCCCGTGAAACAGATGCAATCTATCTCAATCCCGAAGGACGAAAACTCTTCGTGCAACACATCCAAAACAAACTCGCAACAAAGATCACAGATGACGAAGACGTTTCTCGAACCTACTTATCCCACATCCAACAAGACATATACGACTTAATCAAAGCCCTAAGAAACGATGACCCAACCCTCTTCACCCCATTCATTCACAGAGGATAAAAACCATGTACGTACTCTTAACATATGATGTCTCCAAGAACCGGAGCAAAATGGTTCTAAACACTTGTAGAAAATACTTGACACACACGCAAAAATCAGTATTCGAAGGCTACATCACCGAGAAGAACCTAACCCGTCTTCAGAAAGAACTCCAAAAAATCATTGTTCCCCAGGAAGATTCAATTATTGTTTACAAATTCGCTAACACACAATACCTTGAAAAGCACAGTATCGGAAGAATGAAAGAAACCTAACATATTAAAAGGAGGAGGATTCTATGAATCCTCCTCCTTTTAATGCGATGAAGATGGATGAACCCAATCTTTGGACTTGAATAAGATGATCAAACCATATTCAGGAAGACGTGTCAGTATTGGGATGATTCACCAAATATATTGGGATGGTTCACCGCCGAAGACAAGGCTAAGGCCGCCGAAGACAGAGGTATCAATTCCATATTGGGATGGTTCACCGCTTTTCTGCTATCTCCCGGAGGACTTCGAAGGCCATATGCTCAAGTCGTATCAATTCCATATTGGGATGGTTCACTTTCTACCAACTACATGAGAATCCAAACTGCAGAATCTACAGAGTATCAATTCCATATTGGGATGGTTCACAATTTATATGGTAGTCATAGCAAATGCATGGTACGGTAAAAAGTATCAATTCCATATTAGGATGGTTCACCAATTATTACAGTCACAAGAGAATCGCTCGCCATGCTTATCTGGTATCAATTCCATATTGGGATGGTTCACGTGGATCAGGAAGAGCGATCCTAACACGCTGCTCGGTTGCCTTGTATCAATTCCATATTGGGATGGTTCACCTTATCTCATCGACGAAAATGGTCGCAAAAGAGGAAGCTACTTCGTATCAATTCCATATTGGGATGGTTCACCTTGCGAACTTCAATTATAGTGATCTTATCTGTATGAGCGGTGATGGGTATCAATTCCATATTGGGATGGTTCACCGAAATTATAATGTTCAACCCAAACATTTCCGCATGGGATTCAGTATCAATTCCATATTGGGATGGTTCACGCTGAGCAGGTGCCAACATATTCCCCGACCTCGGCTAGTATCAATTCCATATTGGGATGGTTCACATATGGGCGATAATCCAAAGATGCCAGGCAGATTTGTATCAATTCCATATTGGGATGGTTCACGAACCTCCAG
>OMYM01000580.1 GCA_900315225.1 uncultured Erysipelotrichaceae bacterium | reverse complement strand
CATGAACATATTCCATCCAATCGACCGTGCTGTTGCAAGAGAAACTCTTGGTTGGGATCCCAACGGGATATACGTGTTCTTTGGCGGTGCTTTTGACAATGAGGTAAAAAACAGTCCGTTAGCTAAAGCAGCAGTTGCACAAATTAAGGGTGCTCAACTCTTGGAGATGCGCGGCTATACGCGTGACGAGGTAAATCTGGCTATGAATGCAGCCAACTGTCTGCTAATGACCTCCCATCGCGAAGGTGGCCCGCTTGTGGTTAAAGAAGCCATGGCCTGTGGAACGCCTGTCGTTGCAGTCCGGGTAGGTGATGTAGAAGAAACCATGACAGGCGTGGAAGGTTGTTATATCACCTCTCATGATGTAAACGAAGTCGTTTCGTGTGTAAGACAGGCTTTGTCATTCCAAGGAAAGACGAAAGGTCGTCAACGTATCATAGAGATCGGACTGCCCATGGAACAGATTGCCAAGCAAATCTTAGAGATATATAACCTTGTGTTGAATAAGTAACAGGAAATGGATTTATGAAGATACTGATAGATATCAACCACCCGGCACATGTCCATTATTACCGCAACTTCATCAAGGTGATGGAGTCAAAGGGACATCAGTTTTGCGTGATTAATCGTGACAGCAAGATGATCAACCAGCTGTTGGATATTTATGGCATAGAGCATACGATACGTAACAAACGACCTGAGAAGAAAGGAACGGTTGCATCGCTGATGAATTTGATGAGAATGATTCTATGGTGTATCAGAAAGTCGCTTGTGTTCCGTCCTGATATGTATATGGGATTTGCTTCTTCTGCCTGTGCTGTCACATCGCGGCTATTCGGAAAGCCAAGTGTTCTGATAGATGATACAGAGCATAATGCGATGAATCACAAACTCTATATGCCCACTTGCTCTGCCGTGCTTACGCCTTTCTATTTTAAAAAGGATCTGGGAAACAAGGATAAACAAATCCGGTTTAATGCATACGTGGAACAACTCTATCTGCATAGTTCATATTACAATAAAAAGGAGGATGTCTTAGAAGAGTTGAATGTGAAGCCCAAGGAATATGTCATCATTCGTTATATCGCCTACGATGCTCATCATGACCTAAAGGCTCATCCTCTTTCAGAAGAGACAAAGAAAGAAATTGTGAGAGAGACAGCAAAGCACTTCCGGGTGTTTGTGTCGCTAGAAAAGGGTGTCAATGACCCATTCTATGATGAATATAATCTGAAAATCTCTCCAGAGAAGATGCACGACTTAGAAGCGAACGCCAAATTTATGGTGACGGAGGGTGCCACGATGGCTTCGGAGGCTTTTGTTCTCGGAGTGCCTTATCTGTATCTTAATCCTCTGATGTGTGGGTATATCGACTATCAATGCGAGAACTATCCAGACAGGGCTTATCATACCACTGATAATCAACAGGCATTGGCAATTATCAAAAAACTTTCAGAAACCGACTGTGATACAGATGCTGAAAGAAAGAAAGTTGAAGAACAGACCATTAATCCTACGGATTATTTGTTGTCGTATATAGAAAACTATCCAACAAGAAAAAAAGTATAAGCCGATGAGAGTTAAAGGAAAACATTTTAAATTGTCAGCCATCTTTGCACTGATTTTGTATTATGGCTTTGCCTATTGGCTTCCAAATTCTTATTTGCCCTTTATTGGTCCTATCTGCAACAAACTGAGAATATGGTGTGTGAAACATATTTTCCAGCATTGCGGAAAGATCCGCACCATTAATCGGGGTGTCTATTTCCATAGCGGCACCAAGATATCAATGGGTGACAATAGCGGCATCGGTGCCCATGCTGAGATTCCCAATGACACTCAAATTGGTGCAAACGTCATGATCAGTCGTAACGTATTTATCCTTCACAGGAATCACAGGTATGATCTTTTGGATCGTCCCATCATAGAACAAGGGTATTATGAAGCCAAACAAACTGTTATTGAGGATGATGTTTGGATTGGCCTAAGAAGTATTCTGACTCCTGGTAGACATGTGCAAAAGGGTACTATCGTGGCCATGGGAAGTGTGTTGACAAAAGATTTTCCGCCATATAGTGTGGTCGGAGGAAATCCTGCTAAAGTGATAAAAAGCAGAAATGATTAACGACTTAAGACTTGTCAAGAAGTACATGCTCCAATTTGACGTTGGGGTTCCCCTATATGTCATTCTGGCATTGTTGGTGATTGTGACAGGGGTTGTTATTGGTCTGTATCTAACCAAGAAAGACCGGCATTCGTTTATCCGGAATGCGTTGTTAACCATACTTTGGGGCTATCTCTTCTTTGTATTGTGTACGACACTGCTTTTCAGGGAGTGTTCTGAGACGATTAGATATTATTTATTCCCCTTTTGGAGTTATGATGTGCTCAATTATAAGGTTATTGCCCAACATATTCTCAATGTGCTGATGTTTGTTCCTATAGGCTTTTTGCTG
>OMYM01000104.1 GCA_900315225.1 uncultured Erysipelotrichaceae bacterium | reverse complement strand
TAGCTGGAATTCTGCATTGTCTGCCTGCTGTTATATGCGGAAGCCTTGTAGAAATCTGTTCCAGATTTCTGAGGCTTCTGGTATAAAAGACGATTGGCAAGAAGGTATTATATCGTTTCTATACTTGGACGCACAAATAGGTAGAATTCAGCAACGTCTGTCTGCTGTTATATGCGGAACGATTGTAAATATCTGTTCCAGATATTTGATCATTCCAGTATAGAATCAGGTGACTACGAAATCCATCGAATGGTTTGCCCAGAGCATGCATTTTATGAAGGAAAAAACAGGAAACCGCATGGAATGCGCTAAGAAAACAGTTGATGAAGCAATAGCGTTAGAAAGGAGTGAAGAAAAGACAATTGCTATTATTGGAGTTGAGCATTCACCAACATCCGCAGCCAATTACATGTATACGCACACTGGCATGAAAAAAAGAAAAGGATTGTTTCTTAGCCATCTATGTGCAGAAATGGAAAAGAACGGCTTAATATATTCGGTGATTGGCATAAATCGAAGATTTCCTAAAAAAGCGATCAAGGATTTGACAAAACCGTAATGGGAAGGGGGAGGCAATAGTGAAAATCGCGCTGAAAATCAGCAATCCTAACGACAACGACTTCGAAACAATTATTCGAGGGTGGAAGATGGTCGGCTTATGTTACATCCGACATGTTTCTGTTGCCTTGTTCTTTCGATAACCAAAAGATGCGGTGGGCTGTTGATCTTAGAAAGTATTCGATTGAAGAGGGTTGGAATAGCCGTGTGTTTGAGGATTTCCGAAACCGGATGAGGAATGCTTGCCTTGGCTGCAGGAATAGAAGTGAATGCATGGGTGGCTGTCCGATTGTGCCTGGGATTGTTCTTTGTGAAAAGAAGGCTGTAGGCATGTCTCTATCATGATGTAGCTCTTATATGCAACAAACAGTGCATGAATGCACTGTTTGTTGTGTTTTTCTATTGTTTTATTGCAATAAGACACCGGTTATTTTATCAAAGTGATATGTCTTTCCTTTGATTGTGATGTCTCCCTTTGCCATTAAACCAGTTTTGGTGTCATAGTAGTATGTGTTTCCAGCTTGATTGGGATAGATTCTTGCAAGTTCTCCGGTGATTTTCACCCATCCCTTTAACATCTTGCCGTTTTCATCATATCTGACCCATTTGCCTGTTTTTGCCATGATGCTTTCAAAGACAAAGCTTCCCATGTCGCTATCGGATTCATAGGAAATCATTCGTTTTTCATCTGTGTTCCATTTGTCTTCGTTTTGATAGACATAGGGAACCCATACTTCTTTGCCGACTGCCTTGGCTCCTTCATAGACTGTATCCAGCCAATACCATCCATCGGATTCTGGATCGTAGATTTCTCTGCCTCTTTCTAGACCGAATAACGTGTCCCAGATGTTTTTTGGATCTCCTTCAACGGCTTGTCGCTTGCCATCTTCGAACCAATAGTCTTTCCCTTCGTAGAAACAGAAGCCAAAGACACGGCATGCGGCAGGGTCTTTTTTCTCTTCTTCTTCAACGCTGACGCGAATCTTGTTTACAAGCGTGGCGTCTGTTATGTTTACGGCTGTGATTTCTGCGACGCCTGGAGCGTTTGCTTGAATGACGCCATCTTTAGAGATGGTGATGTTTTCGGCATTTGTTGTGTATGTGAAAATATCTGTGAGGCATTGCGTGACGTTTGCGATGATCTTGATCTTGTGAGATTCTCCGACTTTGAGCGTTATTTCTCTTTCGCACTGTGCTTCTGCGTTATTTCTGAGGGCAAAGAAGTGATAGTCTTTTGTCGTGTCTGAAGGCTGTTTGGCTTGCGGGGTTTCTTGCCAGCTGAAGCATTGCACCCAGTAATGACTGCCATTTACGACAACGGCGCCGATTCCAACAGAACGGGAAGAGGTGCTTAGTATGTTTGACCGGTGTCCTGGAGAGTTCATCCATCCACTGATGACGCTTTCTGGAGAACCATACCCTGCGGCAATGTTTTCTCCTGACATCATGCCGGAAAGAGAGAAACAAGAACTTCCGTCTGGTCGTGTGTGGTCAAAGAATACGGATATTTCTGCTCCCCTTTGCATTGCGCCCTCTAGCAAGCTTTGGTTCATGGTCAATGCATCCAAGCCTTCCTTGCGGCGTTCTTCATTGAGAAGCTCCAACACTTTGAAGGCATCTGAATAGTTTACTTTGGCATTGACACCAAGCGTTTGTAAATTACGCACATAATGTCTTGAGTTCTCATCGACACATACCATTCCCTTAGGAGCGATAAATGTTTCGTTGATTGGAGAATTACGGAATGCGATACCTTCGATTTCTTGCAATGAATCTGGCAGATTGACATCTGTCAGATTTGGACAATAGCTGAAAGCATCGGCGCAAATGACCTCCAAGCCTGCTGGAAGTATTGCTTTTTTCAGGTTTTTGTTTTCAGCGAAAGAGCCTAGGGATATCTTTTTAAGGTTTGTGAGGTTGCTTAGATCGATTTCTGTTAGTCCTGTGTCACGGAAAGCGTAGTTTCCTGTGCGGACTAGAGATGTTGGCAATGTGACATTCTTGAGGCTTTTGTCATTGTGAAAAGCCTCGTTGGGCAATTCTTCCAGCCCACTGTCAGCCATGACGATCGTTTGGAGATATTCCATGTTGGAAAAAGGGAAATCTCCAAATTCCTTGACGGATGAAGGTATATCCAGTCTTGTGACTTGCAAGTTGACGAATGGGGCTTCCTCGATGGCGATGATGGAATCTGGAATCTCGATCTCTATGAGGTATGTGTTGTTCGCAAAAGCGCATCTTCCAATTCTCTCGGCAGATTTTGGAATTGCGAAAGAGGTTCCAGGGTGTCCAGAAGGATAATGAACCAATGTTTTTCCATCCTTGGAATACAAGATGCCATTGTTTGCACTGAAGTATTGGTTTTCTTTGGGAACATTGATGGATTCAAGACGCTGTGTTTCTTCTTTGTCAACGATTGCTAGCGCACTGTAGTTCTTCATGTTCTTGGGCAAGGTGAATTCCTTGATGTGCAACCCTTGCAGGGCGTAATCTCCGATTGCCTCCAAGGAATCTGGCAGCTTTATGTCATATAGCCGGGTATCCGCAAATGCGCCACTATTGATTTGTATGAGATGGCTGGGAAGGGTGATCTCATGCAAGTAGTAACAGAAGGCAAATGCATTTGAGCCGATGATTGTTACAGTGTCAGGCAATTGAACAGATTCTAGCAATATGTTGTGGTAAAACGAAGCATTTCCAATCTCGGTTACGGTTTTTCCATCAATTGTTTCAGGAATGACAAGATTCGTATCGTTTCCTGAATAGCGGGTGATGGACAACGTTCCATCTTCCTTCTCTTGATAGGAGAAATCCGAGGATGCTGTAGAGATGGATTGTGTTTGTGTCGCGTGGCTTTCTTTAATGTCGAGATAACCGGAGGGGACAGTTGTCTCCTCGGCGCTGACGGATTGACACATCAGCGTCATAAAGATGGCCATGCATGTTGTGTAAGCTAGTTTTTTCATG
>OMYM01000041.1 GCA_900315225.1 uncultured Erysipelotrichaceae bacterium | reverse complement strand
CAAATGCCTATTATCCCTGCTCAAAAGCGCCTAGAAATCATTCATGAACAAACCGTCTACAAGGAAACAAACGAGCGAAATACCTTGATTATTTTATCAGTTTATCCCATTCTGTCAAACCCTCTATGCTATAATTCCCAAGAGCTTGTTAACGAAGGAGGAAGACAAGAATGAAACTGGCAGAAGCGCTTCAAGAACGCGCAGACTTAAACCAACGCCTAGAACAACTCAGGTCACGCCTTAATGAAAACGCCCTCGTCCAAGAAGGCGAAGAGCCAGCGGAAGACCCTTTGGAGCTATTGCAGGAACTGGACAACGTATCATCAAGGCTTGAACAATTGATCTCCATGATCAATCTTGCGAACGCAAATACAAAAAAAGACAGCATTACAATCACTGAAATGATCGCAAAGAAAGATGTCTTAAAAGTTCGCATAGCCATCTTGCGCGATTTTCTTTACAGCGCATCCGCAACTGCATCGCGTGCGCGCAACTCCGAAATTCGTATCCTCAGTACCGTCAATGTCAGGGAAAAGCGCAAGGAACTTGACGCATTGTCCAAACAGCTAAGAATGATCGATAATCAAATCCAAGAACTAAACTGGACAACCGAAATATAAACCAGTTGTTAGCGCAAGACAGCTGTGCCTGCCATCTCGCGCGACGGAGAATGCAGCCGCACATCTGGAAGAGCCATCGGGCAGGCTGGAGTTCGAATCTCCAAGAATCGTAATGCCCCGATTGTTACACACTCAAAAATCATATTTATAATTATCACCATAGCAGGAACTGTCTTTCGCGAGGGAGAGGAATGGGGAAAGGAAAACGGCAGATATCAAACCCTGCCGTTTTCTTATTTCTGATATTGAAGACGATACATATCGGCGATGAAATCAGCGCACATGTCGATGCCCACCGTTCCACTGTTCAGACAAATATCATAATTAGAAGGATCGCCAAATCTTTGGTCGGTATAGATCTCATAATACGCGCTTCTCTTCCTGTCTTTTTCTTTCAGGCGCTTATATGGATTCTCTTCCGTCTCGCCATACTGCTCCACAATCCTCTTGGCACGGCTATCATTGTCCGCATAAATGAACACTCTCAACAAATCATTCTTCCCTTTGAGAATGTAGTCCGCACATCTACCGACAATCACACAATCGCCTACCTTGGCCAAATCCTCGATAACCTTGCATTGCGCAATCCAAATAAGATCCTGGTTGGACTGCCCATAGTAGTTTCTTCCCGCCAAGGCCGCAAACCAACCAGCCTCTACTGCATCCTCCGATTGATTCTTGATATACTCCTCGCTAAAGCCACTCTCCTTCGCAATCTTGTCGATAATCGCGCTGTCATAGCAATTTATCCCCAGCTTTTCAGCCACAAGCTTTCCAACCGAACGTCCGCCTGAACCAAACTGACGGCTAATGGTAATGATTTTTCCAGTCATGATATGACCTCCATGGTTATGGATATTCTAACACAAAGCCAATTATTGTTCATCACCGTTGTGATCGCTGGTATTTTCAAGAATAATCGCCGAAATAACACATACCGCGATAATCAACAGCTTTTGTGCCATTGGCGTTTCCGAAAATGCTGTAATGATTGCAGCGCCGATCAATACCGCACCAAATATATGCTTCTTAAATCCCATACATGCCTCCTGTCGCATATATTATACTCATTGGAACCCTTGCGCATAGGACAGCAAGCATTCAACCTACGTTATTTTCATCAAAACGCGAAAGCATCTATTTCATGAATGAGCAGATAGAATTTGATTACTGTTGCCGTATGGAGATCTATCGGAAAAACGAACAGATCGAAAAGACAGCGCAAGAGATAATGTCGGCGCTGACCATAAACATGTCCATGCAACCACCTGTGAACTGATCTAGCACGAGGTTCATTGATGATAAGATGACCGATGCTGTCACTGCAAGGATCGACAAGCTGTTCCACACGCTTGATCTTGATGAGCTGAACGACATCTGCAGGCAGCTGAAACCCGCAAAGGAAATCTCGTGTTACGCTGGGTACAAACATGTTCGAAGTATCCGCCCACGCAACGGCTTGGCGAAGTCACCAGGCTACAGGGCGCAAACTGCTACCACCATTACGACATCTTTATTCCAGGCATCAGCAAGCGCTGCTATACGGATGAGCAGCTGGAGGAAATGCAGCGGACAGCCAACCGGAAAAAAGCCTGGAAGGGCAAGGAATACACGCTCTACGAGGCAACGCAAAGGCAGCGGCAGCTTGAAACGCTCATGAGGGACGCAAACAGGCGCATAGAAGCGCATGGAGTCGCTTTGGCAGACTTACCATGGCCTAGGATT
>OMYM01000506.1 GCA_900315225.1 uncultured Erysipelotrichaceae bacterium | reverse complement strand
GCCGCGCACCACCGCCACGCCCACGCTGCAAACGCTGCTGGGCTGCCCGTTGGCGGTTTCGAAATCTATGGCGGCAAAGTCGGTCATAACAGGGTGGCGGATACTAGTTTTTTCTATGCGGCAAAGATACGTTTTTTGGACGACAACTGGGAGAACTTGGGAGAACTTTAAGTTGTTTCGTGACCTGTCAATCCCACAAATGCCTGAAATACTTGCAAAACAGCTCTAGTCCTTCCGAAACGGTTTTGTCCTCTTCTTCGGAGAGACACCGCACGTACTTCATCAACTCGAAAGCGTCAATCATCTTTTGGATGGCGTTGTTCCATTGGCGCATATCTTGGAAATCGTCTGGAGCACCATGCTTTTTCAAATTCCTGAACGATACGAGGCGTGGGGCAATCAGCCGGGCCAAGGTGTTTTCGGTGTTCCACACCTCCTCAATTGGGTAGTCATGTTTGTGGCTCCAGTTCGCGCTGTTTTTGGTTATTTTGGGCTTTCTCATAATTGTGGGTTCGGTATTATTGGTTGATGCGGCAAAGATAGTGCAGAGGTGTGCCGGTTTGTGGCAGAGTAGGAGTTGTGCAGGTCCTTCGTCAACTCCCAGTTAAGCGAATAGATTGGGAGCCAGAAAAGATTGTGGTAAGTGAAGACAACGAGGAAACTAGTATGATGTCTCTTCGTCGTTCAGTTTCGCTTGCAGTTTACGAAGCTCGCAATAATAGTCATCCCAAGGTTGTTTTTGAGACTCCAATCTCTTCTTTTCAGCTTCAGAGGTTGACATTTCGTTTTCGTACCATTGAATATCCTCATCATCGTAATCCTCTTCCATGATATCCTTGTTTAAGAATTTGATTTTGAGCTTTTGATCTTCAACCTGATATTCAAGCTGTAGAAGTTTAAGAGAAATGTTCTCGATTTCTTGTCTGACTCGTCCGATTTGTTCCTCTTTGTTCAAATTTTCGATGGATTTCTTAAACGCCCCAATATCAACAGATTCATTTTCTCTCGTGTTTTTGGATTGATCAGAGTCGCTTTCATTGAAGTTGTCACTTGATGGATAATTTGGAACATAATAATACATTGGTGGAAAATCGGCAACCTCAATGATGTGGTTTCCGACAATACGATATTTTCCTGGCTTAAGTCTATCTAAAATGAAGGTTGTTGGAAAGCCATTGTGAAAATCGTTAACTATGTAATACTCTTCGTAATAATCTTCATTGTCGTCGATTTGGCCATAATAACCTTCTGGTATTTCAAAATACCCGCCATCAGATATTTCCACGGTGTCAAGATCGCATCCCTGCTGTACCTGGATATACTCGGCGAGATTATTGTCTAACTCATCGTATTCGATCCCCAAATTTTCTTGTTCTGTCTCAAACGTCGGCATTATATATATTTCCATAACTGATTCCCTGATACGTGTCGGGCGCAACTGTTGGTGAATACTAAAGACGCGACAAAGATAGTGCGAGACTATGCTGGTTTGTGACAGAGTGGAGTCATGGCCAATCCTTCTCTAATCCCCAGTCGAGTATGTGACCTTGCATATCGCGCAGCTCACAACAAGTGCAGCCACCCACCTTGTAACAGCCTAGGTCTTGGACTGTCGAGGGCAGATATACGGTTTCCAATCTGTTGCAATCCTTAAATGCATAAAATTCAATATTATTCGTAAAAAAAGGAAGCTTGACGGATTTGATAGTGCTTGGGAAAGGCCCCCATCTACCAACATTCTCAACAGCATATAGTATCTCATCATATTCCACCCAATTGGGTAAAAGCAAATCTTCTCCCAGTCCGTTGGTGTTATTTGTGGGACTCACAGACAAGACTCCATGAAAATAATCGAAGTCAAGCCTTTGATTATAGTCTAATCCGAAAAATGAATCCGGATGTTTTTCGTATGGGAAGACCTTCGTGAGATATAGGGGGAAAAGACAGGTGTCGTCATCTTCAAAGTATTGCAAACCGGTGATGTTATCTTCAGCAAACCGGACGTTTTTTCCCGCGCACGACAAGGACAACGACGCAGTCTCCAGTTCTGTAATAACCCCCTGATATACTTCGGTTCTCGATTCTATGGTGATATGGTTCTCGACCTGTAGGTTTTCGTTAATGTACTTCAGCATATCTTTGTCGTTTTTGATGCGGCAAAGATAGTGCGGGGGTGTGCAAGGAGGTGACAGAGGGGAATGAAGTTGTTATTCTATATGAAAAGATTTTATCAATAAATCGTACATCTTGGCCTGATGTTCATTCTTTATGTCAACTTTCCATCCTGAAGGAGACTTCTCCGCATCAAGATACATTCTGAACATTTTTATGCTTTGCAAGGCATGATTGTGGGCTTGATCCATAATTCTTGCAAATTTGACCGTCACAGGATCGTCGCTTTGTTGAGAATTAAAACTCTGAGAAATCATTGCGAGATTACCTAAAGAGTGTATATCTTCTTCATCCCATACATCATTATTCTCTTGATGTTGTGGGTGAAGGTGCTCAATGGAACGGTTAGACCTGAATACATATTCGTCAACGATTTGTCTTTCTTCTTCCGAATCAAAATATTCCTCTTTTCGCTCCCACAAATAATAGTCCAATCTCCAGAACCAATATCTGTCTATGCCCTTATCGTAAGCCATTTCTTCAACACTTGCAGGAAGAACATGTGTAGAGTTGTCGATTCTTTTAATCCATACAAGTAATTGATTTGTATCCTGTACTGGTTCATTGTGCAGTCTTTCCAAAACAGGTTTAAGCCAATTATAAAATGGTGTCTGAGACACATAAAGCATTGACTGGTATTGCTTCAACGCTTCAGCAGATGATCCTTTCTTAAAAATGATGTTATACTTGTTTGCAGTTTCATCCCCTTCTTTATAGACAATGTAATAGTCAAGCAATAATCGATAGAAAAGAAGTTGATTATAAAAATCTTGCTTGTCAGAAATAGAATGTGAATCATATCGTATAGTATATGATTGTGGATCATATAGTTTCAACAGCTCTTGACGATAAAACGAGTAAGACCCTGACAGATTCAAATACAAGTCAAAAACCATCATAAGGAATTCAGGAAATGTTATTAGACTTCTTTCACTTGATTCTGCAAATGATTGGTCAAATTTATGCTGTTCAGCTTCTATATCGCCTATCGTATTGTTGTCTTCTGAATCATATGAACTCTCACACGACTTAAAAGCTTCATCGTAGTTGTGATTTCTGCATAAACCAATGGCATATTCATATTTTGAACGATAGTATTCTTCCGATTCTTTTTCGTCACGTCTTATTACAGGACGATTTAAGTCACACACCGCATTCCAAATTCGAGTAAGATGATCTTTGTTGTCTTCGCCCTTCATAAGCATTACTTTCAATATTTCATGCTGTTCCAAACCTTTCCCTCCAGCATTCATGGCTTCAAAATATTTATTTAGCGAAGTTGGGCTATTGGCGTATGAATCAGGTAACTCAGAAAAGAAAAACGACATCCTATGATAAATATTCCGAGCAAATTTTTCTCGCAAATCATCGGAAGGGAATTGCGAGAGCATAAAATTAGAAATGAATTTTACAGCCTCATTCATTTTTCTATTAGGGTCAAGGACATCAGTCTGCCGGTTAATCACAGCTGCAAGGTACTCATTATCTCTAGTTCTGGATATAAACTTCAGCCTTTTTCCGTCATCTAGGAAACCATCCCATTCTTTGTAATAGTCTCGTAAAACAATGGCAAAAAGAGTCATTACTGTAAATCTTTGTTGTCCGTCTATCAAATCATAGTGATTTCCTGATCTAATGCAAGACAACATTCCTAAGTAATAAGGCGTATCATCACAGGTAGTTTCAAAATGATTCTCTAGATCGTAAAGCAACCCTTTGATCTGTTCTTCTCCCCAAGAGAATAAACGCTGATAGAGGGGGATGGAGAAATACAATTTTTCCCTCACAATCTTTTCCGGAGTATATCTATATGTATTCATTGTTATACTTTTCAATTATTGTTAAATCTGTAAAATTATCATACAATTCTGAGAATAGATCCTGTAATTGCTGATAAAATTTCATAGCAATGCCTTGTTCTTCAACGTCTCTTCCGTTTATCTTTGTTGATGAAATACACTCGGCCAAAAAAAATGTGGGGGAAGATGATTGATCTATCATCATCACGATTTCCGAGTTTTTAGCGTATTCTCTAATCTTATAACCCAAAGCTCGAGCTGCTTCATATCTATGCTGAGCCATGTACCCAGATATACAGAACAAAGCCTCTGTCAAATATTGTTCACCGAATTTCAGATAATATCCGAATAGCAGAGTTTCAATAATATCGGCATATTTCCAATGAGATTCCCATTGCAAATGATTTCGCAAAGCCGTTACTTGTTTTGTCTCGGAAAACTGCTTGAATAGCTTTACAAAATGTTCCGCATATGCGAAAAAGTGAGATCCGCCTTGTATTTTTTCATAAAAATCAAATTTTTCACCAAAAGGAGGTATCTCCGGAAGAATGATAGCTGAAGAAAATTCTTCCTTAACACAAAAGCGTTCGTCAGGATTAAAATTCTTTTTCCTCATCCATTTCCTAAGCCGGAACAAATGTGTAGCAAGGGTCTTTTCCAAAAAGGGATACTCAGTTTCAAGCATATCATTCCACCTACTTGCCAAATGCTCCGCTTGTTTTTCAATGAAGATGTAACGTAGATGGTGCGCTTTTAATAAGTCAAAATCTGATAGGGGGACTCCCTTTGAATTTTGATTTGTGAAAAAAGTATATGCCAAATCCAAACGGCTCTCTTTCAGAATGAGTACTGTGAAAATCAGATTGTTAATGATTCTCTTACAAAGGGTCTCATCATACGTTCGATGTGCCAAATTCTTTATTAGCCATCTGCTGTTCGCTACATGTTTCTTTGAATTTTCCGATAGAAATTTCTGTTTCAGCAAAGGCATATTGCCTAAATAATTCAATTCACGGAGTATAAGTGTCAATGTGACCAATCTTTGTTGGCCGTCAATAACTGCATAATTGCCGTTTGATTCTTTTTGCAGAATGATTGTTCCAAGATGGTATCTACCTTCTTGGGGAATTTCCTTCAAACTCTCCCAAAGGGATTTAATCTGTTTGTCCTCCCAACAATAGTTTCTTTGATAGTCAGGTATAACAAGGTTGTTTCCAAACAGTTTTCCCAAAGTACACATTGACAGACAAACTTCGTCGTCATCAAGTCCCTCTTCTAAAAAAACAGTTTCGCCTTTATATGGTTCCACACATGGATTAATGGTTGTTCGACTGTTAAACTTTTCAATAAGTGGATCAAAAATACTCATTATTTCCTTAAAGGCAGCCAAAAGTTGACCCCATTCATCCGTAGGAGAATCTATTCTGCATCGACACTGATTTCTTCCTTGCCAACCCAACCAATGAAGTTTTGGATTCCGTGATGTCTGAAACCTCAACTCCTTTGCAAAATTCTTATAATCTTGACTTTGATATTTTCCTTCCAAATGCAACTCTACATGCCCTTGAAAATATTCATAATGAATATCTTCGTCATCCGTTAAAATGGTTGTGACGTATAAATATCTACTAGACTGCCATGTATGATATTCATGGCGCGAATAAGTTATTCTGTCCGGAAATTCATTCCTGATGAAATCTTCTAAATTTTGATCTATCCAAACCATTTTATTGAATTTATTATATCTTTCTTTAACAGTTTAACAATTCATTTCTACCAAAATTCTGCCGAAGTCCATTAAACAGAACCCGCAGAATATACCCCCGCAAAATTACAACTTTTTCCCTTTCCCCGCCAACGGATACCTCCAAGCCCTCCGCATCTCCTGCAAGATCTCTTGAAAGTTGTCGGGTAGG
>OMYM01000107.1 GCA_900315225.1 uncultured Erysipelotrichaceae bacterium | reverse complement strand
TGAGCCAGATAGTCCAGTCATTACCACCATCTTGTTTCTAGGTATTTCCAGCGATATATTCTTTAGGTTATTCTCTTTTGCGCCTTTAATGACAATCTTGTCAAGTTCCATTACTTGGTAACCTCCTCATATAGGTCATTCAGAAGCACCCATGCTTCCCGAGGACTGAGGTCATCGGGATGGATGGACAAAAGCTTCTCTTTGAGAGCTTCTGCCTTGGTGTCTTCTTTCTTCATCTCAATCAAAGAGAAGCTTTGTTGGACAATGCGTTTCTTTGACTCTAGTTCTTTTTGGATTCCCTTTGCTCTTTCTAGCACGGATTCGGGCAAGCCGGCAAGCCTAGCAACATTAATACCGTATGATGCACCAGCAGGTCCATCCTTGATCTTGTACATGAATGTCACTTTCTCGTTTTCTTCCTTTACCACGACATGTACGTTCTTGACGTTTTCCAGTGATTCACTGACCGCTGTCAATTCATGGTAATGGGTTGAAAACATTGTCTTGGCATGTACGCATGCTGAGATGTATTCGATCATTGCCTGTGCCAATGCCATTCCATCATATGTAGAAGTACCTCTGCCAATCTCATCGAAGAGAATCAGGGATCTTTCTGTCGCTAATGACAGAGCAAGGTTTGCTTCAGTCATTTCCACCATGAAGGTGGATTGACCGGACAGTATGTTATCAGATGCGCCTATGCGTGTAAATATCTTGTCAAATACCGGTATTTCACATTTCTTCGCAGGGACAAAGCATCCGATCTGGGCCATGATCACAATCAGGGCTGTCTGTCTCATGTATGTAGACTTTCCTCCCATGTTTGGCCCAGTGATCAATAGAATACTCTCTTCGTTGTTCAGCTTCAAGGAATTTGCTACATAACGGGGATCTTTCATCATGTCATCAAGGATTGGATGTCTTCCACTCACGATATCCACGTCTGATTGCGTGAATATCGGTCGTACATACCCATGGGTAGCGCTCACTTCCGCCAATGCGCAATAGCAGTCAATCTCAGCTAGAACAAGAGATAATTTCTGTAGCTTGGGCAAGTACGACCTAATCTTGCCCAATAAATCAGCGAATAGTTTCTTCTCAATGCGTATGGCATTCTCTTCCGCATGCAGGATAGCGTCTTCCTTCTCCTTCAATTCCGCCGATATATATCTTTCGTTATTGGTCAATGTTTGTTTCCTGACATATCCCCATTCATCCTTTACCTGTTGGGAAGCTGCCTTGGATATCTCTATGTAGTAGCCAAACACCTTGTTGTATCCAACCTTTAGATTCTTTATCCCGGTTCTTTCTCTCTCGGTGGCTTCCAAGGTGGCTATGAAGTCTCTTCCGCTTCTTTGGATTTCTCTTGCTTCATCGAGTTCTGCATCGTATCCATCGCTAAATACCCCTCCTTCCGACAACTGGGCGGGAGGATTATCCACAAATGCATCCTTTAACAAGTCGTATAGTTCATTCAGTGGGTCTACCCCTCGATACTCTTTGAATTCTTCGTTATCCACGTTCTTGAGTATCTCTGGCACCACAGCCAATGTCTTTGCTAATCTTTGGCAATCAATCGCATTGGCTGAGTTCATTGCACATCGTGCAATGAGTCTCTGTAGGTCATATATGCTGTTGAGCAATTCCCTGAGTTTGTTCCTCTTCATGAAGTTCTTCATCAGCCATTGCGTCTTATCCAGTCTTGCCTGAATCAAAGACTCGTCCACCAAGGGCATTTCTATCCATTTCCTGAGCTGTCTGGAACCCATGGCACTCTTACATACATCCAAGAAAGACCACAGTGTAATAGCCTTGCCAGAGTCATGTAACGGTGTGACAAGTTCTAGATTCTCCCGAGTAGAGAAATCCATGTACAACACCTGATCCTCACTCTGTAATACACATGGTTGTAAATGACCAAGCATATGTTTCTGGGTAGCTTCCAGATAATTTAACATCCTGCCATATGCTTCTAAGTCGTAATCCTTGACAATCTTATCAACCAATGGTTGATACTCTTGCTTGATAGCCACATCTTCACAATATGATATGACAATCTGATACTCCCTGAGCATCTTG
>OMYM01000177.1 GCA_900315225.1 uncultured Erysipelotrichaceae bacterium | reverse complement strand
GAAAACGAGATCGATGTTGCACTATCTGAAAAGCTGAGCGAAGACAACCTTGGCAAGATGTACAATGTCACCATCAAGGGCGGCGAGAATGGAACGGTTGATCCCGAGGGCACATTCAATGCATTAGAGGGAACAGAGTTCGAAGTCACCGCTACACCAGAACAGCACTACGTTGCTAAGGCGACAATCAATGGTGAAGAAGTCGAAATCAATGACAACAAGTTCACTTTCACCGTTGAGAAGGATACAACTGTCGAAGTTGTGTTTGAACAGGTAGAATTCACGGTTACAGCAACAGCTAACGAAGGCGGAACCATCGACCCTGCAGGCGTAACATCCTACAAGGAGTTGAGCGAAGCTACATACACAATCACACCAGACGAACACTATTTCGTTGATTCCATCACACTCAATGGCGAGGCAATCGAGGCAGTCGATGGCAAGGTCACATTCGTTGTAGATGCAGACAAGACACTTGATGTCGTATTCAAGCTTGCGGACTACACCGTCACAGCAACTGCTGGCGAAGGCGGAACCATCGACCCTGTAGGCGAGACATCCTACGCGGCGCTAAGCGAAGCTACATACACAATCACACCAGATGAGCACTATCTCATCGATACCCTCACACTTGATGGCGAGGCAATCGAAGCAGTCGATGGCAAGGTCACATTTGTTGTAGATGCGGACAAGACACTTGATGTCACATTCAAGCTTGCGGACTACACCGTCACAGCAACTGCTGGCGAAGGTGGAACAATCAGCCCAGAAGGTGAAACAGTATACACTGCACTGACCAAGGTTGCATACACGATCACACCAGATGAATTCTATGAGATCGACACTGTGACACTGAATGGCGAGCCAGTTGAAAACCCAGGCAACATGGTATCCTTCATCGTTGATGGTAACAAGACAATTGAAGCTACATTCAAGTTAATCAACTACACCGTCACAGCATCCACAGGCAGAAACGGTTCTATTTCCCCTGCAGGTGAGATTACCACTACAGCCAAGGATGAAATCGAATTCACACTAACACCTGATGCTGGATATATCGTAGACGTTGTTCTTGTTAACGGAAAGCCAATTGAAGTAGTCGATAACAAGTTCACGGTTACTGTCACAAGCGATACAACAGTCAATGCATTCTTCGCAGAAGACCCTGATGTAGTCCAGAAAGTCCTCGTCACATTCCTCAAGGAAGGCGAAGGCGATGCTGCGGTCTCCGTCGAAGGAGAAGTAGACGCTGGAACAGAAGTCACATTGACATACAGCGACACCGCTACAAATGGCTATGTCATCGACTACATCAAGGTCAATGGCGTTGCTATGGAAGGAACAGATGGCAAGCTGACAGTCGTAGCAAACAGAGACACCGTCGTCAATGTAGTCTACAGACTGCTGCACATTGAGTTCTACGATGGCTATTGGTATGAAAATGGTGTCATCCAGGGAACCGTCGATGATGAAAACGGCGTCAGGGATACCCAATACAACCAGACAGTCAGAGGCCGTGAGATCTATGATCCTGCGACAGACAGGTGGTATTGGCTGGATGCAATCTATGGCGGTCTGCCAGCAAAGAACAAGGAAGTCTGGATGCCTTACATCTACCAGGATGAAGAGCCAGGCTCCACAGATGGCAAATGGGTCAGATATGACGCAGAAGGCGGCATGATCAAGGGTTGGTACACAAACGACAACGGTACATACTACTATGATCTCGTAACTGGCGCAATGGCCAAGGGAACTGTAACAATTGACAACAAGGAATACACCTTCGATGAAATAACAGGTATTCGTCTCAACTAATACAGTTTTATATGCTATAAAGCGGATGCACATATGTGCATCCGTTTTTTCAATGCTTTTTTATGCTTTGAGATCTCAATATGTTCTGTCATGATGTCATGTGATTGTACTTGAGAGCATTTTGTGTTAAACTATGCCAGAGCGATGAAATATCTGGACAGATGTTTAGAATCGTTCCGCATGTGACTGTACACAATCGCAGCGCCAAGTATAACTATATGTAATGTTCGAACTGGCATTCTATCCACAGGAGGTAATTATCAATGAAACGTTTTAATACAAGTGCTTATTGCAATCCCAGTATCCATTATATGGTGGATATTTCCGAAAGGGTAAATCAGACCAGACAGATGATTGATAGGGGAGATTACTTCATTATAAATAGGCCTCGCCAGTATGGAAAAACAACGATTCTTTCAGCATTGAGGGAATCGCTGGTGAATGAATACACAGTACTCTATCTCGATTTCCAGTTGATCAGTAGCACATCCTTTCAAAGTGAAGATTTGTTTGTTAGGACAATGTGCAGACGGATTAGCCGCATGCCTAAGGAAACGATACCAACGGAAATCAACAGGCAGCTGAAAGAACTCGCCAAAGATGTGAAAACAGTACTGATGGATGAGCTGTTCGATATTTTCAGCGATTGGGCTGGGATGGTCAATGGCAGAATGGTGTTGATTATTGATGAGGTGGACAGTGCGTCTAATTATGATGTCTTTCTTGACTTTCTTTCCCAATTGCGAGGAAGGTATATAGAAAGAAAATATGCTCCGACATTCCAATCTGTCATCCTTGCGGGTGTTACAGATATTCGCTACTTGAAAAGCAGGATTCGTGATGACCAGGATAGCAAAGTAAATAGTCCCTGGAACATTGCTGTACCTTTTAATATTGACATGAGCTTCAATTCTGTTGAGATTGCTGGCATGCTGGAAGAATTTGAGCAGGACCACCATACAGGCATGGATATTCCGTTTATATCACAACAGATTTATGACTATACATCAGGCTATCCCTACCTAGTTTCCAGGCTATGCCAGATCATGGATGAAGAACTGACCAAAGCCCAACAGCCATGGTCACGCAAAGGCATGGATGAAGCGGTAAAGAGAATCCTGAAAGAAACCAATCCCTTGTTTGATTCACTGATTGCCAAGGTGACAAACAATCCAGAAATATTCGATATTCTGGAACAAAGTCTGCTCAGAGGTGACAAAATGTTATATATGCCTGATAATGAGAAGCAGAAACAGCTAATGATGTATGGCTTTTTGAAGGAAAAATATGACAATACAGTAGCTGTGGCGAACAGGATCTTCGAAACAAGGCTTTACAACAAATTTCTGGGTGAATCTAGGTTTCAGAAGACAGCTTCATCAATGGCAGAATTGAACCGTAACATTTTCACCAAGGACGGTTTCCTGGATGTGCCGTTGGTTCTAGACCGCTTTGCCAAGGCGTATGAGGATGTCATCGGGAATGTCGAAAAGAAGTTCAACGAAAGAGACGGGAGGGAGTTGTTCCTGCTGTACCTAAAGCTGATCATCAATGGCATGGGAACTACTATATTGAAGCGGAAACAAGAGACGAGACAAAGACGGATGTCATTGTTGACTACTTAGGGAAACAATACATCATTGAACTGAAGATATGGCGAGGAAAGAGGTACAACGAAGACGGCGAGTCACAGCTGAAAGGTTATCTTGACTACTACCGTCTGGATACGGGATACATGATGTCATTCAACTTCAACAAAAAGAAGACAACTGGTGTAGAGAGGCTTACCATTGGCGATAAAACACTCTTTGAAGCGGTTGTATGATTTTGAGCATTGAACCAGCAACAATTTACAATTGAAATTGCAGAGGTGAAGTTCAAGGAAGATATTTAGCTGGAAATTCACTACTATACATGTGAAGAAAGTTGGACTTTTAGGGAAAACATCGCGGGTAGAGGCTAGTGAAATCTCCACGGGTGAGGTTCCCGGGAAATGGCACAGGCATGTGTGCAAAAGCGTGAAATGAAAGATGGTAATATGAAACTGTGCGGTTTTATCGGATTTCGATTGACAAATGGTATGTTTAGATGCAATATTAAATCGAAATTCGGCATAAATGCAAAATGCCGAAAATCAATTAAAATAAATCAAGATGAAGAAGATGTCAGATACAGTAGTAATTCCTAAAGATCAGAAGATCTTTTCCATGCGGGAACTTAAGAGCAAGGGTTTCTCACAGTACAGGGTCAGTAAGCTGATCAACGAAGGAAAGCTTATAAAATTGAATAAAAGCTATTACGAGAACGTAGAGTATCACGTAGAGAAGTCTGACTTCTATTATACGGAGGTCTACGCACCAAAGGGTGTGGTCTGCCTGCTCAGTGCAGCTGTCTATTATCACTTGACTACATTCATTCCGGATGCGATCGATGTTGCCATATCGAGGAAGGCGAGGGTATCTACCCAATGGCATTCAAATAGAGCAGTGCAGAATTGGAATTTTGTAAATAGGTTAAATTGTTTCTGTCTCTTTCGGAAGTACTTGTCAAGAAACAAACATTTTAAACAAGGCGTTGCCTATGAATAGGCAACGCCTTGTTTCTATATAATCTCACTGCACAGTGAATGTTTGCTCTCATAGAACATGCCAACAGGGCATGTTCTTAGCACAATGACTTTCAGGTTATCCCACTTGATATATCCTCCGTAACACTTGTTCCACAAACAATACGATAAAGACTACACTTACTGTTTGAGCGAACATCAAGCCCAGAATGGCTCATACTTCATGTATCTTGGTGCAGTATCAGGATCAATGGGCTTGATCATCTTTGCTGAAAGAGTATTTCAAATAATACGGGAAGCTTTCGTTTTATCGGATTCACTCAACCCGAATACATGCCTGACGTTTGCGAAACTTACGGTAACTTAGATTTGCAATCCCTTCCTTTCCCAATGCCCCTTCACAAGCCACCATTTTACGCTTCTTCGCTTCTGGAAACCATGGAAAAAGGGCGATTCTGAAACTTACGGTAACTTAAATCGCATCTTTCCATGCCTATCGCCATGCCCTTCATCCGCCCTGTTTCCTTGCCAGGGCGATTCGCCCTGACTTACGGCAACTTAAAATAACCTAATATCTTATCTGAACAATCTTATGCGACATGGCAAAGTGTTTCTTTATCTTACGGACGAATACCACTTCGCGTCCTATGATGCGCTAACCGCTCATGGCATGATCTTGGCGGACAGCTACAAACTGCTTGCGGTAAAGAACTGGAAGTATGAGACATGTCCATAAAGACCGTGGAGCAGCTCCTATACATCCTCGACAGTAAGGGGAAAGAGCTTGTGGCAGGAAAGATGAGGTGGCTCGCGATGTCCACAGAATACACCACAATGTAAAGTCTATTCATGGCTTCCTTCTTCAACTAGAACTCCAGCTTGTCGGAGAATTACGTTTGTAATCCTTTCATATCATTTGCATGTTCAATATCTTTACCCGGGTGGTCTTTGCAAGTCTTTATTCAACAGCATTAGAATGAATTGGGTTAATAAGCTCTTCCATCAAGACATACATATTTGATCCAACATTATCAATAAGCATATCAAGTGATGTAGCAAGCTTCTTTGAATGTTCAATTGCATCACAGATATGATCCTTATACCTTGCCTCAAATCCATGCACTCTTTTTCCATGGTGACACTTCTCTGAAAGTAACTTAGAAACGTAAGTATGCTTATTGGATACTTTCGCATTTTCTTTGATCATATCCATCTCATCTTCAAATTCTACAGCAACATCGCTAATATGCAAGAGAAGCCACAATTCAAAACATGGATTATTCAAAAACAATCTGTATCCTTTCTTGCGACAATAGTCAATACAATCCTCAATTTGTTTTCTAGAATGTGTTTTAGAATCTCTATCTAGCAAAAGACAGAACTGATCATTTCCGTCTTCTCCATGGTATTTGCTAAGAAAGTGTCTATACTCCAAATCAATTTCCAGCTTTTCTACTTTATCCGCAATTTTCCTTTGAACATCTGGATCCAGATGTTGTTTTTCATTTCTGAATTTAATTAAATTTTCCAGACCAAACTCTTCCACCATTTCTTTTGGGAATGCACAATCTCCTTCCTTCAAATCATTGTATTCGTCCATTAGCCCAATTACTCTCTCGACAGACGATCCCCCACTTTTCAACCTTCTTCCCAAAACCACAATCGCTTTATCAGAATTGCCAAGCATTTTATTCACACCTGAAAAATAATTCGCTTCTGTTCTAGCGCCTTCCGCTGATATGTAATAAACTGTTTTTGGGTTCCTTCGCTTTTTTTGACTATCTAACCTTGTCTCATCATCAAAGACTGTTCTATGCAATCTATAACTCGAATCAATCATCTAAGTCCTCCTGATACAACGCTGGAATTCTTGGAACTCCTCCAAACCTTCCAATTCTATAGTCACGGTCAATCACCTTGTCAAATCTCACCTTATATGAATCCAATGAATAAAGCTTTGTAGCATGTTCTTGGTCTCTCTCAACAAACCAGATTTCATCTTGTCTCAGTAAATCGAGATCCATGATATTGGTATCATGCGTAGTAAACACAATTTGCGATGAATCGTTTCTATGATACGCAAAAAACCTTTCAAGAAATGCTACGACAAGATTCGTATGCATGCAACGATCCAGTTCATCCACCACAAAAACACAACTTTCTGGTCTTTTGTATAGCATTGGGATATAATCAAACAATCTCTTTGTCCCATCGGATTCATCCTCCATTTCGAACAATTCTTCTGGATCACCATGGTTCATTAGAACCTTTTTATACGTAATCTCTCCTTCCTCGTTCTTCTCCAAAAACAAATAGCCTGCATCGCTTCCAATCAAGACATTCACCTTGCCAGCTTCGCTGTCTTTATTCAGCTTTTTCTTAAAATCATCCGTAAGATCCCATTCTTCCACATCAAACTTTTTAGTTCCATTTTCCAAGGCGAGAATTCCTGTGTCGAAATCAATTAATTCTTTTTCAAACTTCTTTCGAATGCCCTCTTCACTTGCAATTGCATTTGTCATTACATATCGACTCGTTGGAGTAATGACATGAACTCTTTCAAACCATTCATACACATGTTTCATTTCCATCAAAACCTTAGAAGACTTCTTTACATAATATGATACTTGAGAGAGAATGGTTTCACCAGCAAGTTTATCACTTACCTCACCTCTGAAGTTATCAAGGAACGGTTCTTTCACCTCACCTTCCACGCTGTAATCACTATCATGGTCTTCACGAACAAACAAACACACTTCCTTTTTTCCTTCATGGCGATAAAGCCATTCCGAAACAATTCTACTCTTGCGGTAATCAATCGCAAAACCATAATCATATACCTTCTCATTAGCCAAAAGCCTGTATTCAAAGACACCAGGCTTTTCAGAGAACTCTTTTGACAGCCTAAAATACCTCTTGGTGATCTTTCTTCGCAATGGGTTTCCAACTGCAATTCCTCTAGAAAAATCAATTGCTTCGCATAGATTCGATTTCCCTGAAGCATTTGCACCATAGATACCCGCAGCTGCCAAAACATTTCTTCCATTTGCATTCTTCAAATGTTCTTTATGACGTGAATATTTGCCCGCAATCATGTTCAAAGACTGCGTTTCCTTAAAGGACATAAAATTTTGAACCGAAAAACAAATCAGCATACCCTTTCCTCTTATAATTGCTCTTTCCTTTTCCTTAACGTTTACTATCATATCACAGACCCCAAAATTATGCAAGTGGTTTTTGTTGAAAATGTGAAAATAACACTGCTCACATATGATATATGGAGGATAACTTAATTATTTAGAAAGATTTTGCGAAAAATCCACCTAACATTTTGACCCGATGAATATTCTGACATTTGAGAACACTGGCATATCAGCAACGTGAATATCGAGATCACTGAGAGATAATGGTTTGCCATGAAGCTTGTGATTAATTTGCGGTTCGGAAATGACTGTAAAAAGCAAAGAAATCAGAGAGAACATCAGCCATGCTACAACGAAAACGAGACAAAACAGTTGTGCGGATAGCTTTAGAGCTATTGAAGACAAAAAAACGCATGACCTTGACAAAAGGCATGCGTCTAGTCTCCTGCTACTGAATTTTGTTTTCTTACAGTGCTTTCAATTCGAACGACAGGGATGATGCAAAGTTGTTATTATCAATCCCCATAAGGTTTCTTTATGCCACCGCAATAAAAGCCAAAAAAAATAAAGAGACAAAAATGCATATTTTGCCTAACAATCCAATAATTACTTATTTTTTATAGATATTTATCATTATAATTGTTCAATTCTTTTCATTATTGCAAGCACGCTCCTATCATGACCGCCGCACAATGGGGCAGGCTAAAAGAAATCCTGCGGCGATGCTTGCCGGAAGAAAGGAAGGATGGGAAAAAAGCAATCGCCAAGCCCCATGGGATTGCGTTCACCCCCCCTGCAAGAGAAAGCAGAAAAACCTGGCTTTCCTTCTTTTCCCTCTTGCGTTTCCGGCTGCATTCCGATAAGATGGCTGCGGCGCAATGGGTGGGCAAGAAAAAAAAGCGCCTCCCGAGCGCCGCAGCCATATATACTGGAACGATCAAATATCTGGAACAGACGACATATATCATTTCATTCATGGTAGGTCAAAATCAGGAGACAAAAAAACACATGCTGTTAGCGTTGTTAGCAGACATGCGTTTTTGCTCATTGATCGCTAGAACGATTCTCCCCTTGGATGCCCCTGGAATTCCTTCTGGACGTTGAGGGAATACGATGGCTCGCCGTTTTTCTTGCGGTATGCCTTCACGTAAACCTCCAGCACGACCTGGTCGCCGATGTCATGGTAGGACGACGGCGCGTAATCGTCCACGTAGTATTTCCTTTCGGCTTCATCCTGTACGACGTATGTCACGATCTCGGTTTTCGGATCGTTGGCCGGGACATTCCTCCTCGACCTGGCTGTGACCTTCCCTGAGAGGATCAGCCCGTCCGGGCTAGCCTGATGCCTTTTCATTTTCGCCTCCGCTGAAATACAGTTTCTTGCATGCCTGTTGGTTCTCTATGAATTCCTTGACGAGGCCGTGGAATTTCTTGCCGAGGCCGCCGACCGTTGTCAGCCTGCATGTGTAGAACTCGTGCACAAGCTGGCTTGTCGTCGCGATCCCTGCCGCATGCAGGGGTTTCACGTACCTTCTGAATTGTGGCTCGAGCATGCAAAGCTCGTCGATTGTCATGTCCATGACCTCCGGCTCGACGGGAAAGCGGTAGCTGTCGTAGCTGAATTCCTCTCCCCTGAGCATCATGTGGTACAGGGCGATCACAAGCTTCCTCGCGACTGCGGCGACGCCTTTCTTCCATCTTCCCGATGAAACGGCGATGTTGTAGCCCCATTTGCCGAAAGGCTCCTTGTGCGCCTTGACCAGCGATGCTGCTGCACGGCACAAGGCACCGTGAAGTTCGGGGTTTCCCTTCCGCTTCACAGTCGAGGTGACTTTCCTGGCGCTGACCTTCAGCGATGGGTCGCACCCGCAGTATGCTGCGATGGCCTTCGCGTTCGGGAACCTGACTGGATCGACGATGGCGGACATCCACAGGATGGCGGTCTGCCGGCCGATGCCGGGGGCGCTCTCAAGGATGCGGAGCATCTCTCCCCCGTGGATCTTTCCCTCGGCCGTGGGCCATTCCATCCCCTTGATCTTGTCTAATATCTTCTTGTCGTATTCCTTGATCTTATCGATGTACATGTCGTACAAGGCGTATTCATCCTCGAAGATGCACCTGGCATCCTCGGGGACGCCCTCTGGATTGACATGCGGGGGAACGGCGGCCGTGCCTTCGAGCAGGCTGGCAACGGTTTTCCTGGACTCCTTGTTCCCGGTCACGCTGCCGTTCCTGCCGACCGTGACGCCGAACCTGAGAAGCCCGTTGTTGATCCGTATGCTGCACCTCGTGGCCTGCTTCCGGAGATCGTTCCGCTCCCAAAGCAGCGTGCGCAGCTCGGTTACGTTCCTGTCTGGAACATATGTATACGGCCATATGTTCGTGAGATCGTGAATGCTCAGGGTATGTGCATCCAGTACATCTGTCTTCCTTTTTGTCGCCCCTGCGATGCCCGGGTTGATCACGCTTGGCATGCCGAGCCATGCATCCAGGACGCAGCAGTGGCAGACGCTTGTCGATTCGATCACATAATGAAGCCCTCCCGAGACATCCACGGGCGGTGACGCATATGTCTGAAGGATTCCGGCCGCCCAGTCCCTTGCCTCGCACAGGGATT
>OMYM01000027.1 GCA_900315225.1 uncultured Erysipelotrichaceae bacterium | reverse complement strand
TCAAAAATCCGCTTCATTTGAATGTCAAGCAAATAAAAAATATATAATTTATTGGAAATAAATTCCCCCTCTCACTGAACAGTTACGGCAGTTAAATAATACCGGTTGTCAGTCGCTGTTTCAGGGGAAATGCGGGCATAAGGATCTGGATTCTCCACATAGCCAAGATGGACATCGGCATCATCATAAAGAGCGAATTGAACATAGGACGATGAATTTTGCAAGGTCAGGTTTCCCTTTGAATTGTCTTTGATGATGGTATTTCCGTTCACCGCAAACTCCTCATCGACATCGGACTCAACATATACACCATAATTGGTGTTTCCCGTGATAACACAATCCTGGATGATGTTACCATCATTATTAATGAAAATGCCACCGCCTTTGTCCGTAGCAGTATTATTGGTGATCGTTAGATTGGAGAGGATAACGTCCTCTTCTTGGGTGTATATACCACCACCTTGATTGGCACGGTTGCTGTCAATGATGAGACCGCTGACGGTGACTTCATCGTTCCAGATATAGAGACCTCCTCCGATATCACTTGCGACATTGTTGGAAACAGTTGATTTGCCATCGCCTTTGATTATCAGTTCCTCACCATCCATATTGATTCCGCCGCCATCATCACGGCTATAGTTTTTATCAATATGGGAATTGTTTAAATTTAATGTAACATTATTTACATTACTAGCAAAAATGCCTGCTCCATCGAGCTGAGAATGGCATCCAGTAATCGTAGAATTATTCAAAGTGACGGTGGTGTTAGATCCTTTGATCCAAATGCCAGCACCATAGCCGCTTTTTGTTCCAGCCGAGTCATACCAAGGACATTCAGACCGACATCCAGCAATCGTGACATTGTTGAGGGTGAGTGTGCAGTTATCTTTGATATGAATACCCCCAGAGCCATTTGTGCTAGATCCACCCGTCAAAATTCCTCCGTACAATGTCGTTTCGACAGATTCTCTCCCACCATCGGTGGAATCATAAACCCTTTTCCAATGAAACGCGTTTGGATCCCCACCGTTAATTGTAAGGGAAGAGGCTGATTCCATGCATATCAGTTCACCATTGAACGACCAATCATCATCGTAATTCAAATTCCTGTCAAAGACACGACCGTTCATGTTGAGGACGGCGCGGCAATTTGACGGTATGATGATCCTTTCGTCAAAGTCAGAATCAACTCCTGCATCCCAGTCCCTGAGCATTTCAATGGTTACTGACCTCCCTGCATAATCATCTTCCAGATCTTCAAGCATGTCTTCGAAGTCAGTGTACCTTCTACCATTCAGGCTGCCAACGACAGACGCAGCTTCTACTGTGTAAAGCCCAGAAGACAATGAAGAAAAGATCATTGAGATCCCCATCAGAATGGCAAGTAGTTTCTTTTTCATCTTTTTCATTTCTTTTCTCCTTAACGAATGATTCCCCACTATTCGCCGCCCTGCACATGACAGCGGTGGGGGAATGAAAACTTTCTTGTATTATAACAGATAAAACGAGGGTTGTGGGAAAGAAATAACGTTTTCGCCGATCAACCGAAACAGTCATTTTAGCTTAATCCGTAGATATATGTATTCTGCAATAGTTTCGAATAATGCTCGCATGCCTGCGCAAATTATACCGCAGTATAACTTATAGTCGTTTCGTGTAACCTACAGGCGGAGCGGAATTGATGCACTCCGCCTGTAGATCAACGAAATCTTTGGTTGTCAGAGAACCCAGCGCATTTCATGAACGCGCTTTCTTGCATGAATCGAATTTCTTGAAAACAATCTTGAAAGCTTGCATTGGGGATTTCCACATAACGCAAGGACTAAAATATTTCGCATGCCAAATATGACGGTGTCCCTCCCATGCACCACATATTCTGGCAAGATCATTTGCTGACGACTTCCTTTATTCAGCTTTATTGGAAAACTGAATATGATAACAGTATACTCCAAACCAGTTAATGAGTCAATTGATATCTCAAATTATTTTTCGATGATATGTAAAATTTGAAAATATTTATCTTATTAATGTTATAATCATGTGCAATATAGCAATCGAAAATGAAAGTATTTTCATTGTAACTAATCAATACATTATTGGCGCGCAGAGAATTTTCTGTGGATAACAAAATGAAAAAATTTTCTGGTATATCCTGAATGTTGCATAGTGGTCGCTCGAATGAATTGAATCAATTTTTCGCGAAAAGTAACAGGGTGATTTAGGGCAAACAGGTGCTTTCAATAAACAATAATTCTATAGTGTATTTGTATTCATGTTTAAATTGTGTTGTCAATCTGGATTTTCCAAAAAGCACTCTGTCGCCCCTGGGTTACGTTTGCCTCATCAGCGCCCGTGCCGCTTCGACAGGCGTTTCGCGTGTTCCCTTTCGTCTTCTTGCTGGGCAACCTCGTTTTGATGGTGACGGTTGCCTTTCTCTCCAGGTCATATTGCCTTAGTATCCATATGTCATGGATATCCCCATTGGAGCGTGTCATTCCACATGGACGCACACGTCATTTGAAATCAGTCCTTTTGTTTCGAGAGACTGTATCGAGCGAACATATTCTTTATGGTCGCTCGATTGGTTTTAACAAATAATGCGTTTTTATCAAGCGTTTTAGATGTACGAATCTGAAAATTGATACATGTTTGCGAAATGAGCGACTATTATGCAAATTCAGGATATATATTTTTATAATGGCGTTAGGATATAATAGACAGGTTCCTAACCCTAGAGAAACAATTGAAAAATCGAAAAAATTCAAAAAAGTCACTAAATGGCTGTGATCCGTGCTATAATACTAGTTGATAAAACAGTGGAGACGGCAGCCATCCGATGACCTGCATATTGTGCATCGTCTCGACAAGTTTTGCAAGCACGGGTTTTCCCGCCGCCACTGCTTGAAAAGAGGCGCTTTATGAGCAGCAAACCATACGACCGCGAGACAATTGGCGCATATTCGGAAAACAAGTTCCACAGGACATTCGGCATCCACAAGGCAGAGTTTAGGAGGCTCCTTGGCATCGTTGAATCGTGGATGGATAATTTGTTCTGTTTGCATACGTAAAGGCATAATTGGTGAAAACATCATATACTCTTGTTGCAAGTGTCCCCTTGCTTGATGTATCATATAGATGTATTCATATCTACGCATCTTGTTTTGTGTCCGATGGAACAAGCGTTTATCCTGTTTGAGTAGATTTGGATACCGATGAAAACATGTCACGCACTTGCGACAAAAAACATATAACGTGATAAAAATGAAAGGTAAATGATTTGACAGATGAGAAGATTGGCGATCTTTTAGAGGGATTCGCGAATTACTACTGGTCCGTTCCTTTGAAATATGTGACGGATAAAATCATGGAGTGGCATCCGGACGTTACATTGAAACAGATAAACAAAGTAATAAAGAAATGCAACGATAACCTGTATTGGCATCATTGCTATGTGGAGACGGCTGCCTTTGATGAACCAGAACTTGTTGTAGAACATTTGGTTGTCTTGGATGAAAAAGATCTCAAACAATTCATCGCCGCCAGATGGGATCTTCCATATGCAGATTGTGATGAAAAAGCGCTATTTGATAAGAAAGATATGAGATATGATCTTCCTGAAGCAGACGCAATCATTGAGTTTGCCAGGACGGAGTTGGGCGTTGGCCTTGACTTTGCAAAGTAGCTCATACATGAATGTTGGCTAAATCAACCGTACGCATTGTCAAATGGTGAATCTTGGGTAATGTCCGTTCTTATGACAGAGAGGTTTGGTAGGATTGAGTTTAAGACCGTGTCTCAAGTAGAACGATTCCGCACATTGGGAACCGCATTATATCAACGTTTGCCAAATCCTTTGTTTAGGGGATGGCGACCCATCGATGTCGAAAATCCTCCAAAGCTTCCCGATGAAATTCCCCGTAGAGATAAAGATATCCCGAATGATCGCAAACAAATCGAAATGATAATGAACTTATTCGGTGGACGCGAGAAAGTCAAAGAAAGAATAATAAAAAAGTTTGGCGATGCTGTCCCTGAACTCGCGAATATGCTGAATGAAGCAGATGATCCTAAGACTGCTCCGATGGAGAATATTGGTCGTAACAAGCCATGTCCCTGTGGTAGTGGCAAGAAGTATAAAACAGGTCAAGGTATAGACACCTTGGTCAATGGAAATTTGTTGAAGGATTGATTACACCTGATGTATCATAAATATGTTCGGTTGCACGAACGGTCGAACGACATGAAGAAAGGATAAAAATATGACAGGTAGAGAATTATCGCGTCTTATAGGAGCTTTGGCACAATACTATTGGTCGATTCCTGTGGATTTAGTCACAAAAATGATATGTGAGTGGCATCCCGAAGTGAAAATGGACCGGATAAAGAGACATTTGAATAAAATGGCGAATGGAGAAAGTGAATATCGCTATGTGTGCCGTATTGTGACTGAAGGATTGCCAAAGCCAGAGCTTGTCGCAAGTCATTTGATTGATAGTGGAAGAACAGATCTTAAAAAGTTTCTTGCCGCAAGAATTGATGCTCCTTTTGCGGATTGCGATGAACAAACGGTCTTGGCGATGGAGCATATGGACTACAATATCCCAGAAGCAGATGCCATCATTGCTTTTGCCAAGAAAGAGCTTCAGCTTGACGATGAATTTGCTACGCAACTCGTGTTTGATTGCTACTTTTCCCAGTCATATTCCTTGTTCAATGGAAAATCCTGGGTGATGTCTGTTCTTGATGTAGAGACCTTTGGCCCCGTAGAGTTCCATACTGTAAAACAGTTGCAACAGTATCGTGAATTGGGAAACAAACTGTACCAAGTATTGCCAAATCCTGTGTTAAGAGGGTGGAAGCCAATGGAAATTGAGAATCCACCCGTGGTGCCAGATGCCATCCCAGAAAGGGATGAAGACATTCCTTACGTGGATCGAGATAAGTTAAGGGCAGTGGTTAGTCTAATGTTTGCAGATTTATCTCCAAAGAAAGGCAACAAGTCGGCTCCAATGGAGAATATCGGTCGTACCAAATCGGTTCCGATGGAGAATGTTGGTCGTAACAAGCCATGTCCCTGCGGTAGTGGCAAGAAGTATAAAATGTGTTGCGGTAGAGTCAAAAAGAAGAGATAACGCTGAGATCTTTTCCTAATATGAATCAGAGTGAAAGAAAGCAGATCATTGAAGAAACAATACAAAACGCAATAGCATCCTTGAAAGAAAAAGAGGATGCCTTGGCATGCCATGTGGCATTTGTCCAAGATTCAGAAGAAACAGTCGCAATCATGCATCTGGACCCATTACCCGAGATGTCGTTTGTCTTTACTCTCCATGGCATGCATGCCATGGAGAGTAAGACGCAACGAATGAGAATCATGCCAATACGTTATTCATCTTTTGAAGAAATACTCCTACATGAAAAATGGCTGCCCCTAGAAGGAAAAGACAAGCCTTATTGGCTTGTGGATGTGGGTGGGATGGAGATTGATATAGCCAGGTATGATTATGCCTATCCCGTGTCTCTATTCTGTCATGAGATTGCCATGAGACTGAAGGAATGCAAGGAAGAACACGAACTAACAACATTCCAATGCAGTCCATCCATCATTCTGGCAATGCGGCATTGGAATGAACCAGAAGATATCATAGACGAATGCATCGACATACTGTCACATGACCACTACGTTGATGAGAAGGACTGGGATCAATTGATATCCTCCAGCACGATATACGAAAAGATAGGAAAAAGCGACCTATGTTTGTTCTTTGTCCGTCGTCGAACCCTTCGCATGCAAGAGTTTTCTCCCATTGTCCATTGGCACCCTAATGCAAGGAAGATGATTATCTTGGAGGAATATGTCCCGTTGGAAGAGATAGAAGATCTTCTACAGGAAGGATATGAAATCTTCTGTCTATACCTGTATGATGACCCAAATGCCTTGTTGAAGAGAATGAATGAAGCCATGGACAGAGCTATATGCAAGCCAACTAAAGATGAAGGCCTATGGCTGGGGGATAGAGTGTTTGCGAATTGTCATAACTTGCAAGACCTTCATCTAACACAAGGCATAGTGTATTATGGAAGAGCATGTCTGGAGGAATGCACTCGTATCGATTCCTTTATCTTCCAGCAAGGAACAAAGTACGTTCCAGAACGTTTCTTTCATCATTCCAAGATCCAAACAATCTCTTTGCCTGAGGGAATGAAAAGCATAGGCGACCATGCCTTTGAAGGCTGCCAAGAATTACGGGAAGTAATTCTTCCCCCTAGCATCATTCATATTCATGAGGGCGCTTTTCAAAACTGTTCAAATCTCAAAACCATCCGTATTCCTGCATGTTGTCAAATCGATGAAGCAACTTTTGCTGGATGCAGTTCGTTATCTTCAGTCATCTTTTATGGCGATGACTCTGAACAAAACAATGTCCGTCTAGCACCAAAGACATTCCAAGACTGTAGTTCCTTGCAGGAGATATTTCTACCAGAACATGTGGAAGAAGTCGGTTCATACGCCTTTGCTGGGTGTACAGCTTTGCAAGCTGTACACGCAAGCAATGTGCATGTGGGTGACCATGCGTTTGATACATGCACAAGTTTGATGTGTTTGGACGCAAACGTGGATTCCTTGGGAGAATATTCCTTTGTTAACTGTAGTAACTTGAAGGATATACAACTGGATATGTTTGTGGAAGAGATTCCCGCATATGCATTCTTTGGCTGTCGATCTTTACATAGACTTACATTGCCAAAATACTGTGATTCGATTGGTGAATACGCTTTTGCGAATTGTGATGCATTGGTAAATCTGTCACGTAGCCATCTCTCACAGATCAATGCTCATGCCTTTGAAAACTGCATTTCGCTAAAGGAATTCGACATAACAGGAACGGCATACGTAGGAACATATGCCTTTGCTGGGTGTACTTCTTTGGAACATGTGGATTGGGAAGAATATGTTTGTGTTGATTCCTATGCATTCAAGAATTGCACATCATTGAAGCAGACGATAGAAGATTTTGACTCCCTTGTGACGTTTTGCGATCTGCCAAGAAATGCCTTTGAAGGTTGTGACCAGATGCAGGATGTCATTGAGGAATATTATGGTCAAGGAGAAATGCTATGATTCATTTGGCATATGCTACAAGGGATGAAAAGACTGCTGATGCCATTCGTAGCCATTTATCATCCTATAGCTATTTGATGGATAAAGACATCTCTATCCATTTATCAATCGTGACAGACCGCTTCATCCAGGAAAAAAGCCATCTTTCCCTTCCCCGTAAGCAACCAGTCATCTTCGTCTATCCAAGAGAATTCAAACTTCCACAGTCTTGGAAAAAAAGATTCCCGCAAGCCCAATCCATTTACATGGATCGTTTTGATAGCGATAGAGAATTCTATGATGCCCTGAACAAGTTACTTTTCCCTGGCAAGAATGTCGAAGAACTCGTTGTCCCTGAGGGAACGCAAAAGATTGATGCATATGCCTATGAAGACTGCCATGGCATCGTAAAAGTGAAACTGCCACAATCATTGCAAAGCATAGGCTACCGATCCTTTGCTAGATGCGAGAATATACAGAACATCATAATACCGAAAAATGTTCGTAAAATCGAAGATGAAGCATTCTATGCATGTAAATCATTGACTTCTATCGAATTTCCTGAGAAACTAGAATCCATTGGCAAAAGTGCCTTCAACGGATGCTATAGCCTGCAATCCATCTCTCTTCCTGGCATCCGCATCATAGAACCATATGCATTCTCTGACTGTACAAAGCTTCAAAAGGTTTCCTTAGGCAAGACAATCTGTATGATTGGTGATGGAGCTTTTGAGGACTGTAAAAGCCTAGAGTCATTCGTGATATCACAGAATGAGTAAGGCACATCTTCTGTGTAAGAAGCACTTTCTGGTTGTTTTTTGTAAAGGCCATGTGTTCTGTCAAGAACACATGGCTTTTACTTGGGCTTTTAATTTGGTCTTGTCTTTCCCTTGAACTTTGATATAATAATCAATGGACTGAAACATCGGTTCGTTATGTTTGGCTGCGCAAGTATGTGGAATTCACTATTGCCTGCCTGTATCTATATGCGGAAGCCTTGTAGAAATTTGGTTTTGAATTTCTGAGGTTTTGGCGTAGTATGAAGTCAAAAGGAGGGAATATGGCTTTACCGATCAACATTGAAGATTTGCTTCACCAGTGCAAAGTGGAACGTACGAGAATTGAATATAAAGCAAATTGGAATCCAGAACCAATCATTCATACGCTTACGGCATTTGCGAATGATTTTGACAATATGGGTGGTGGCTACGTATTCAT
>OMYM01000305.1 GCA_900315225.1 uncultured Erysipelotrichaceae bacterium | reverse complement strand
TGCTTGACACCAATGCCGTTATACTCGGACGCACAAGTGGGTAGAATTCAGCATTGTTTGCCTGCTGTAATATGCGGAGAATGATTGCAGGAGCAGTGGTCATGATCATCATGGCGATTATGTTTTTTAGATCATAACAAACAAAATGGCGACAATGTCGCCATTTTGTGGTTATTGGGCACACTTGCTACAGGGTTCATATTCATATGCTTCAGCATCGAAAAGCGTAGTTGCTGTAGCATTTTCACCAGCACAAGCATAGCTGTAATGGTACTTTTCACCTGTGTCAGTCACATAGACGATACGTCCATCCCGTGAATTCAAGCTATCAACATGTAATTCAATCCCAGGCGACTCTTCCCCTAACGATAGGATATCATATGTTGAAAAAATCGCAAAGTCATGATAACCTTCTGAAAGAGAACGCACCGTCAGTCTAAAGATTGTTTGATGGGATGTCTCATTATTGTCTATCGAATCAATGGTATATACCAGTTGTTCATCTTCACAATAGAAGATGAAGTCGTCTTCCACCAAGCCATCTGGCTTGGCGGTAAGAACGATTGACAGCTTTTCATCATTGCCTAGAGTTACATCACCACCAGAGATATGTGCGTAATCCGTTTGATAACTGATCTCAAAATCATCGACTAAATGATATGGTATTTCTTCATCTTCCAATGTCTCTTCAAGGTTTTCCTCTTCGACAATATCGTCTATGATTTCTTCCGTTTCCAATGGTTCTATGGGCTTTTCTTCTTCAACAACTTCATTGTCAACCTGTTCGATGACCTCTTCGACAGTATTTTCAACTGGTGGTACTTCACTTTCCTCTGGTTGGGGTGATTCCATGATGGTGGTTGCACTGTCATTGACAGAAGAATCATTCACCTGTGTACTCTGTTGATCGCTGCTACATGCAGTTAGAGTTCTGGTGAACAGTACGAAGATAATGAAGAAGAACACTACTTTGCATAATCTTTTCATTGTTAACAATCCCTTTCTACGCCATGTGTGCTTTCTATTCTTGAAGGGTGCGAAGTGCGTAGCTAACAATTCCAATCAGAAGCACTATGGGATACATTTCTTTACGCCCTTGTTCTTTGCCTGCATTGAAGCATTTCTTCCATAGTTCCCTTGGTCCTCCAGCGATCTTTGCTAAATGTGATAGACGTGCATAATCCCAGTTCATAATATTCCTCCTAATCTTTTACGATCAAAGGATACACCCGTGGAAGTACCAAATCCATACCCGAGATTACGGTATGGATTATGATTCTTCTTCTTCAACTTCCTTTCTTCTTTTCTCAATGGAACGCTTGTAGCCATCAACAGTAAGCCTCTGAATGCCATTGTTATAGTCTTCTACATTCTCGTAGATTTCATTCATGTTAATTGGATTCACATGACCGCATTTACGACATCGCCAAAAATCTAAGTGATCGGTAAATCCTTCCTGTTCATTCAGATGGGCATTGCATTGGTCGCAAAAGAATTCTATACCTGGAAATCTTCTTTCCAAGTCATTTCCTTCATAATAGTCTTCGTATGCTTCAGGTTCAATCAAGAATGCCAGTTGGTCTAGGAGATGACCTGTTTCACTTGACAATCGATAGATTGGCACAAAGGAACTGTTGAATACTCTACATATCCTACCGCATGCATTTCTTAGCAAGCTTCCTAATAACAACCACATAAATCCATTCACAAAGCCATCAAAATCTGATAATTGTAGCTGATAGAAGGCGTTGTACATGATCTGGTCAAACACCTCTTCATCAAACGCAAACAATTCAATATCACGGTCATATTCGTCTCTATCATAATACTGTTCGGAAGCGATCAGGACAAACATGTATAATGCAAAGTGAAGTTCCTGTAGTCTTTCTTTAGGAAATTCTTTTAGTTTATCCGCAATGTATTTTCCCCAATTCGCAAGAGCTGATGTTTCGTTTGAAAGTTTTCTGGCAATGTTTTTCTGGATGATATTTGCTTGTAGATGTCCTTTGTCACGATTGCTGGATGCTGTGCCTATTAGCTTATTTACAATGTACGTGACACGTTCATGTCCTTCACCGCTGCCATATAGGGAATCGTTATATCTAGTAGCGTAGATTTTCCGTTCCATGTCATTGTATTCAGGAGGTTCTTTTGTTGTGCCATCCGATTCCCTGACAATGATAACCAAACTTCCAAACCATTCGTCTAGTAGATCAAGCTGTTTTGGCATCTTAATCCCCATGATGGAATAGTATAGCTTCAATACATAGCCAAACCTAAGATCAGGATTGGTAATCATCGCGATGATTTTATCTTGTTTGTCTTCATCCTGCATCAATATATCTATGGATTCTTTTTGTTCATCAAGGTTTTCCGTCTCTGCAATACCGTTCATTGTTTATGACTCCTTTCCACGTCACCTAATCAATTTACACATAAAGAATACACCAGTTATCACATGGAATCTATACCCGAAATTCTGGTATAAAACTCTTTCGGTTCTGGCAGTATGACATTTGTCTATTGTCAAAAATGGAAATATAGTATAAGATAATGTTGGAGGTTGAATTATATGATCAAAGCAATTCTACTGGACATTGATGGAACATTGACCAACGATAAGAAAACAATTACCCCAAAGACAATAGAAGCCTTGAAGAAGGCACAAGAAAAGGGTGTAACGCTTGCCTTGGCAAGCGGAAGACCAGACCAAGGTTTGATGCAATATGCCAAGATGCTGGACATGCAGAAACACCATGGGATCTTTATCTGCTATAACGGAGCTAAGGTCATGGATTGCCAAAGCGGAGAAGTCTTCTTCGAGCAAGCCATGACCATTGAAGAAAGCAAAGAAGTACTGGAACACATTAAGAAATTCAAGGTATCTCCCATCATTGCGCATGGCGAATACATGTACACAAATGACGTATATAACGGTTTTCTCGAAAACAACGGCAATCCCATTAACATTATCGCATATGAATCCCGTGGCAACGGATACATCCTATGCGAGAAAAGAGACATGGCCGCATTTGTCGACTTCCCAGTTGAAAAGATCCTGACCGCAGGCGAACCACCCTACCTGCAAGAACACTACGAAGAAATGCAGGCACCATTCAAGGACAAGCTCTCTTGCATGTTCACTGCCCCATTCTACTTCGAATACACAGCCAAAGGCATTGACAAAGCAAAAGCCATTGACACTGTCTTCTCCAAGCTTGGTTATTGTCGTGAAGAATTAATGGCATTTGGTGATGCCCAGAATGACTTGACCATGTTACAGTATGCGGGAATTGGCATTGCTATGGGCAATGCCGTACAGGTAGTCAAAGATGCAGCAGATGATGTTACGGCAGACAATAATCATGATGGCATTGCGTTGTCATTGGAGAAGTATCTTCAGATAGAAGTATGATAAAGCTTTTTAGATAAAAAGGAAAATAATGAGAAAACTTACAAAAAATGAATATAAGATCATGAAAATCTTATGGAAGTATCCAGAAAACTACTTGACACCATCAAATATGATGCGTTATATAGAAGACTGGAAGAGTGATCAAAGTGATCTTGAAGCAGCAATCAAAAAACTAAGTCATGATGGATTCATTAATAAAAAATTCTTTGATCCCACATTGCGCAATGGAATTCAAAGAAGTGTGACACAAGAAGAATACGATGCATGGGAAGAGGAATATAGGAATAACAATAAGAGTAGACCATATGGGATCCTGTACGAAGTATACGAAGGTCAGCCTACTGATAAGGTTGCTGAGGGATTGGCGAGTATCATTGTCAAGAGGCTTGATGGACTGGAGTTGGATGATGCATTGTCATCACTCAATCTGGTGAAAGATCTTTATCTCAAACATGAGACAGATGAATTAGCTGTTCAGTA
>OMYM01000416.1 GCA_900315225.1 uncultured Erysipelotrichaceae bacterium | reverse complement strand
GCTGTTCATTGACCAACAAGGTAATGACTGTCTCCAGTTCTTTTGGATCACAGCCTCTTTTGATTGCCAGCTTATAGTCCTTCTTAAACTGACTGGTCAACTCGACCTTAAGCATTCAGCGCCTCCATTAAAGAAGAGACACTGTCATACGGACCGTGCATGTCTTCACCTCTTTCGGATGCGTCCATAGCAGCAAGCGTAATGGCATTAGGGACATTCTTACTCACCCGAAAAGGGATCTGCTGTTCACGAACAGACTGTCTGAGAAAGATATTAAAAGCAGTTGTCAGATTCATTCCCAATTCAGAAAAGAGAGCATCAGCCTGCCTCTTCAGATCTTCATCCACTCGGAGAGTTACATTCACATTCTTCATGGTATCACCTCCACCACCCTTATTATACTCTTCGCAAAGGATTTGTCAATATAATTATGCGCATTGCACGTATAACTACTTTTCAAGAGTCTATTCCTGTGGCTTAGAAGACTAATCTCTTTACTGAAACCCAGCTATTCAATTTCTTGTATCTCAACATTCTGTCAACGTGCTGAATTGTGCATCAATTTGGTTTGTCCTCTAAACACCTGCTCAGCCTATTCATCACCTTTTAACGTCTATCAGAACCACGCATTCACATATTCGCAGGCATTAAAGGAGTTTTTTACGATATTGTGATCAGCACCGACCATGATTGTGGGAGTATGATCCAGCAATGCATTAAGATTTTCCTGTACAGATCAGTGGCACAATTGAATCGGCATCAAACGGATCGATCCCAGATGTCATAAAGCAGGATATCTGGATCTGCGAACATCGAGAACATGGCGGCATGGAAGCCTTGCCATTCAAGGGACGCAAGCAAAAGCAGTACACTATTGATACCGATGGCATGATAACAACCATAATTGCCACACAAACCTTGGCAACAAACCGTTCCCATTTTACTAGAACGGTTTGTGTATCCTTGCATGGTCTTCGCTATTCTTTCAGGGACTTCTTTCAAATATTAACTTAATCATCATCGACACATATGCGTATAAAGTTTCGCTTTCCTAGGCATCATAAAGACCATGCGTTCGCTGGAATGCACACTCAACGATGACTCTAGGGTATCATTTTCTCACCTTTGGGGGTTTATTTTACTTTGATTGTTGCAGTCTATGTCATCTGAAGCAAAAGAGTGATGCCCCATGCAGTCAGATACTGATATTCAAGCGTTCCACTGCGGAACATAAAGATACCAAAAACAACGATCAATGCCCATGAGGCAACTCTACAGGTCTTGGCAATCGTGTTCCTATCATAATGTTGCGAAATGAATGCTATCGAAAACAGGAGAATGATCGCAAAAAGAAATGCTTTTTGTAAAACGATGCTTGCCTTGAACAATAGCATGAACAACGGAAAAGCAATCATGATGAATGCCAAGGCAAGACCATAAACTCTGCCACTTTTACTGTTCATTTTCTAAATGTTCTCCTATTTCTTGTCTTTTTCATTGATGTTGTTCAGCCACTCGGATACATGCTATTTCTTTCTTCATTTTCTTCTTCCTGCCAATCCTCAATACAAATTCAAAACTGCTTCATTATCACAGTATTAAACGGTGTTATAAATGGCGTTTTCCCAGTCTGGATACATGATGGTCTGTTTGTTAGCAGGCATGTAGAACTCCAGCCCCAAGGCATACCCGACAAAACTATCAATTTCAGCCCAGTTCCATCCGACATTGTAAGGTTGCACCTGCACTCCCCAGATTGCCAACGAGTGATTTTTGCCAGTAGAATCGCATCTACGACAAAAGCAGAATTCGATACCTGATGGACATCAAGGTTGCTGCGGAAATGACATGCACAATGACGATATCTTCAGCATATTTGTAAATGCCATCTTTATCAGTAAACCGGATGTAGTCATAGTCCATTGAACCAGTATAGACTTCCCCTTCCAGCTGGGCGTAGGCATCATAGTATTCATACTTCAGCGTTTCGTCCCTTGATGCCACCATCGGTTCCAGGACTACGATTTCTTCCTTCGACTCAATGTTTTCCTTGCTAGACTCCGCCAAGGCAATAGACTCGCCCCCTACCAAAAACAAGGCTGTCAATACAATCATTGCGTTCTTCTTTTCTATTTCACCTCGCAAAACACTCTCCATAATTCTCCAATCCTGGAAGAATATCCGCAATGGATTCGAATACCCCATTGCGATTATCGAGGAACATCAACTTCCTTCTATCGAAGGAAGGGACATACTCCTTCAATTCCCTAAATCCATCTTGATAGCCAAAGATTTCAACTGTCTGGTCATCAATGCGCTTCATGAAAGCCAAATAGCATTTGCCCTGTTCAACCATAACATCCCCAGCATGCATCGTGGCTGTTCCATCCACGATGCCACCATTGCGGATATACCTGAATCTAGCCATGGCTCCATCCTCATCACCCTTGTACCGATGGTACATCTGACATGTCCCTTCCGTGCATGTTTCTGTTTTCCATATACATCCGCCATCAATGGTCTGTATGACAACCATTCCAACAATGTCAGCTTCTTCATACAACTGCATGGGAGTCTTCTCCTCGGTTTCCTTGGAAAACACCGTCTCCTTGATTTCCATGCCTTCATACGCATCAAGAACTGGCGCAACAGGATCAATATCCTTCGCCAAAATAGAACGAATCATATCAATCGTTTCCCCTTCATTGAGATGATTCGCTTTCATGTGATAATTCCATGTCCCTTTCGTGAACAATGCCTCGAATTTCGTGCCATACTCCATGATATATACCTCTGTGCCCTGGATTATTGATGGCTCATACATATCCATGGGCATCTGGTAGCATTCTGGCATCTTCTTTACCTGTTCCGAAAAAAACAACCCTATTCCTTGGATTGCATTATGCGGATTGATATAATATGTCATATATCCGTATAATTCCTCATCCATTGGAACAACTATGCCGCCATACATGGCATAGGCACGATCAAAGGCAATGCTTTCAACTACATTGATTGCTTTCAACCGTTCAACAAAGCCTTCATC
>OMYM01000113.1 GCA_900315225.1 uncultured Erysipelotrichaceae bacterium | reverse complement strand
TATGAAACCTCCTGTCCAAGGGATGCCGCCTTGCGGCATCTCCATAGCAAAGGAAGCCTTGCGGCGCACGCCCTGCCTTCCATCCCCACGCTAAGCCAATAGGACAATTCCAGGGTCTACGCCCTGCGCGGTTGCCGTGGGTGGGATTGAAGAAAGGGTTCCTTTGCTATGAACACGTCGAATGACCGTGGATGTTCAATGGCGCGGCGCGTGACCGATTTTCGAGCCAATGGCTTTTCCAGCTGCACATGGAGCACTCCATTCGTGTTCCCAGCCTCTGCCAAAGGCATTGCAGGCAATGGCGCGGTGTCCTCTTCAACGCATGCGTGGTCGAATTGTGCGATTTCTTGCCCATGGCAAGTCTCTTCGCCGCACGCCTGCATGACAAAAAGACCCAGTGCGCTCTCTTCCATCAGCATGCTTTCCGCCTTGTATGCATGTCCAGTCATGGCCGTTTTCTCCTTTCCCTCCACAGACCGTGGATTAGATGAGGTCATTCTACTTCTTCTCTTTCTGAATGTCAACGCAAAGACTTTCAGTCGCATTCAAGCAAGCATCGATTTGCACACAAGCCTCAATTCCTTCACTATGCTCCGAGATACAACTGTGTAGAATTTCGAGTCTGCCTGCATTTATATATGGCGAAACACACAAAGGGGGGGCACTTGCTGCGTCAAATGCTTTAGCAAGCGCCTCCCTTTTTTCATTGTTTTTATGTTTGAAATCTAAGGCTTTGTCCTTTTTTTACTGGGCACAGCCGCCACAAAGATCCAAAAACAGCTTTTTAGACGATTCTTTTGCCTAAGAGGCCGTAGTGGTCATCTCTTTCGATCCAATCCAGGAATGCTTCGATTTGTGCATCCCAGAATCTCCACTCGTGTCCTCTTCCTTCGGTTTCTGCCCAGGTGACATCTGCGCCAAGCTCTTTGAGCTTGTCGGCGAATGCCTTGTCTACCGCATAGAGTTGATCCAGGGTTCCGCAAGATGCGTAGATCTTGGGGAATGTCTTTCCTTCTTCCTTGCATTTGAGCGCAAGGGATTCGGGATTGTATTCGTCTGGCGGCGTGAATGATCTAGAGCCAAGGGGATCAGATGCGAACGTCTCGGGATTGATTCCTAGCCCTGCCGAGAAGGCACCGATTGCCGCAAATCTTTCTGGGTGTGTCAAGCCGTGGATGTATGCGCCATAGCCTCCCATGGAGAGTCCTGCGATGTATGTTTCTTTTGGATCATCGGAAACCGGGAAGTAGTTCTTCAAGAATGAAGGAAGTTCTTCATCGAGAAAGCGCATGAAGTCATCACCGCCAACGCGGGCATAGGCTTTGTTTTCTGCCGAAATATTAACAATGGCGATTCTTCTTTCTTCCGCATACATTTCAACGTTGGTGTATCCTGTCCATTGGGCATGGTTGTTGCCAAAGCCATGGAGAAGATATACAACTGGGAATTTCGCTACGAGTTCGTGGCTTGGCGGGTATCCCGCAAGCCCAAGGGATTCCGGGCATGTGACGGATGGCAGGACGACCGTGATGTCCACGGCACGATTAAGTACGTACGAGTAGAAATTACAGACGAGTTTTGCCATGCCTAGAACTCCACTGTCTCGGGTTGGCTGGAGAATGACGAGAATGTAGCCTTGGCGTTCTTGAGATAATATACGGCAGTGTTGCCATCGCCAACGGCGTACATTCTCTTCAGGCTTGGATATGCCTCAAGCATGCTTTCCTGGGCTTCTAGTCTTGCATCATATTCTGCTTCTGCAGCGACTCTGAGCCACTCTCCCGCCACAAAGGCGCAGATCTCCACCTTGGGATTGGTCGCCATCTGTTTAGCAACATCTTTCTTCAATCCTGTCTGGAAGTACAACTTTCCCTCAAAGATATGGGCTGTTCCAAACGGACGAACCCTTGGTTGGTCGCCTTCTACCGTTGCGAGGTAGTATGTTCCGGCTTTTTTCAGAAATTCACAGACTCTTTCAATGTTACTCATGTTGTTTACCTCTTTCCTTTGTTAGACATGTAGTCCATATTCATATGCTTCATCGACCTGGCTCTTGCCTTGGATGTCGCCATGCTTGGCATTGCCTGTGCCATACACAATGCCTTTGACTTGGGAGTATGGCAAGCATGCCGCAAAGCCATTCAAGCCCTCCACGGCTTTTCCAATGCATTCTTCACCAGGATCAGTGCAGGTGACAAGGTAGTATAGTTCCTTGTTCTTCAGTTCGAAGAAGCAGGCATATGTCCGATCAATGAATGTCTTCATTTGGGCACTCACGTTGTAATAATATACAGGTGTAGCAAGCACATATGTATCAGCTTCTTTCATCTTTTCAAGGATCTCTTTCATGTCATCCTTGAGTACACATGTGTTGTTCCCTCTCTCATGGCAATAATTACATGCCATGCAATAGCCGATCTTCCGTTCCCTGAGTGAGATGAACTCCACTTGGTTGCCAGCTTCCAGAGCGCCTTTTTCAAACGCACGGGCAAGGATGTCGGAATTGCCGTTTTTTCGTGGGCTTGACGAAACAATCAATACTTTCTTCATATTCCCTCTCCTGAAGATAACTTGAAATCTTACAATAATAAGAATACCGTAAAAAGAAGAAACTTGCAAATGAAAGACATGCGATACGCATGTCTTTCATGGTTATTTGATAAGCTTGAATGGCTTTACGCCTTCAACAGCTTTCTTTGGGCAGATTCTGACTTCATCGTTGTCCAAATCGATCAGGATGTACTTTCTGTTTCCCATGCCGAGTTCATGCATATAGTCGAGCTGGCGGTGTCCATGACGCGAAGAGATTCTCTCTACCAAATCTTTGTGGTCTTCCTCGCACATGGCATAGACCAAATCTACGCAAGCACTGTCGATGGCACAGATATCGTTGGACGCAAGGATGCCTACGTTTGGCGTGACAACAGGTTGTGCCGCGACACCTTCGCAATCGCAAGAGACGGACATGTTGCGCATGACATTGACGTAGCAAATGTTCTTGCCGAAGAAATCAATCGTTGCCTTGGTGGATTCGGTGATCTTCTCCATCAATTCATCTTCGACAACACCCCAGTCATTGTTGCCTTTCTTATGGATCATGGCCTTGCCAATGCGTCCATCGGCACAGCCGATGCCGATGTTCTTGTTACTGCCGCCAAAGCCACCCATGGCATGTCCCTTGAAGTGTGTCAAGACAAACATGGAATCATAGTCGACCATGGTCTTGCCATGGGTCATGTGGTCAAACCACTTTCCACCCGAAACAGGAAGATCCACGGTTCCTTCTGCGTCCATGATGTCGACCTTGCAGAAATCCCAGCCATTGACCTTGAGGGTTTCCAGGTGTTGTGGCGTTGTGTAGCGATCACCGGCATAGAATGTGTTTGTCTCCACGATTGTTGCGTCTTTGAGGGTTTCTTCGTTTTCCATGACTTTCTTCACCCAGCTGCTTGGAACGATGTTTGGTCCGTTCTTTTCGCCTGTGTGGAGCTTGATCGCAACCTTGCCAACAATGTTCGCATTCACCTTTTCGTACGCCTTCATGATGCCTTCGGGCGAAAGATCCCTGGTAAAGTATACGATGGATTCGTTGCCTGTCCTTTCATCGTAAGGAACATATTTTGTTGTATCTGTCATTCTTGACCCTTTTCAACGTTCTTCTGAACGATATTGTCATTTATTTTACTTATTTTTTCCCTATTGTCAAGCGATGTCATCCTCATAGCTCCACAAGCACTGAAGGACAGTTGTCTTGTTGTGGGGCTGGACAGCCGCATAGAGCGTGGATACCTTGACGCCATTCTGCCTGGCCGCCACATTAACGGAATCGTAGGTTTCCAGCACGTTTCCCTCTAGGTCCATCTTCACGACCCTACGAGAAGGACGTTTGTTTATCAGTATTTTATTATCTTCGTCTTGCTTCTTGTGATCAAGGCGCGCTTTCACCTTCTCTTGTTTCTCCTGTTGTCTCTTTTGTTTCCGCGCCAGAGACTGCAATGCCCTGGACAAACGCATGGCAAGCATGCCTGGTGTATCCTTTTCCAAGACGGATACACCTTCCTCCAGGATGATGACCTCGTTTTCAAAGTCATGCATAGCATGGTATGTGCGCGAGAACGACAAGTACAATTCATAGCTTCGGCAACCAAGGTTTCTGCTTTTTTCCAATAGAGCGATTGATTCATCATGGTTACCTTGGCGACGTGCTTCATCGGCTTTTTTCAAGAGGGATTGCGCCTCTTTCTCCCTCTCAGGCACAAGGGGATCGATGTCGCCAATCGGTTTGCGGGAAACAGTCACTTCAATTTTGACATCATTCTTTGTCACGGTGTTTACCTGTGGCACATGCGCCACGCCATAATCTTTGCCAGGAATGATCGCCATGTACTTCTTGACTTCTGCTTCCTGCATTTGGTAGAAATGCGCTATGGTGTTGAATTGGCTGGCATAGCTGACGTTTCTTCCCGTCAAGACTTTCTGTAGGTTGGCATATACCTTATCGAATTCACCGCATATGTAGTCATGAAAGACTTCCAAATCCATGGGGGAAGCGAAGTACGCACGGGCAGCACCATCGCTGATCGCTGTTTCCGTATATGGCAAGCCTGATTTTTCAGCGATATTCCTTGGCACAACAATGTATTTCTTTCCATCTTTTGCGACCTTGAAGGTTAAGAAAGAAAAACGGCATGAGCAATCCACCAAATTGCCAGGGGTCGTGCTGAAGCGCAGCCATTTGATGTCACGCTCCTCTATCTTCAACATATTCTGTATATACGCACAGACCTCTAATGCGTCTGGCGAAGGCTTGGCCATGAGCGCCTCCTTGCGCTCATGGCTAAAATATTCCTCTTCTGCGTCCATTCCAAAGACAACCATGTCTCCGATATCATCCAAGGGATCTGTGTTTATTTGCATATATTCCTGTCTGCGTTTCATGAGCAGGAAATCGTTTGCCCGCAAGAAGAAGAAGATTCCATCAAGGTTCAAACTTAATACATCATTATTGAACAAGGTGATCGCATGGGGATCGTCAATCACCAGATATGTTTCGCCTAACGCACCGCCAGCAAGAAATTCCGCCAGCTCGATATACGTTTTCTTTCTATTGTCTTGGGGAACTTCCGCATGGAATTCTCCCAACGGCTTCAACAACCTGTAGTTTCTTGCGTCCACGGAGGTTATCACATCGTTTTTATAGTCAAAATGTATTGCCGTGTACTTTCTACGCACGGCTTCCGCCTGGCGGAAGCCTAGGTTAAACAAGCTTGCTGGAGCTGCTTTGATCTTTCTGTGGTTCTTTACTCTCATTGCCGCACCCTTTCTGTCTTAAAATCTCGAATATAATATCATGAATTTTGAAAAGCTTCTCCATTATTTTACATTTCCAAGAAAGAATAATTCATTGGAAAACTCAAAAAGCCTGCCATATCGAAGCGGATATGCAGGCTTTCTCTGTTGATCAGCTTACGCTAGATGTTCTTTGCGATTTCCACCGCAAGGGAAAAGCTCTTGACCCTATCGCTCAATTCCAGGTCGCCAAGGGTTCTCTGGAGCCATGCTTCTCCTTCAAGGGAGTCGGCGGTGTAGAGGAACTGGTAGAGTTCCCAGCCATAATAGTCGCATACAGCCTGCAGCCCAGCGCATTCCATCTCTACGACAATGCATCCTTCCTTGATTCTTTGGATCTTCTGGTTCACTGTCTCCATGTAGAAGGCATCTGTCGACCATGTCTTTCCCTTGACATACGGGACTCCCGCTTCGCCAAGAATCCTTGCGACAGCGCCTGCATTGCGCACCTGGATGTAGTCTTTTGCCGGAGCATAATGATAGCTCATTCCCTCGTCGCGATAGGCGTAATCCGGGACAATTACCTTTCCTTCCTCAAGCTTTACAAGTGCGCCACAAGAGCCATATGCCACAAACTTGGTGGCACGGGTGACTGCGTTCATTTCCATCATGATCGTTGCCGCAATGGCAGAGCCGATCGGAGAGCAGTAGACTCCGATTCCTGTGTCCTTCAGGCGGTATACAGAAATCTTCTCGTGGGTGGATCCTGGTCTATGAGGGGTGTCGATCAATTCCACCAACTCCTTCTCCAGAAGGATATCGATCAATTTGCCGGAATACACCACAATCAACGTCTCCAGGGTTGTGCCGCAGTACTCATAGATGTCAGTGGGAGTAATCAATGGTCTGCTTTGTGTGTCAAATGAATCAGTAATCATATTGCGTCTCCTTTCATTTAGCAAATATCATAATCATTTCCCCCTTTCGATGCAAGGAAAAACAATACAAAAGACTTCATTTTGACGCAAACACAAAGCATCCCTGTGCCATCCATGACAACAGGAACATGGCGCACTCAACGAAAATCTTCGCGGCATATGGGTTCACCCCCATCATTGTGACAAGCATGTCCAGGAACAAGGAGTTAAGGCATAGGATGATTGTCGCAAGCGCAAAATACCTTAGCGCGCTAGAAACACTCGCCTCCCCATGGAAAACAATGCAACGGTTGTATGTGTAGTTAAAGCACGCAGATACCACCCTTGCCAGGATATTGCTCAACAACAAAGGCATTCCCGCCTTTGTCAAGATAACAAACAGCATGCTATCGAGGAAGAACGACAACAACGACCCCATGCCAAAACGTGCCAATGCATGCGTAAGATTTGTGATTTCTTTCATGGTGTCTCCTTTCATGAAACGATTGTACGTGTTGCGTCTTATGGGAATATGTGCGGCAGGTGAACGTCCGCTGAAAAAGAAAAGGGCGCTAGCCCTTTGTTTCCATGAAGTTTTGTTCTGAAAAGCCATCAATGTTGCGCTTGCGGTGTCTGCGTTGTTTCTTCTTGCGCGGTGAAAGCCATGTGACAAGTGAATTGTACAATGAGATGATCGCCAGGCTGATGATGAATCCTCCAAGGATGTCGGAAAACCAATGCACGCCACTCAACAATCTTCCAACCACAGTGATAAAGATAATGCTAATGCAGGCCTTGATCATCATGTCCCGCACATCCTCGTTGCGCACGACTTTCTTGAAATATACCAAGGCGCATCCCACGATGCACATGGAAAGCATGGTATGCGTAGAAGGATACGACGCTTCCAGCCCTTCCTCGGGATCAACGATCATCGGGCGATAGTTCACCGGGAATATCTCGAACACGACATACAACAACAATACCAGCGTATATATGCCACCCATTAACAAGATCTTTCGGTTGACCTTCAGAATGTCCTTCTTTCTAAACAGCTGCAGCGCTCCCACCACCGCAAACATGACAGCCACCAAAATACATATGATCCCAAACACCTCTGTCAACAGATAGAAGAACTGATGATACCCGATCATGTCCCGGAATATCCCGTTGATGGTCGCAAAGCCAACCTCACTGCCATCCGGTCCAATCGGCTTGACATCCACGATCTGTACCAGAATCGTGTACAGGACAGCTAGACCC
>OMYM01000032.1 GCA_900315225.1 uncultured Erysipelotrichaceae bacterium | reverse complement strand
TAAGCCGTGCAACAGGTGGAGCCGTGTTTTGGAAATTTCGGTTAATCCGCAGGGATCTCGGTTGAACCTTCCCTTTTTCCTCACCCAAAGTGCGATTGATTGTGAGCAATTGCAGTTAACTGTAATGTAAACAAACACATAAAAACCCGCTTGTTAAGCGGGTTTTTTGTTGCCAACGGGCAGATGTTGGCAAATCTAGAAAGTCGGGATGACGGGACTTGAACCCACGACCCCTTCGTCCCTAACGAAGTGCGCTACCAAACTGCGCTACATCCCGATTGAAGTGGCGTCCTCGGGCGGACTCGAACCGCCGACCTTCCGCTTAGGAGGCGGACGCTCTATCCAACTGAGCTACGAGGACACTTGCCCTATTATTATACATAACATCCCGAGAAATGCCACTATTTTTTTCGAAAATCTAAAAATCACTTTTCTTCTTCATCAGATGAATTGGTTTCTTCCACCTCATCACCATCGTCATCGTTGTTTTCAATGAATACTTTTTCCATCCATTTGTTCAATGAGTATTGGAGCTGTCTGCGCGTGATCTTAAACTCATCCGCCACCTCCTGCTGCGTTCTACCCTCCACATAAAGATACCAAACCATGACGCGCGCGTTAGGTCCACATATCGTTTCAATCTCATCGAGTTTTTCCTCTACGAATTTAGTATCCGCCTCTGTGTAGCGCAATAATTGAAACGTGATTGGATCTGAGCGCTTTTTTCTCAATTCGATGATTCTTGCGCGTTCTTGCTTATATACGCGGCATGACGCCTTGAACGCTTCCACTTTCTCTTTGAATTCCATGTTTAACTCCTGTTCAATTGCTAATATAATACCACAATTCTACAGAAGCACAAAATGCACTCGATTTTGAAAAACGAAAAATCACATAAGCCTCGCGTAAGGTTCAGCCTTTCCTTCCAAGATATCCATGATGGATGTATTGTCAAATACTTGTTCCAACATGCTTTGAATCCCATTGTAAAACTTGTGCATCGGACAATCGCATGTAGCATTGCGGTTACAATAACCATCATGCTCCAGGCAGCGGTTGATCTTAATGGTGTCTTCACTGACACACAAAACATCTGTCACCATGATCTTGTCAGGATTCATGGCAAGCGCGTAGTTCCCGTCCACTTCTTGATTCACCTTTACGATCCCCGCATCATGCAAACGGTCAAGCAGCTTTCTTGCCGTGTCTTTCTCCATTCTCATTGCCCTACTTACTTCTTGTACAGACCTAGATTGGTCTGTCTGCGCAAGATACAATACGCATCTCACGGTATAATCCGTCTCTAAGTTTAATTGCATGATCTTTCTCCGTAAATTTCACCTACCATATATCATAATATTCCAGTATACACAAGGGGATATTGCTCAAATAGCTTTTTAATTCCCAAAAAGAATTCTGCCGAGCTGTATAAATCATTCAAAACATATCAAAGCCATTACATGTTTAGAAAAAGCTTTACACGAATTGCTATTGCATAGATAATAATTATCGGAGGCGTTATGAAAGGATACAGAATCTACGCTATGGTGGAAGGAAACAAAGCGTATCTGGATGCGACTCTAAAAATCACCGATGGTCCGGGATATATCTGGAAGAAACAAGTGGCGGCTGAAAACGTAATAGCCAAATGCACTAAGTATGAAAGCCTTGCTATTGAACCTGTTCCAGATGACGAGACAAAACCCGCGCAAGCTGAATTATCCGCTCCTGCGCCAACTGACACAGAAGAACCAATCCAGCCAGAAGAACCAGCCGAAAACGAGGAAACCAAATCCGAGGAAATCCCAGAAGAATTCTTCGAATCAATCCGAATTATTGCTGAATCCGCTAATCAACTTGACGGATATATAGACCTGCTGGTATCTCAGTTGTCCCACGACGACCTCGCCATCACCGATATGATGCATTACATTGAGTTCCATACGATGAATGCAGCAACGACCATGCACCTGGCAAAACTCTTAAAGGAGACCCTCAAACACAGGCGAGAAGTGAAAAACAAGATCCAGATCATCCAAGACTTCAGGCGCAGCACCAACAATTCCCTGAAGCAATTGAAGAACACCTTCCATCAAATTGAAACTCGTGTATACACCCCAAGAGTTCTTGATGGTCTATTCACGGAATGAAACAGCAGGACATTTGTCCTGCTGTTTCATTCCAAGGTAAAAAAAATAGACCATAAGGTCTATATTAAGAGCGAGTGAGGAGAATCGGACTCCCGTATACAGCTTGGAAGGCTGTCGTTCTACCATTGAACTACACTCGCATATTCACTAATTGGTGTCTCGGAGGAGAATCGAACTCCTGACCCACTGATTAAAAGTCAGTTGCTCTACCGCCTGAGCTACCGAGACATCAGTGGTAAAATGGCTGGGGTAGCTGGATTCGAACCAGCGAAATGACAGAGTCAAAGTCTGTTGCCTTACCGCTTGGCTATACCCCAACACGCCCTATTCATATGTCATCACCCAACGGATGTTTTCATTAAAGATGGTGGAGACGGGTAGATTCGAACCACCGAACTCAGAGAGAACAGATTTACAGTCTGCCGCGTTTAGCCACTTCGCTACGTCTCCACATCGTGGTGCCGACTATAGGAATCGAACCTACAACCTACTGATTACAAATCAGTTGCTCTGCCAATTGAGCTAAGTCGGCATTCTTTAATGGTGGAGGTTAACGGGCTCGAACCGCTGACCCTCTGCTTGTAAGGCAGATGCTCTCCCAACTGAGCTAAACCTCCGTGTTCCTTTCCCAGAACGCTTATATACTATACACCTTACGTTCATTTTCGTCAACCCCTTTTCGTCATTTTTTTCGATTTTTTCTTCTTTTCTAGCTCCGTGCATGTTTTCCACGGGTATAATATGCTCATGAAGAAGTATTATTTGGCTGATGGCGCACGCATCATTGGTGATGTTGAGCTTTCGAACAACGTTTCAATTTGGTACAACGCCGTCATACGCGCAGACACACAATCGATTCATATTGGCCATGACACTAATATCCAAGATCTAGTCATGATCCATACCGGCAACATTCTTCCCGTTGTTATCGAAGACAACGTTACAATTGGACATAGCGCGATCATCCACGGATGCACTATTCATTCCAATACGCTCATTGGCATGGGCGCAATTCTTCTTGACGGCTGCGAAATCGGTGAATGCAGCATCGTTGGCGCGGGATCGCTTGTAACCCAAGGAAAAGTATTTCCTCCCCGCTCACTAATCCTCGGATCACCTGCAAAAGTTATCCGCGAGCTAACCGACAAAGAAATCGAATCGATCTTTGAGACCGCCAACGAATACATAGACCATGCGATAAAAGACAACCTTGATGTCCATGAAGCATAAAAAAGCCGCACAATGTGCGGCTTTAGTTTTCTACATGTCATCCATGCTGTATAAGCCAGGATTCTGCTTTACCAAGAAGAATGCTGCCTTTATTGCGCCATCCGCAAACACAGCCCTAGAGAACGCTTGATGCGAAAGCTTCACCAATTCATTTCCCGTTCGGATATACACCTCGTGCGTGCCAGTTTCACTACCCATACGCAACGAATGAATGCCAATCTCGTTAGGCTTACGCTTGCCATTCTCATGCCTGCCAATGACATCTACCGCATCCTCGCGCACCTTGTGGATTTCATTCGCTAACAAAATCGCAGTTCCAGAAGGAACATCGACTTTTTGGTTATGATGCATTTCAACAATCTCTACATCTGCTTCAGGGAACATGGCAACAGCTCTTTTTGCCAGATCCTTCAATACCGCAATTCCCATCGACATATTTGCTGAATAAAAGACAGGAATGACTGCAGAAGCGTCCTTGATCGCCTGCATCTCATCATCCGTCTGCCCCGTGGTACAAACAACAACCGGAAGCTTTCTTTCGATACAATAAGCCAATAACCCCTTTGTCGCAAAATGACTAGTGAAGTCAATGACAACATCTGCCTCAGCATTGCAATCTTCCAGATGCAATGCATCATCAGCGCACTCACCCGCAATCACGCAATCAGGATTCGCATTGGCAGCCTCAATGACCATCTTGCCCATGCGTCCCGTACAACCATGAACAATAATTCTCATAACAAACCAAGCCTTTCCATTTCGGCATACAACTTCTCAGCATTCGCTTCGTCCATCTCACACAAAGGAAGCCTAAGAACATTCACACCATATCCCATCTTGGCCATGGCAGCCTTGACTGGAATCGGATTAACTTCCTTGAAAAGAAGATGAATCAGCGTCAAATAATTCAGTTGAAGCGCAAGAGCACCCTTGGTATCACCTTCAAGCCACTTATGGCACATCTCAGAAGTTTCCTTTGGACAAAGATTAGAAAGAACTGAAATAACACCCTGTCCACCAAGCGAAAGAATTGGAATGATCTGATCATCATTACCAGAATAGACTGTAACCTTTCCATCTACCGCCGCAAAAGTATCAAGAATCTTGGAAATATTCCCGCTAGCCTCCTTGATTGCGCCAATATTAGGATATCCTGCAAGCTCACCATATGTGGCAGGCTCAATGTTAACTCCTGTTCTACTAGGAACGTTGTAGAGAATAAGCGGCTTTGTCGATGCATCGGCGATAGCCTTGAACATCTTTACAAGCCCCTTCTGCGTAGCCTTGTTATAGTAAGGCGTAACAATCAAGCACGCATCATAGCCAATCTCACAGGCATACTTAGTCAAACCAATTGCATAAGCGGTATCATTCGACCCCGTACCCGCAATCGCTGGAACCCTGCCCGCAATCTTATCAATCGCAAAACGAAGAAGCTCCCTGTGTTCGTCATCCGACAAAGTCGCAGTTTCACCAGTTGTGCCAGCAACAACCAACCCATCAATTCCTGATTCAATCTGCCAGTCAATCAACCTTCCAAACGCCTCATAATCGATGGAACCATCTTCCTTCATCGGTGTAACCAGTGCCGTAGCGGCACCCTTGAACAAAACATCCATATCTACATGCTCCTTTCAAACCAAATACCTAATATATAAAAGCAGCCATACAGATCCTATGGCCGCCCGACATCGCTTAATCCAATAGCACTCCGCGTTAGCGACAGTCTTATGGATGTTATCCATAAGCCCAGCAATGCTTGCGCAACACACCACTTCGGCAACCTCTCCTTTTGCCTTGGCATTGTCTTGCGCTAGACACTTCAAGCCAAAGACTACTAATATCGGTTGCGCCTCTATCTGTATCCTCAGTATTCAGTTTTGCATTATATTAACACCATAAGTGAACAAATGCAATTCAATGATAACTATTTCAGATAGAAAAAAAC
>OMYM01000154.1 GCA_900315225.1 uncultured Erysipelotrichaceae bacterium | reverse complement strand
GAATCTGGGCTTTGTTCAATCATATGGCAGAGGTTATGATTGATGATAAGGATGAAAATCATGCCCACAATCAGTCCTTGGATTGTCCCAAAGATGCCTGCCTGGGATAAATAGGCATTGCATGTTACAACGAATGAACCCCAGCCAATCGCCGTGCTTATGGAAAATGCCCATATGCCGACTTGGCTGAAATATGGTGCTAGGTTCTGCTGGTTCGATACTGCTTTTTTCATGTCACTTCCTCCCTAATGAATCACAAGACTTCATGATTCAAGCATATCGCTCTTTGTTAACGGACTTATTATAGCACATGTCTTCATAATGGGACACTGTATTTGCGGCATTTGTTAAAAATTCATGGGGAATGGCATAAATTATTTGTGTCAAAGCATTCCGCAATCTTTTCCAAGGCAATCTTGACCATTGCCTTGGAAAGAAGTATTCTTTTATAGCAACAAGGAGATTTATCATGAATATTGTATTTTCACTAGCAAGCAAACAAGACATTCCTCAATTGATCGACCTAAGGATTGCCTATATGTTGGATGATTTCGGGACAGTCACGCCCCACGAGAAAGAGTGCATGACCTCGCAACTGAATGATTATTTCGCTAGAAAGCTAGGCGACGAGCTTGTCGCATTCATCGCCAAGGATGATGAAATAATCGTCTCTGTCGCCTATCTGCACATCATCGAGATGCCAGCTAATTCTATCCTGCTCAATGGTCTCTATGGCAAAGTTCTCAGCGTCTACACGCTTCCTGAATACCGTTGCAATGGCCTATGCACAAGGTTGATGGAAAATCTCATAGAATACGGAAGAGCGAAAGGATTAGGCCGCATCGACCTTGATGCCAGGGAAGAAGCATACCCCATCTACAAGCGCTTAGGATTCAAAGACGTTGAACATCGGTATATCTCCATGCGATATACGTTCTAGCCTTACAGCATTGTTCCATAGGCGAGAAAAGGATTCCAGTATAGGAATCCTTTTCTTGCCTATGCAGAAGTTGCTTCGTCCAGAATGCTTTGGACATACTCTATAGCTATGCCGTATTGTTTTGCGATAGTGTCTTTGATCTGTTCCTCCGGCATATGCAAAAAACGCAATGTGCTGATGGAAACCTTGATCTTTTCCGCTCTCTCGGAAGCCATTTTCACATATTCCGGGCTAAACAGAGCGAGCATGATCCTTTCCGCTTGCGAGCGATTCTCTTTCAAATACCCAGCAAGTACATTGTTTTCAATGCATCGGTCGATTGCCGTGGTAACAGCGTAAAGCTTTTCCTCGGGCGCATTTGCCTTGCGGATCGTCTCGTCGAAGATACGGCAGAAGTTCATGTATTCCCCAAGGATGCCATGATTGTAGTCGCCATGGATGATCTTTGCCTTGAAAGGTTTGTTTGGATCGCCGCCAAAGAATTCCTGGTTCAAGGAAAGGACATCGTTCTCTATGCGCTTGTTTCCAGTGTAGATCACAAATACCTCAGCGTCCAATGAATTGGTATCGCTCATCTGCAGGATGCCCATGGCTGCGTCAAAGTAACAGTCCGCCAAGCGGAAAATGGTGTATACGCTCCAATTTGCCTGCGCTTGCGCCAAGACAATCAACTTGTTTCCTGCCAGAACGGCAAGGTCGTTATACGGATGGATTGCCAGGACATTGTCCAGCGTTACCAACCGAAGATCTTCTTCCGTGATGTTTGTGTCTTGCGGGAATAGTTCTTTATAGAGCTGAAACAGATATTTTTTGCGCATGAAAAGATTTAAAAACATCGAATAGTCCGCCTGTAGGCTGATCCGGTCTTGCTTCATGGTTTCCAGCTTGCGTTGATAAGAATCACGCTCCGTATTTGTTTGGTTGTTTTCTGTCATTGCGCCCACCTCCCTGTCGCCGTTCATATGGATTATACCAGAAGTGCTAAAAAACTGGAATACATTATGTCAAGGATTCTCAAAAGGATGTGAAGTGCCATTTGATGCGCAATTTATCAGGTATGGCGAGGAAAGGATGGTGTCAAAAACTATGAAAAAACATAAAATAGTCCATTCTTGACATGGACATATTGATGCAATGATTATATTATAGCTTATGAAGAAAACATACGCTGTAAGAGACAGTGCGCAATGACAAGGCGCGCATGTTCAAAGAAAAGTGCCATGAAGGCGGAAAGGATATGAAGCTATGTATCGGTTCCCAGAAGAAATGCGAAAAAACTATGAAAGCAGTCCGCTTTCCTATGTGTATTACCAGAATATAGGTGGAGAGGCGGTGCCCGTGCTGGCTTCGGATGGTTTCTGTAGAAATACGGGCATGGATCGCGACAAGGTGTTAGAATGGCTGAAAACAGGCATGTATGAACGCATGCATCAGGATGATGTAGGCATGGTATCAAGGATCAGCGAGGATTTCCTTGGGCATAGAGGAACATACGATGTCATATTCCGCTGTTGGATCAATGAGCGATATGAGTATATCCATGGTTGCGGCAAATGGCAGGAAATGCCAGATGGCACACAACTAGCGGTAATCGTCTATCTTAATGTGACAGACACAAAGGAAAAGATGTTAACGTTTTCTGAAGCATACGAACTATTTCAAAAAGATCGCTTCTATACCGATCCTTTGACCGAACTGCCCAATATCAACTATCTCCATGAGTTTGGCAAAGAGAAGGCAAATGTCATTCGTTCCAAAGGAAGAATGCCGCATGTCATCTACGCCGATGTGGAATCCATGCAATCCTACAACAACCAATATGGCTTCAGAGAGGGTGACAAGCTCCTTTGCCTTGTGGCAAAGGAACTTGTTGAGGCATTCCCCCAGTCGCTTGTTATTCGTGGCGCTGACGACCACTTCATCGTTCTCACGGATGTCGATGACCAAGAAGATCTACAAGACAGGATCAAAACGCTCAACGAAAAGATCACCAAATGCGCCTATGGCAATACAACCGGCATCCTCACGGCCATCTGTCCCATTGAGGAAGGCATTGCTGAGGCACTGGACCACGCCAAGCATGCGATGAAACGCATGGAGACGACAAAGAACAGGAATATCGCATTCTTTTCACAAGCCGCCGACGATGCCTATTGGCAAGTGCGCTACATCGTGGAAAACATTGACAAAGCCTTGTCCAATGGCTGGGTCAAGGTGTATTACCAAGGTCTCTTTCGCGTACAATCCGAGAAAGCAGCAGCTTTCGAAGCCCTAGCAAGGTGGATCGATCCAGAAAAGGGACTGATTTCCCCAGCGGCATTTATCCCTGCCTTACAGAAATACCATCTGCTGCATAAGTTGGACATCTTCATGTTCGAACAAGTGTGCAAGGAAATATCCATTCGCTTTGAAAACAATCTTCCGTTGGTTCCCGTATCGGTGAATTTCTCACGCCAAGACTTCGACCATGTCGATGTCGTGGGCGAGATGAATCGCCTGTATGAAAAACATGGCTTGTCCAAGTATGTGGACAAAAGCTACTTCATTGTTGAGATCACCGAGCAAGACGTAGCAATGGCAGAAGACGCATTCAAGGAACAGCTGGGAAAGATCCAGCAAAATGGATATCGCTTGTGGCTTGATGATTTTGGCAGCGGTTATTCTTCTTTCAACATGTTCAGCCAGTTCCAGTTCGATTTGATCAAGTTCGACATGGAGATGCTCAGGCATCTAGACGACAATGGCGGTGCCAATCGCCTGATCTTGAAAGATCTTGTCCACCTTGCGAAAGGACTTAAGCTACATACATTGATCGAGGGATTGGAAGACGAACAACAACTCAAGTTCATCCGTGAAATCGGCTGCGAGATTGTCCAAGGATACTACTATCACAAGCCAGAACCACTTGACGAGATCCTAAAACGCATACATGAAGGCAATGAAGCCCGTGAATGCGAAAGTGTTGACGAACGCAACGTCATGGACGAACAATGGCTTGTTAACTAATGCAAAACCCGCATGCTTGCGGGTTTTTTGTGTCGTCTTTGGATGGAGTGAGGTGGATCATATTGTGTATCAATGCCTGTGTTATACTGGAACGATCAAATATCTGTTCCGGATTTCTGATGCTTCTGGTATAATAGCGAGGCCGTTGAAAACGGCCAAGCAGTTCGGGTCTGATATCCTGCTTGTAAAACCTAAAACCAAAGGAGAAAGTATGAAGCGTTATTTCAATCATGTCCTGGAGGAGTACAAGCTCCTTCTACGAAGTGTCCCAGCCATGGTGATTGCTGTGTTTATTCTGTCTGTTGTCTTGATGAACCTATTGGCAGGAAGGGAATTGTATCGTTCTGACTATTTCTGTCTGAACACCGGTCTTGCTTTGTCATGGATTTCTTTTCTATGCATGGATTGCATATGCAAGAGATTTGGTCCTAAGGCTGCTACGCAGGTTTCTGTCCTGGCAATTGGCGTGAATCTGGCTTGCGCCATGATATTTGCGCTCTTAATGTTAACGCCTGGTCGTTGGGCAGCGTATTATTCCTCTGCCGATGTGGAAGTGGGAGGGATGATTACCAATGGCATCGACCAAACCTTCTCATCGGCATGGTATGTCGTTGTAGGGTCTTCTATTGCCATGCTTGCTTCATCGCTAGTCAATTCAGCGCTAAACAATGCGATAGGGCAAAAGACCGACAAGGGAGACTACTATGGCTTTGCGACAAGAAGCCTTGCGTCTACCTGCGTTGCCCAGTTCGTGGATAACTTTGTGTTCTCTGCCCTTGTCTCGCATGTATTCTTTGGCTGGACATGGCCGCAAGTGCTGATTTGTTCCTTGACTTCCATGGCCATTGAACTAGCCTTTGAGGCAATCTTTTCACCTGTAGGCTATCACATTTCCAAGACGTGGGAAAACGAACATGTTGGCCAATCGTATCTTTCAGCATACGCGAGGTAATCATGGAACTTGAAAGATTATCCGCTTGCCAACTAGGCAAACTGGTGAATGACCTAGAAGTTTCCCCCACCGATGTCGTAGCATATTTCACCAAGCGTATCATGGAAAGAAATCCATCCATCAATGCTTTTACATACACCAAGTTCGCGGAAGCAATGATCGAAGCAAAGTCTTTGGAACAACGCCTTGCTAAGAATGAGGATGTTGGTCCCTTTGCGGGAGTCCCCATAGCATTGAAAGATTTTCTTCCATCGAAGAAAGGGTGGACAAATTCCCATGGGGGTGTTGCTGCGATGATTAGGGAAGACACAGAGGATTCAGTGTTCTACAAAGCCGCAAGGGAATGCGGCGCAATCGCCATAGGCAAGACAAATGCGCCAGCATTTGCTTTCCGTGGCACAACCGACAACAAACTGTATGGTCCTACCTCCACGCCATTTGCGATAGGATATAATTCCGGTGGCTCTTCAGGAGGAAGTGCAGCAGCCGTAGCCGATGGATTGATCTTGATTGGTGAAGGATCAGATGGCGGAGGATCCATCCGCATACCATCCTCATGGTGCGGCTGCTATGGCTTTAAGGCATCGGTTGGCACAATACCAAGCGTCAATCGTCCCGATGGCTGGTCTGCTTCCCATCCGTATTGCTTTAATGGCGCAATCACAAAGACAGTTGAAGACAGCGCCATGATGCTAAACCATATGCAAGGATACAACCCCAGAGACCCCTTCAGCGCCTATCGCAAGAAAAGGGATTTCCTGGAACTGATGAAGAAACCAGTAAAGCAAATGCGCATTGGCTATACCGATGACTTTGGCATCTTCACCATCGATGAAGAAGTCAAGCAAATCGTACGGCAAGCTGCACTAAGTTTCCAAGAACTGGGATGTGTCGTTGAACCAGTGGACTTTAAATTCCATTACAGCCAAAACGATTACGCCGAACTCTGGTGCAAGAGCATTTGCTTTGACACAGCGACAGACATGGAACTATGGAAGAAAGACGGCTTTGACATTGTCAAAGACCACCGCAATGAACTTCCCGAAGAGTTTATCTATTGGAATGATGTCATGTTAAAGTCCAGTATCGTTGATCTTAGAAAGATCAATGAGATGCGCACTGAGATCCTGGATGTCCAAGAAGACGTATTCGAGACATATGACATTATTCTTTCCCCCGTCACCATCTGTCCACCTGTGAAAAATACTAACGATGGAAATACCAAGGGACCAAAAGAAGTAAATGGCAAGCAAATCGAACAATTGATCGGTTTCTGCGAGACATTCTTTGAAAACTTCACAGGCAACCCAGCTGCCTCAATCCCTGCGGGATTGACAAAAGAAGGCTTGCCTGTGGGCCTACAGATCATTGGAAGAAAATTCATGGACGAAGATGTCCTTGCGGCATCCTATGCCTATGAACAAATCCACCCGTGGTCCTATGATATCCCCCTTGCCAGGAAAATCACCAAGTGATCTATGAAAACAACCGAAAGGTTGTTTTTCTTTGTCGGTGTTTGCTTAGATTGACCAAAGACAGATGGAAATCATATTATTTGTATGGCATGCAACATATAGAAAACAACATAGATGATTGTTTTTATTGAATCAAGTAAAATAGAATACAACACATCATATTGAATATTCAGTTGCGAAGAGGAAATCTTCTCATAATTCATTAATTATATAAATAATATGTATTGTATATCTATTTGTATACTTTTGTTATAACTGTCAAATACTTGTCTTTTACTATGTGATTTTATTATCATGTGCCAAAATGAAATATAGGTGAAGATCAGTTTATATAAACTAATTAACTTGTCATTTATGATCAAAAATTACTTTATCAAGAAAGTCACTTTTGCCTATTGACATCTGTTTTCTATTCCTGTAATATACTATCGCTTCCTGTAGAACTGCGTTTTCTCAGAATTTGACAAGGCTTCTTTTGAACCACCCATCGTGGTTCACTTCTATTTATTTCATGTTGAAGTATAGGAGGATTATTATGGAAGAGAATATGTATTCCGACAAGATCGGACATTCGTCCGACATCGATGATGCCATGAAGGATGCGTTGATTGATTCGCTCCTTGTGGCTGATCTTCTCCGTTGCACGGAGAAGTACAAGAATTTTAAAATCGATGGGAAAGTCATCGATTTGCCGACAGGTTACATTCCTCCAGAGTCGCCTATCGTTTCGGTTGGAGGTAAGGCTGTGCTTATGGGCAATTTGAATCGCGGTATGATTATCCTTACCGAAGCGAGATCAGTCTATGAGTCTGGTATAGGAATTCTTGCATGGAGGAAGATGACATCCCTTCAATTAGAACTGTTCGAAAAGATTATCGCCGAGAAGAGCCGTGAATTGCAAAAGCAAGGGAAGAAACAGAAGTACAGGTTGAATATGGACGTGGATTCCATTGCGGATATCGTTAACGTTGTTGTTTATACGGGCAAGAAGCCTTGGAACAAGAAGACCAGTCTTGATATGAAGGACTGGGTGACTCACCCCAAAAACTATGAACCCGAAACAAAAGGAGCAAAGGTTTGGCTGCTGGACATCCATGGGTTGACGGACGAGCAGCTGGAAAGAGGCGGTGAATACGTCAAGGCTTTTGCGGCAGTGGTGAAGGCTGGGAAGAATGCCAAAAAGTTCGACAAGGCAATCAAGGAAAACAATAACGCACTTAGCCATTTTCATCGCGGTCTGATTCTCGCCGTATGCGCCGAGACTGGATTTGTGGAACTGGAAAGAAGAATTAACGCTGCACCGACCTTTATTGTCAATGGCATGGAGATGGTAAACGTGTGCGAGGTATGGGATAAGATGAAGAAGACAACTGGCACTATCACATCGTAGAGTGCATCATTCCAAGATTATGCCCCAAGTTTGCTGGTTTCACAAAGTCAAAAACAGGCCTATAAGCGTTGGTGGACGCACTTTTTAGCCTGTTCTATACTTGGACTTACAAATAGGTGGAATTCTGCTTTGTCTGCCTGCTGTTATATGCGGAACGATTGTAAATATCTGTTCCAGATCCGTGACAAGCGCTACCCCGCAAGGCTGGAGAACTACGCAGGGAACATCCTTTGCGTCGGGATCAGCTACAAGAAGACGGACTCGAAAAATCCAGGATACAAGAAGCTTACCTGTGTCATTGAGCAGATGTAGACCAATGCTGTGCATCGGTCTTTTTTGATGAATGCCATTTTCCCGACTGTCTTTGAATCATACCGTGGGTATGCAAATATACCATCAAGAAGCATTTTGTGGTTATCCCAATTGATCGTCCGTTATCAGTGTTGTATAATTGAGACAGAAAAG
>OMYM01000499.1 GCA_900315225.1 uncultured Erysipelotrichaceae bacterium | reverse complement strand
TGAAGGGAGAAAAGACAGAATATATCGTCATGAACGGCACAAAGGGAAACCAACCCATTGTGTGCCGTGTGACGAAGAACGAGCGTGTATTTGAATTGACGATGATCAGCAAAGCTAAAACCATGCGAGACAAAGGTATTTGTGAAACTAATGAAGATGGTTCTATTAGACTGAGTGGCGACTATGGAATTTATACGTTTGTAATAAAAAAAGGCATGTGTGAAATGCATGATTATGAACTAAAATGTACTGTCACGGGAAAAGTCAACGAACAAAAACTGAAAGAATATTTTCTCATGTCTAACGAAGAACAATCGATTCAAGTTCTCCTAAACAAGGGAACTGGTAAGTTCTATATTACCTATGAAGGTGCTACAGTCGACCATGGATTTTGGCAACAGGATGGAAACAGTTCTATTTCGTTAATTGAAAACAACGAAAGTCAATTCATTCTCACCAGTGACGATGGCAAGCATTATGTCATGGATGATTACCATGGCATTGTGTCAGGAAATCAAGATCCATATCTTGTACTGAAAGAGGCAGTCGAGGACACAGAAACTCAGAAACGAATCATCCTTCACGCTGATGACACGTTTGATATCGTAGAAAACGACATGGAAGCCTGGAAGGATATAGATTACATTTCCAACACCAAGCTGCCAGAAAAGAATATCATTAGCTTCGATGCATGGAAGAACGATTTCTATGATGATCCATTTGAACCATTTTCTGTAGAACTTGTAAATCATCTTTTTGCGCCAGATGAGAAAGAGGAAATGATCGAAGCCTTGCGTTCATTCTGGTCTGAACTTAAGAAAGGATCATGGGATGTTTTCAACTATTTCATTGGGGAATTACCAGATGCAGTGGTTGAAGAAACGACTGGTGATCCGATCAAGGGAAGAACTAAACTGTTTGCTAAAACAGGTGTCTATGGTTTCAATCGAATTCGCCAAGGCGTAAAGAACGTCAAGGAACAGGCAAGCCAAGATCCAGCGGACAAAGAACTTGGAAACATTGAAACAATCAAGGAACGTGTGGACAAAGTCCATGAACTGCTAAGCAACGCCATTGGGAAGATGGAACAACGCAAGGTAATCGTCATCGTTGATGAACTGGATCGATGCAAACCTACCTTTGCGGTAAAGCTGTTGGAAATCGTCAAGCACCTGTTCAATGTCAAGGGTCTTGTATTTGTCTTTGCGCTAGACATATACCAACTTCAACACTGTATCAAGAAGGTATATGGCAATGGCTTTGATGCGATTGGCTATCTTGAGCGTTTCTTCGACTACACCTCGATACTCCCCGTTGGTAACAAGAAACAGTTATTTGAAAACTTTGCTAGAGAGTACGAAATGATCACAAGGAGCGAAGAGATCAATCAATACTTTGATGTGTGCAATAGCTTTCATTTGACCCCAAGAGAACTCAAGGCAGTATGTTCATCCTTCCAGGCAATGAAGAAAGAAGAACTGAAGAATGAACCAGATAACATTGTACTGTTATATTTCTTCCTTTCTGTCATCAGATATAAGTATCCAGACATAGTGCAACAGTACTTGGATGGTAAGATTGATCGATTGGAGACAAGGGATGAGAAGGGAAAGACACATGATCTTGTGGTCGAGAATTGGCCAAAACTACTAGGAGAAACCAGCGAGAATGACATAAACAAAAGCTACAAAGAGTTTATCTCGGAACATGTAGAACATTCAATGGAAAAAGATTCGTTGGAATCCTTCTATGAGCGAATGGAACTAGCAGCCATGCCAATGAGCGTGGGGACGATACCATTCAAGACAGAAGACATCCAACGAGGAACAATCATTCGCTTTGGGCGATATTATCAGGATGCTGATGGGACTGCAAAAACACCAATCGAATGGATTGTGTTGGAAAGAGAAGGGGATGAACTCCTGCTCATCAGTAAGTACGCCCTTGATTGGAAACAATACAACGAGGAATGGGTACCAATTACATGGGCTGATTGCACATTGAGAAGTTGGCTGAATAAAGAATTCATGGATAAAGCATTCAATGAAGAAGAAAAGAAAAAGATCCAAAAGAGGAAAATAGAAAACAAAGATAATCAAGAAGGGGGAACAAAGGGAGGAATTGATACAGAAGACAGCATGTTTCTGTTAAGCATAGATGAAGTAGAAAAATACTTTGCGAAAGATGAGAAGAGAGAATGCAAACCAACAGCATATGCGGTAGCCAATGGCGCATATGTGAGTAGTGCTGGCAATTGCTTGTGGTGGCTTCGCTCCCCCGGTCTCGATGGTCGCGATGCTGCCGACGTCCGCAACGTTGGCAGTGTCGACGCCATCGGCGACCGTGTCTATTATTGCAACGTCGGCGTGCGGTCCGCTTTAAGGATCAATCTTTAATCTTAAATCCTCTAATCTTTAATCATCCGTCAGGGGTCGAAGGAAGGAAGTCGCAAAACTAGACCCTGGATTCGAAGGAGGAAGAGGCAAGCATAGAATACGTAACCTGATTCCCGCTGAAAGCGGGTCGCGCAAGGTAGTTTTTTGGCATATCTGGTGAAGCTCGATGATAAAGGTTCTAGAGAATATCAAGGATCAAGAAGTTCAGGTGAATGAAACGTGTTTGTTATACTTGGACGCACAAATAGGTAGAATTCCGCATCGTTTACCTGCAGTTATATGTCCAATGATTATTTGATCGTTCCAGTAAAAGATCCTCTTCCAGTGGGTTCTTTTCTTGCATAGACTTTCCCAAGCAATGCAAGGAAACCAGGGTCGGCATAGATAAAATAACTGGAAGAAATCTTGTGCAGATGGTAGAATAATACCCGTTTGACGAAGGGAGGAGAATGAAATGAACAAACGACCCAAATGTATTGATCTATTCTGTGGCGCTGGAGGAATGTCCCTAGGCTTTGAAGAAGCTGGCTTTGATGTCGTGGCAGGTGTAGAAATCGATCCCGTACATGCGAATGTACATTCCTACAATTTTCCCGATTGCCAAGTCTTTCGCGATGATGCGAAAAAGTTGACAGGCAAGAATTTCACCGATGCTGTAGGCGACATTGATGTTGTCATAGGTGGTCCGCCTTGCCAGGGCTTTTCTCTCATTGGCAGACGCGATGAAAACGATTCCCGCAACCAACTCATCATGGAATATATGCGAATCGTAGCAGAGGTTCAACCCAAATATTTCGTCATGGAGAATGTTTCTGGCCTCACCGTAGGCTATGGCAAGCAATACCTCGAAGAAGCCATTGCCTTCATCCAAGGAAAAGGCTACAACATTGTACGCCCCTATAAAGTATTGAATGCGGCAGATTATGGTGTCCCGCAAAGCAGAAAGAGACTATTCCTATTTGGTCATAGAAATGACCAAATAGCACCTGTATATCCCAAGAAAACAGATCAACGCATAACAGTAAAGGAGGCCATCGACGATCTCCCCGATATCGACCGCTTTGAATGCTTGTTGGATGACGACACGGTAGAATACACCGTGAATCCCGCATATACCTACGCCAAGCATCTCCATTCCCCAGAAACTGATCCAACAAATTACAGCTATCCAAGAGAATGGAACGCTTCCCTGTTAACGGGATCGTTGCGGACAAATCACACTGAACAATCTCGGCAACGATTCCACGCTACCGCTTATGGCGAGACAGAGAAGATCAGTCGTTTTCGTAGATTGGATCCCAATGGCCTATGCAACACCCTTCGCGCAGGAACTGACAAAACCCGGGGAGCCTATACAAGCCCCCGTCCGATTCATCCCTACTACGACCGTTGCATCAGTGTTAGAGAAGCCGAAAGACTCCATTCATTCCCAGATTGGTTCCGCATGCATAAAACCAAGTGGCATGGCTTTCGGGAAGTGGGCAATTCTGTTCCGCCTTTGTTGGCAAAGGCGGTAGCGGAAAGCATCATTACTGCCATGGGGATTGAACCTGTCAAGCCAACGAAGATTTTGCGCCTAGGAGAGGAAAAACAATTATCAATGTCTGTTGGACAAGCATTATCGGAGGAAAAGCATGGACAAGAAGAACAAATATAGCCGCATTATCCAAGAATTATTTCTTCAACGCTACACCGATGGAGAAGCAGAAGTCGATTTTACGAGAAATGATTTAATCGAAGTAGCAAAATCATTAAATGTGTCTGTTCCAAAGAATGTTGGGGATGTTCTCTATTCGTTTCGTTATCGCTTACCATTGCCGGAAGAGATTCAAGCCACTGCTCCAGAGGGGAAAGAATGGATCATTGTTGGCACAGGGACAGCAACCTACAGTTTTCGTTTGTCCAATAAAGCAAAGATCATTCCTAATCCAAATCTTGAGATTATCCCCATCCCCGATAATACGCCAGAAGTGATTTCAATGTATCAGTTTTCTGATGAGCAAAGTCTTCTCTGTAAGATTCGATATAATCGAATGTTGGATGTCTTCTTGGGAATCGTAACCTATTCCATGCAAAATCACTTGAGAACACAAGTGGATAACATTGGTCAGATTGAAATCGATGAAATCTACGTTGGAGTGAACAAGAAAGGACAGCATTTCATTATTCCCGTTGAAGCAAAAGTCGGGAATGACAAAGTTGGCGTTGTCCAACTGATGCAGGACATGAGTTATTGCGAACAAAACTTTTCCGACTTAATTTGCGTGCCAATTGCAGTGCATCGAATGGACGATGAAACTCTATGTATGTTCCGCTTGACACTTGACAAAGGTGAAGCGAAAATCGTTGATGAGAAGCACTACAAACTTGCCAATAGTGAGAGCCTGGATAGAGCCAAGGTAGCAAACAGAAATCGAGATTTGACTGGTATTTAAGACAAGGGAAAATCTGAGGCTTCCAATGATAAACGTTGAGAGCTTTTGTGATGAAAATTCTAATCGAGATATGAGATATGGAAAATAGCTAAATATACTGGAACGATATTTTCAATCGTTCTATTTTAATTAATGAACAAGAAGGTAAAAATGAAAAGAGTGGAATTTAACGACATCCTGATCGCAGACATTGAACGGCACACTGCTAGGTATGTTACGTTTGATTCTGGGTTAAATGTTGTGACAAGCAATGATAATCATATGGTAAAATCTCTTTACCACACTTTGGGAGCGGATGTGGAGTTTGATCGTCCATGGGATCTATCTAGCAAGGTTATGGCTGTCAGAATGTCAGTGGATGACAAAGTGTATCGTATCGTTCGACAAGGTGGAAGTTTAGCTGTATTTGATGAGGGACAACTGGTTCTCTTGACCAATTCTATCACAAAGAAGCTTGCGCCAAAACTGGCGGAAATATATGACTTCTCGGTATATCTTACGGAGAAAAGCGATGATAAAAAAGTGGTTTTTGCTCCACCAGCTTTTACGTATATGCCATACTACATTGACTAGGACAAAGGATGGTCTGGATTGTATGAGAGCTTTCAAAGAATCAATCAGTTTGAGAAAAGAGAACGTATAAAATCGCTTTATTTTCATTTGGGTCTTTATGATAAAAATACAGTTGAACAAATGAGTGAACGTGATCGACTGAAGGATGAACTTTTAATACTGAAGGAAAAGGAGAATAATCTTCGCATTACAGTAAATGCTTTACTGGGAGAAATGCAAAACCTTGTATCAGCAGACAATATCGAGGATCTGGAAACTCGGTTGAATGATTCAAATGATACGATTGCAAGGCTTGTAGAATCCGCAGGTAAAGCAAGGAATAAAGTCCAAGAATTACAGACAGCACTGCAAGAACATGAATTCTATCTGTCTGAATTGCGAAGCCATAAGAGTTCCTCGGATGATAATGCGAAGTCTCGTCATGTATGCCCGCAATGTGGATATATGTTTGATGATGAGATTTATTCATTGGTGAGAGACAGCTACAACCAGGTGAATGAAGAGTATCTGTTAAATCAGGTGGAAATGATCGTTGAGTCGCTTCGATCAGAAGTGAAAGAGAGTGAACAAGAATATCTAACCTTGATGAATCGATTGCGGGAACAAGAAAAGGCATTTGACGAATCACAAAATGCAAGCGAAGAGTATGTTCGTAATCGCGGACTTCAAGGGATCACCAAGAAGTATCAGGATGAGTTAGCAAATATTATCATCCAGCAAAGGGACAAGGAATTGGCTATCAAAAGAATTAATTCCTCATTGAAAAAGATCAAGGGGAAGAAAGAAGTTGAAGATTTGTATATTGATTATGTTCAAAAGAACATCTTGAAGCTTCGTGCCTGGGATCCAGCGTTTGAAGGAAAGATCAAGCTCTTGTCACCGTAAAGGCGCAAGGCTCATTGGCGGGAAAAATGATTCTTGCGCAACATGTAGCATTATTCCAGACGATGCATTCCATGGAGAACCAGGTGATTTGGTTTCCATTTGTCGTGGATTCTCCACGACAAAATGAAGCGAGCTATTTGAGCAGCCAGGAAATATTGACAATGATTACGGGCATTGATTCATATACACAAGTCATTCTTGCAACAGTTGACTATGATCAATTTCAACTTCATGACAAGGCCAACGTTATCCATTTGAATGAAGCGAAGAATCTTTTGAACACTGAGACGTATGAATCAATGAAACAAGACATTGAGGATCTTTATCGACTTTTACTGAATGCGTCTGTCTGAATAGTTTGTAAGACTCAATAAAGATTGATCCTGCGGTGCCGTGTCGGTGGTCACAATATCTGGCTCTTATTGAGTTGTTCTATTCCGATATAACGTATGCAGATTGACAAAATGATTCAGGAAGAAAGTCAATGTCAAAAATGTTACTGTCAATAAAACCAGAATACGTAAATAGAATCATATCTGGTGAAAAGAAATATGAGTTTCGAAAGTTTCGCTGTCGCAAGGGAATAGATACCATTGTCATTTATGCAACGGCTCCTATGAAAAGGGTTGTTGGCGAAGTTGCCTTGGTTGATATTATCGAAGGTGACATTGATTACGTATGGCATAAAACGAAAGGCTTTCAGGGTATCTTAAAGAGAGACTATATGAAATATTACGAAAAGCGAGAGGTTGCTGTTGCGTATCAGCTTGGCAAGGTCACTGTCTACGAGAAACCGATGAGACTTGAGGATTTTGGTCTCCATTATGTACCTCAGTCGTTTGCGTACATCCAATCTGGAAAACAAAAATCATTATCCGTGGGAGATGAAGCAGGATTGAGTACGATATTCTTGATGGCAAAGCAAGCAATGTCATCACCCCTGGGTGCATGGTCTTGGAAGGCGGTTGTATATCCAGGGTGTTCTTGATGTATTGATGCAGGAAGGAATTAATCTTGCCTGCACGATTGGTGTTAGCGCAAGTGTAGCATTGAATCAAGTTTTATAAAAACTAACAAGAGGCTGGTTATGAGAGATTGCCTCGATGGTTGTATCAGGCGCGGGTCATCGTTGCGACCTCATAAATCATGGTTCGACAGGGATTATCCTGTATGGCAAGGACACCAGGAAAAAGCCAATTTACAGTCAACGAGCCCCAAAGTCTTTATCAAAAATGAATGGGCGTATAATACTGTTTCATGAGTGGTTATCTGAAAACCAGTCTGGGTTAAAATCATTTCTATTGTCAGGAAAGAATGAGGTAAATGAAACGTTTGGAGCAATCGTAGGCTCTGTTTACGAACTGCACTACATCAAAACAAAGGACTGCTTTTTCACAGATGTTACCGTCATGACCTGCGTTGTTGCGGAGATTGTCATGATCGGGGGCAAGCGTGATGTTTTTATCGATGCCATGAAGGGATATGACGGCAGATTCAGGGCGTAGATGAACTCCGATGACTGTGAGCAAGTTTCACATTACTATCGTTTTATCACATGAAAAACATTGATGGATAAAAAAAGCCACTTCTTATTCAATGCTTCTTTTCGACTTTAATATTGGCTTTTTTCATTAGATTGTGATAGAATACCGAGGGCGGGAGGTAAGCATGGCGAATCAGTTAACGAAGATTATGAGCGATTCTGAGCGGGATGAATTGCTAAACAAGGCGAAGGATCGCAAATCACCGTCACATTCAAAGAAGCCAATAGCCAAGAATATGCGGAACCAGGGAAAGGAAAGCGACCATGGGCAACGGATGGCGGATGAAGAAATCAGCGTGTTGGAAAAGACCGCCGATGCTGTCAAGGAACTCATTGGCCAACTGAAGGATTCCATTGCGCAGGGCAATGGGGAGTTTTCGCAACGAAATTCTAAAGTTGGACAAATCGATTACCTGAAGGAGAATGTATTGAATGCGATTCTCCGCAATCATCGTGTCGAGGGGCAGCCACTTCTTTCCATTGGCGAGAATATAGGTGAGGGTGGCTTTTCGGTGGTGTATAGCTTGAGGCAGTCGGATGGTTCTATTTACGATGACTTGGCTTTGAAAGTCACAGATCCTTTCATGGCTTTCCGCTACCAGCACAAGGGTTCGAATTTGAAGGATACCTTGGCCGAGTTGTGTGAAGATCAGAAGTTTCTCAATATCTGCGCTCATATCGATACGGAATGCATGATCAACAGAATTATCCAAGAGAAGAAACTGAAGTACTGCGTTCCGTTTTATGAAGATTTGAGCTTCATTGACGACTCCGTGAGGTTTCATATGTCTTTCATGGTCATGTCCAGGATGGACGGATCGATTCAAGAAAGACCAAAACAAATCGGTGATTCCCTTGAGAACTGGCAGATCGCCCACAAGATGCTGGCGGAGGTTTTGGAATCGCTGCAGTTCCTGTCGGAGCATAACGGGGATCGCAACATCTTCTCCCGCGACATCAAGCCTGCCAACATCCTTTACCGATATAGAAACGGCGAAATCCATTTCTATCTTTCCGATTTTGGGATGAGTTCCATCGGCGAATCATATTCCAACCACACACGGTTCATGACCCCTGGATACACGGCTCCAGAGACGGAAAAGGATATCCGCTCCGACCTGTTCTCGCTAGGTCGAACAGCCTTCTACATATGCAACGGCTATAGCCTTGGAGAAACGGATCATTCCATTTCCAAGCGTTTCCATGACGAACAAGAGATGGAAGCACCCTATTGGGATAACACGCCCGAGGAATTGCGAGCAATTATCCAAAAGTCCGTTTCCCCAAACCCTGAGGATCGCTACGAGAGCGCCACAGAGATGTTAAAGGAGGTCCTCACCTTGAACTTTCAGAAGCGACAGGAAATCATGGGACGCGCCAAGACCGAAATGGCAGCCAACCTTGGCCGACAAGAGCTACGCCACCAAGAGGAGATCCACAAGCTTGAACAAAAGATTGATGAGCTTAAGAATTCCGAGGCTTCCTTCAATGAACAAATCAATGGCTTGAACGAACAGATATCCGCCAAGGACAACGAAATTCGAAGATTCAGGAATGAATTGGCACAGACAAGACAAAAGAATAACCTCCTACAAGCAGCCCTTGACAATGGCGATGCAACAAATGAAGGACTGACGATTCAGGTGAGTCAGTTAGGGGAAAAGCTGAAGGAAAAAGAGAAAGAGATCAAGCAAAAGCAGCAGAAAATAGAACAATTGGAGAAGCTGCACCCCCAGCTGCAACAACTCCAGGAGGAAAACTCAGAACTAAAGACAGAAAGAGAAAATCTCAAATCACAGATCGATGCATTGCGAACACAGGTGCAAAATCTTCAATCCGTTAATGGAAACCCCCAAGGGCAAAAGAGAGTGAATCGACAAGCGTCCACGCAGATGAAGCAGTCCATTATCCCGCCGATCTTTGTGCCATATGATCGATTTGAATCTATTCGCAAGGCAAAGGAGAAGGATATCGTCACTTTTGGCAGATACCCGCAGAACGGAAGCGCCTCCGAGTCAATCGAATGGATTGTGCTTGAAAGGAATGGAAAGGGTATGTTGTTAATAAGCAGATATGCTCTTGATTGCAAACCCTACAATACGAAACATGAGGCAGTCACATGGGAGATATGCACGCTGAGGGCATGGTTGAATAACACATTCTATCAAATGGCTTTTACCGGGGAGGAAAAGGGGATCATCCAGGTATCGCAATTGAAGAACGAGGATAATCCGGAATACGGGACAGAGGGAGGCAAAGACACGAATGACAAGGTGTTCCTGTTGAGCCTGGAAGAAGCCAAAAGGTATTTCCCGAATGATGAAGCAAGGCGATGTAAGCCAACAGCAAATGCGGTAGCTAATGACGCATTCGACTTTATGATTGGCATCTGCTTGTGGTGGCTTCGCTCCCCCGGTGACAATAGTCGCAGCGCTGCCGACGTCAGCATCGATGGCAGTGTCGACGCCAGCGGCTGCTTTGTCAATGATGACTTCGTCGGCGTGCGGCCCGCTTTAAGGATCAATCTTTAATCTTAAATCCTCTAATCTTTAATCATCCGTCAGGGGTCGAAGGATGGAAGCCGCAAAACTAGACTCTGGATTCGAAGGAGGAAAGAAGCAAGTATAGAATACGTAACCAGAACCCCGCTGAAAGCGGGTCGCGCAAGGTGGTTTTTTTTGGATGTGTTATGAAAAAACAGTGAATTGACAATGATTATGGAAGCCAAGGATCTATGTGGGTATAACTTCTGCTTCCTCTTGAGAGCTGTTTTGTGTGTCACAGGGGAGAGATTAATATTTCCAAGGAAATCCTGTAAAAAGTGGCTGACCACTTCTGTGGTCAGCCATTTTTTTGTGTTGCTGAACATTCCATTTAACGTATTTCCGTGTTTTTTTTCGAACTTTCATGCCTAGCTTCCTTAGGAGGTCATGGGATTGATCGATCTTCAATACAAGCCTTTGCGTCGTTTATTGCAACTGTGCAAGGAATGCGATGTTAAGCATGCGGCGATCTGTGGCTCCTATTTGCCAAAACCCATCCCGAATTACGTTTGACGAAGTGGCTCCCGTATATCCGTTCACGTATCGGCCAAGAAGATATGGCGCTGTGTTTTGCGGGTGATGACTTCAGTGTTGCCATTTTGGAACTCCCCTAATCTTTGGCACACAGCCTGGACGCAAGACGGTATGGATGTTTTTGGTGTAGCAAATCCGTTCTGTTTTTTTCTGGATTGTACCAACCCATTCGGGTATAAGAAATACTATGAAAAGCGAGAAGTTGCTATTGCGTATCAGCTTGGTAAGGTTACTGTCAACGAGAAACCGATGAGACTTGTCGTTTGCGTACATTTAATCTGGAAACATACATTTCTCTGGACTGTTACCGAAAAACCATGAATTACCCCTTGACGTTATTGTCATTCAGAGTAAAATCATTATCCGTGGGAGGTGAAGTATGATTGAATACGATATTCTTGATGGTGAAGCAAGCAATGTTGTTACCCCTGGGTGCATGGTCTTGGAAGGTGGTGCATTCCGTGGTCTGTATACCCAGGGTGTTCTTGATGTACTGATGCAGGAAGGGATTAATCTTGCCTGCACGATTGGTGTTAGCGCAGGTGCGTTGTCTGGGATTAACTATGTCTCAGGACAGATTGGCAGATCTGCTATTGTTAATCTGTCATACAGGCATGATCCAGATTACATTGGTTTTGGAGCTATGCGCCATGACCATGGGATTACGGGATTTTCTTATCTCTTTGGGGAGATTGGCGAAGAGTGGCCATTGGATGAAGAAAGGTTTAATGATCCTGGAAGAAGATTCATCGCTGTAGCAACCAATGTCAATACGGCAAAAGCCGAATATTTCGAAAGAGGGTATTGTGCAGATATAAACAAGGCATGCGCTGCTAGCGCATCTGTGCCGTATATCAGCGAGCCAGTAGAGATCGATGGAGAATATTACCTTGATGGAGCAATCGTGGATCCCATTCCCGTTGATTGGGCAATCAAAGAGGGATATGAGAAGATTGTCGTAATACGTACAAGAGAACCATCGTTTAGAAAGACGGTATCTAGGCCATTGGATATTGCTCGTGTGGAATATAGGAAATATCCAAAGCTGAAGAGTGTTCTGGATGAACAAGCTCCAAGGTATAATGTGCGAGTGGATGGCATCAATACCTTGGAGGCACAGGGAAGAGTGTTTGTCATAGCCCCATCTGAACCCATTAACATCTCTCGTTTCGAAGGGGATCTGGATGCGTTGTATGAAGTATATCGTTTAGGTATAAAAGATGCACAAGAGAACCTGAAGAAGCTGAAGGATTATCTGGGGATTAACGATGAAGAAAGCAAATGATAGAACATTGCGCCTGGCACAGGCCGCAATGATTGCAGCAGCGTATGTTGCCTTGGCAATGATATTTGCGCCAATTTCATTTGGCGCAATACAAGTGAGGATTGCGGAGGCGTTGACAATTTTGCCACTGTTTACAAATGCAGCAATACCAGGACTGTTTGTGGGATGCCTCATCGCAAACCTACTTGGTGGAGGAGTGATCATTGACGTTATATTTGGTAGCATTGCGACACTGATTGGAGCTATCGGAGGATACATGCTAAGGGGAAATAGATGGCTTGTTCCACTTCCAGCAATCATATCGAATGTCATAATCGTTCCTCTTGTGCTAAAATACGGGTATGGCTTTGACATGCCTCTGGTTCTTTCCGCTTTGTATATCCTTGCGGGAGAGGTAGTTGGTTGCTATGTTTTAGGAGAACTCTTAGCAAGCGTGTTAATGCCACATAAGAACATAATGTTTAAGGAGAAGTAAGATGGATATCAAAAAAGGAATTAAGTTTGTTGCGATTGGCTTCTTGTTCACGCTAGTGAATTTCAATCTGAAGTTTAACGGTAATGCTACAATGAATGTCATGCCTGACTTTATCGGATGGCTACTGTTTTTCTTGGCTTTTGACAAGCTGGGAATGTATGTTGATGAAAAGAAATACCTGAAATGGATGTCGCTATGCCTAATCATCCTATCTGCCGTAGCATGGCTTCTAGATATGATTGCTCCAGAACTAGAAATACAATGGTATACGACCATTGTGGGAATTGTCGAAGCTGTATATATCTTCTTGTTCTTTGGACCGTTAGAAAACATAGCAAACGACTACCAATGCAAACAAGAAGATATGATTCATACATTACGCTATGTCAATGTGACTGTCTTCGCAATACTTGCCTTGGCGGAACTTCTTGCTGGAGTCATGTCTGTTGCATCGATTGTATCTGTAGCAATTGTTTTTAGTGTCATTGGTATTGTGGCAGCGATTGTCACATGCATAACATTGTTTAAATTAAGCAAAGAGATCAATCAAAATGAACTCAGTTAAGGATACGCTTGGATAAGCGTATCCTTTTATCATACATATCAGGCAAGCAAGAAAAAAGATGGATTATGCAATCCATCTTTTTTGTTGAAGAATGAGAAAACAGTCTATTTTTGCAGGATGCTTAC
>OMYM01000232.1 GCA_900315225.1 uncultured Erysipelotrichaceae bacterium | reverse complement strand
TCACAAAGGTGTCTTCTTTTGTGCCAAATCCATACGTTCCAAGCTGCTTCTTGAAAACACGTTTCCAAGCGCGCGCAAACATTTTCGCCTTTGCGACAGGAAAGAAACATGATCGGCGCGCGCCATCCGTCCGTCTTGCTAGACACGGCACCTTCGCTGCACCAAGCTTTTGGAGCATTATTTTTCCTCAAGCAACACTACCGCAAAAGCCTGCACACCCTTGCGCTCTCCGACAAAGCCAAGCCCTTCCCCACGCGTTGCCTTGACCGAGATTTGATCGATCCCACATGAAAGCGCGGAGGCGAAATTTTCTCGCATCTTCTGAATGTGCGGCGCCATCTTCGGCCTTTCGATCATGACGAGGCAATCCGCATTTCCAATGCGATAGCCTCTCTCATCCATCATCCGCGCAACCTCGCGCAGGATCACCTGCGAGTCCACCCCTTCCCATTTGGGATCGGTGTCAGGGAACCATTTCCCCAAGTCGCCAAGCGCCAGCGCCCCCAAAATTGCCTCTGCCAGCGCATGTGTCAATGCGTCCGCATCACTATGACCAAGCAAACCTAGATCCGATGCAATTTCCACACCGCCCAAGACTAGCCTTCTGCCTTCGACCAAACGGTGGATATCCGTCGATTGTCCGATTCTCATGATGTTTTCTCTCTTTCTTTTTTTATCAGTGTAGCATACCCCGTGTCTTCGAGTATAATTTCCCTATGTTTTTACCAGATTATGTCTTGGCGCCGCTTCAGCGCCTCAATGACGCAGGGGAAGAATGTTTTGTCGTTGGTGGCGCCGTGCGCAGCGAGCTTCTCCACCTGCCAGTCCACGACTATGACCTTGCGACAAGCGCCACGCCCGACCGCATGCTGGAAATCTTTTCCCGTTATCGCGTCATCAAGACGGGCATCAAGCATGGCACCGTTTCGGTTGTTAGCGACAATCACCTCGTGGAAATCACAACCTATCGCAGTGATGCCCCTTACCTTGACCACCGCCACCCGCAAGGCGTAGCATTTACCCGTTCTCTGCGTGAAGATTGCGCGCGGCGCGACTTCACGGTCAACGCTCTTTGCTATCACCCAGACAGGGGAATCATTGATTTCTTTGAAGGCCAAAAAGACCTAGAAAATAAAATTCTTCGCTGCATCGGAAATCCTTGCGAGCGCCTTGACGAAGACGCCTTGCGCATCCTGCGCGCGATTCGCTTTGCGGCCAGACTTGGCTTTGTGATCGAACCAAACACCCACAATGCCATCCTGCGCAAGAAAAACCTTCTTGCGTTTATCTCCCGTGAACGCATCCACGATGAACTCAACGGCTTTCTCGATGCGCCGACAGTCGATTTTCTTACGCACACATATCTTCCTGTCCTACAGGAATTCATGCGCCTGGAAGAACCTTTGCCTCACCTTGACCGTGCATACGGATACAAGGCACGCCTAGCAGCTCTTCTCGCTAACGACAGCGCTCCTGCAACACAGTTGGCTGATCTCAAGTATTCAGTTGTCGAAACACGCGCCATCTCCCGCATGGTCGCACATCGTTTCTTGCCCTTGAAAACACGCGCCGACATTAAGAAAGCCATGAATGCCATAGAGGAAGGTTTTGCCGACTATATTTCTTTCCGAAAAGTATTCGAAGACCTCGACGAAACCAAAATCCTTGGCATTCGCAACGAAATAATCGCCAAAGGTGAATGCTTCAACCTGCGCACGCTGGCGATCACTGGCAACGATGTCAAATCCCTTGGCTTTGTGGGAAAATCCATCGCCAATACACTTTCCACCTGTCTTACACTTGTCCAAGAAGATCAGCTGCCAAACGACAAGGAAACACTTCTTGCATATGCAAAAACCCTGACGTAATGCCAGGGTTTTCATTCGTCCAGTATCTTTTGATGCGCCAGACGCTCGGCGCCATCCGCAAGATAGATAATCCCGCACGGCTCAAATCCCTGCTTGCGCAGAAGCCGCCGCATCGGCGTATTCAAAACGTGCGTATCCACCCGCAAATTGCGCATACGGTGAAATCTCGCAACCCTAGCGGCTTGCGCCACAAGATAGGAAGCGACATTCTTTCCCTTCATGTCGTTTCTCACGCACACCCGATGAATGACAACGTAAGGCTCATCGTTAAGCCATTCCCCATGTTCGATGACTTGGTAGGTGGGATCCTCCCCAGCGCTGATCGCGCAATAGCCGACCGCCTCATCGTCCTTGAGAGCGACAAAGCCAATGCCTTGCGCCATGTCTTTGCGTATATCCGCAACGCCAGGATATTCTGCCTGCCATTGGGGAATGCCATTTTCCCGAAAATACTTTCTGGCCTGCCTGAAAATCGCATCTACCGCAAAGATATCCTTCTCCCTGACCCTGGTCACCAGCATGTGAAAAAAGCGGTTTCCCCGCTCCTAAAGCTTCTTGAACTGTTCGATGTTCAAGACAAAGATCGTTGCACCGCCAATCTGCACCTCTACTGGGAAAGAGGCATATCTGCCAATGTCATAACTGGCGGTGGAAGGGACAAGCTCCGTGCGGCGCCTTGCTTCGGAACCAATGATTTCGATGCACTGGTCAACCAGTTCATCCTCGGTTCCGATGATGATCGTTGTGTTTCCCGCTCTGAGGAAACCACCCGTCGTAGCCAAGCGCGTGCAATAGAAATTATTCTTCGTCAAGGCGGATGATACCGCGGAAACATCGTCGTTGGAAACGATCGCCATCACTAATTTCATGAGTATAACCTCCTATGATTGCCTATATTTTATCATGAGATCCTGCATCGCTACACTTTTTTCAATGCCCGCGCCACTAGACGTTGAAGCGGAAGAACACCACATCGCCATCCTTCATGGCATACTCCTTCCCTTCTAGGCGAATCTTTCCGTGTTCCTTGAGCGATTGCTCACTCTTGTACTCCATGAGATCTTCGTAGCTATACACCTCGGCGCGAATAAACCCTTTTTCAAAATCGGTGTGAATCACGCCTGCGCATTGTGGCGCCTTCATCCCCTCGCGGAATGTCCAAGCCCTGCATTCCGGCTCTCCTACAGTGAAAAACGTACGCAAGCCAAGCAAATGATACGCAGCGGTAATGATCTGATCCAAGCCACTTCTTTCAATGCCTAGATCCGCCATGAACAGCTCCTTCTCCTCAGGGTCAAGACCAGAAAGCTCTTCTTCCATTTTTGCGCAAATGGCGATGCATTCGCTTCCTTCTTTGTCCGCCAGTTTTTTTACATCATTGAAGTATTTGTTTCCCGCCGGATCGCCAATTTCCTCATCCGACATGTTAGCAACGTAGATGACTGGCTTCGCCGTCAGCAAGCCATAGTTCTTGAGAAACTCGCGGTCATTGTCATCCAAGTCAAGCAGCCGCACCATTGTGCCTTCCTTAAGCCCTTGCTGGAACTTGCGCAAAGTCTCCACTTCACGCAGCGCGTCTTTGTCCTTCGCCTTTGCCTTCTTTTCAACTTTTGAAATCCTGTTTTCCACCGAATCCAAGTCAGCGATGCAAAGTTCCAAGTTGATAACCTCAATGTCCCGCACTGGATCCACCGATCCATCCACATGTTCAATATCCGCATCATCGAAACAACGCACCACATGCACGATTGCATCTGTCTGGCGGATATTGCCAAGGAACTGGTTTCCCAACCCCTCCCCCTTGGAGGCGCCCTTGACCAATCCCGCTATATCGGTAAACTCAAATGTCGTATAGATCGTTCTCTTTGGATTGAAGAGCTTGACAATCTCTTTCATTCTTGCATCCGGCACTTCAACCACCCCGACATTCGGATTGATCGTTGCAAACGGATAGTTTTCCGCCAGCACCTGGCTGTTGGTAATCGCATTAAACAACGTCGACTTCCCTACATTGGGCAAGCCGACGATCCCCGCCGTCAAAGCCATAACACAAACCTCTTTCTATTCCTGCGGCGCTCTTTCCAGCACCCTTTTAAGCTTTCTTTCAAAGTCGCTACGCGCAAGCATCACAATCGCCCCGCACCCTTTACACTTGATCTTGATATCCGCTCCCATGCGGGTGACAACCCATTCCTTCGATTTCTTGCACGGGTGCATTTTTTTCATCTCGACCACATCGCCTAGGCCATACTCTGGAACAATCATAGCATCTTCCTTTCATACCCTTGCAGGGTGTTCGCCAGCAACATGCATATTGTCATCGGACCCACGCCCTTAGGCACCGGAGTAATCGCTGCCGCAATTGGCTCCACATCCTCAAACAACACATCGCCGCACAAATGACCGTCATCCTTCCGGTTGACTCCCACGTCAATGACAAACGCACCAGGCTTCACAAATTCCTTGGTGATAAAGCGCGGCTTGCCAATGGCTGCCACAAGTATATCCGCCTCGCGACATACCGATGCAAGATCCCTTGTGCGGCTATGGCACACCGTCACTGTTGCATTTGCGTTTTGCAAAAGACGCGCTACAGGCGTTCCAACTAGCTTCGACCTGCCCACCACAACGGCACGCTTTCCCTCAACATCACACTCCATGCGCTTAAGCAATTCCATGATGCCTAGCGGCGTGCAAGGCACAAAACCCTCTTCGCCTAGGAAAAACTTTCCCACATTCACTGGATGCAAGCCATCCACGTCTTTGTCAGGAGAAATGCGCAAGATGGCGCTATCCTCATCCAACCCCTTTGGCAAGGGAAGCTGCACCAAAATCCCATCGACCCCATCATCCTGAGACAGCGCATCAATCAAGCATTCCAGTTCCTTTTGCCCAACCGTGGCAGGCAAATAATGCATGCGGCTTTCAATGCCCACTGCCTGACAAGCCTTTTCCTTGCCTTTGACATAGGAGTGGGAGGCAGGATCGTCACCCGCCAAGATCACCGCCAGGCATGGTCTTCTCATTCCCCTTGCGACATAACCTTCGATCTTTTGCTTCATCTGTTGCTTTAGCTCGGCAGACAACTCGCTGCCATACACCACTTTCGCCATACACGCACCTCCTAGCGTATCACTTCATCGGAATCCAGGCAGATGGTCACCGGTCCATCATTTACAAGCATGACCTTCATATCCGCCCCAAAAACCCCTTCTTCCACAACAAAGCCAAGCTCTCTCAGCTTCTTATTAAATAAGATGTACATTCTCTCAGCATGCGCAGGCTTGCCTGCCTTGTCAAAACCAGGTCTGTTTCCCTTTCGGCAATCTGCGTAAAGCGTAAACTGCGAAATAGAAAGAACGCTGCCTCCCACTTGTGGGAGCGAAAGATTCATCTTCCCCGCCTCATCTTCAAAGACCCGCAGCTTTGCGATCTTTTCCGCCATCTTTATGATGATTCTTTCATCATCGCCATCGCAAATCCCCACAAGAATCATGTAGCCCTTGCCAATTTTGCCTGTTACAAGGCCATCCACTGTCACCGATGCCTCGGAAACTCTCTGTATCACTGTTTTCATCCTGCATAGTATACCAAAGCCGCAACGCCGATGCAAAAGCATGTAAAGGCTTGCATACATTCGTAAACGTTTTCATTATGTTATTATTATGTGAAATGAAAGAAACCACTTGATTTCTTTCATTTCTTTCATAAAATGTTTCATATGTTTACGAAAGCAAGCATAACAGCTGTCGTGGTCCTTGCGACAGCCCTGGGGACAACCCCAGTACAGGCAAAGGAACTCCCTCTGCTGAACGAAACCGTCAAGCATTATGAAATGTCTGACGCCAAGGACATGATGGTGGAAATCATCACCGGCTATGCGCTGGAAAACAACATCCTCGTCCGCGAGGAAGACATCATGGATAGCGTCATGGAACTGGAGGACTTTGACGCGACCGTGAATACATCACAGACGGTAAAGGTGCATATCAAGATGCCCGTCAACGGCAAGATGCCCATGGCAGATACGATTACAGAAACCATGCTCATCGACTTTGTCGGCACACAAGCACCCGCATTATCCCTGGAAACCAACGAGACAACGATCGCCAAAGATGCATCGTTCAACCCGTATGACTATATTGAATCACTCTGCGACGATTCTGGCATTACTCCCGGGCTCGTCATCGACAATCCCGTCGATGCCAACACCCCAGGCACCTACACCGTGACTTACCAAGCCATGGACACCCAAGGCAATATCAGCGAAGAAACGCTTGAGGTTACCGTCCAAAAACCGCGTCCTGTCGTAAAGCAACAGCAAGCGACAACGACAACAACAACGCAAGCGCCTGCCCGCGCCAGCGCATACATGCGCCAAGGCTCAGGCAACCCCTATGGCGGCGGCTGGAGCAACTGCACATGGAGCGCATGGACACTCGCTAGCCAATATGCAGGTGTCTCGCTACCAAGCTGGGGCAATGCTGGCAGCTGGATCTACAACGCTGCCAGCGATGGATACATCACATCCTCGTATCCTTCCCCATACTGCATTGCTGTATATTCTGGCCATGTGGCGCTTGTAACAGCTGTGAATGGCGATGCGGTCTTTATCAAGGAAGGTGGATTCATGGGCGGATACAATGAAAGATGGGTCTCCGTCTATGGAACAGGCACCCAGGGATGCCTTGGATATATCTGGCTTCACGGATAAATGAAACAGGCGAATGCCTGTTTTCATATTTTCATTTTTCCGAAAAATATCTTGCTTTTCCAGTCATAATGTAATTTAATGAGGTCGTATGTTGAAAGCAAAGGTTAAGCAAAAAGGAATGCGCGTGTTCCTGGCAATTGCTGCAATCGCCACAATCAAGGGAAACATGTCGCTGATGGCAAGCGCCGAAAACGAAGGGATATCCCCTTTGTCCGTGATTCGCCTTGGCTCTGGTTCAAACGTCAACGAGTCGTTGAAAAACGCCCTCGTCAACTCCAACCAAGTGCCTGAATCCGCCAGCGTCTCAGCCGAGGGAATCGACCTTTCGAGGGATGGACTACAGGCAGTGAATGTCACCGCCAGTCGCAGTCTTGCCTCATCGGCCAGCTCCGTCATGGTCAAGGTAGAGACCAACGGTACGCCAGAGATTCGTCTCAAGTCGAAATACGTGACGGTAAACAACGGCGATACATTCAACGCCGCAAACCATATTGCCTATATCAACGATGATTCTGGCATCCTGCCCCGTATCCAAGTATCGGGCAATGTCGACATGGCAACCGACGGGGTATACCCTGTGAATTATACCGTGACGGATGGCGAAGGAAACTCCGCGACAGAGACGCTCTTTGTCAGCGTGCAGACGCATGAGGAAGTCATTCGCGCAAGGGAAGAGGCAGAGCGCCTCGCCCGGGAAGAAGAAGAACGGCTGCTTCGCGAAGAAGAAGAACGCCGCCAACGTGAAGAAGAAGAAAAAAAGCGCTTGGAAGAAGAGCGCTTAGAAGAAGAACGCCAAAGGCAGCTAGTCGCAGAAATGAACGCGACAGAATACATGGTCGACTACGATCCAAATACAACGCCTGCAACTGGCAGACAAGGCTCCTACAACCCATATGGCGGTGGCTGGAGCAACTGTACATGGAGCGCGTGGACGCTGGCAAACCAATATGCTGGTGTCAATCTGCCATCATGGGGATGGGCGGGTTCTTGGCTCGCTAATGCTGCAGCAGATGGCTGGATTACTTCCAGTGACCCTTCCCCATACTCCATCGCAGTGTATTCTGGACATGTAGCGCTTGTAACGGCAGTCCAAGGCGATATGGTTTACATAAAGGAAGGAGGATTCCTTGGCGGATACAATGAAAGATGGGTATACGTCGGGGGAAGTACCCAGACGTGCCTAGGCTATATCTGGCTACACAACTAAATCAACAAAGGATCCAACTGGATCCTTTTATTATTTCTTAAACTGTTGATTTCTTTTCGCCTAGGAACTAAAATATAGCCATGGCAAGAAATGTAAAGTCAAAGATTTTGCTGTTCTCCTTGGCAGCAGCATCCATCAGCGTGGCAACCGGTCACCTATATCTTGGAGCAAACGCAGAAAACACCACCAGCGCCATTCCTCTCCTCAGCGCCTCTCTCAAGGGCAACGTGCTTTCCCTTGATGATGGCGCACAGATCGCCTCAAGCAACATCTATGTCGAAAAAGGACTGCAAATGGTTAACTTGGCAAACTTGGAGAATGGCAACGCCGCAAGCGTAATGTTAAATGTTGAAACTGATTCAAGCCCCGAAATCCGGCTCAAATCCAACCATGTTACGGTAAATAACGGGGATACGTTCAATGCCATGAATTTTGTCACGTATATTTCCGATGATTCTGGCATTCCGCCACGCATCAGTGTCGATGCAAACGTTGACATGTCGATTGATGGCGAGTACCCAGTTCTCTACACCGTTACCGACAATGAAGGAAACAGCTCTAGCGCAACCCTGAGCGTAAATGTACAAACACATGAGGAAGTCATACGCGCCAGGGAAGAAGCTGAGAGACTTGCCCGCGAAGAAGAAGAAAGGCGCCTTCGTGAAGAGGAAGAAAGAAGGCAAAAGGAAGAAGAGGAAAAGCGTGCCGAAGAAGAAGCGCGACAGCGTGAAATCGCTGCCCAAAACGCCACGCAATTCGTTGAATCCTATGTGGCTCCTGTCTACACTGGCGATGGCATTGATGGACAAAGCATCGTTGATGCGGCAAGGTATTGGATAGGAAGAGGCATTTATTCCTATGGCGGAACCAATCCATCTACCGGAACTGATTGTTCAGGCTTCACCCAATACATATACCGCCAGTTTGGCATTGAACTCAATCGCACCGCAGCATCCCAAGCAAACAACGGTTACCAAGTGTCATTTGAAGACGCACGCCCTGGCGACCTTGTCCTTTGGCAAGGTCACGCCGCCATCTATACTGGAGGAAACAACTGCGTTGGTGCGTCTAACCCTTCCGTTGGCATCAATGAAGGCAACCTTTGGAGCGTCAGAAGCTCTCCTATGATTGGTTTCTACCGCATTCCAGGTGTCAACGACTAAAAAACAAAAATCATCAAAACATAACAAGGTATGGGGAATCCTTCCAGAAGGATTCCCCACATTTTTTCGAGCTGTAGGGGCGGAATCAGCTTCAACTAAATAACGCCACATTGTTGAAACGACAGGGCAGTGCATGGTAGAATCACAAGACAAACAAAATGCCAAGAGATTGCCCGATCAACGGAAAGCTTGGCTTCAAGCATCCCGAATGACAGCCAAAGATACTCTAACGTTATTAAGGGGAGGCGAACTCATTCGCCTCCCCTTTAGCAACCCCTGTGCCTCTCACCGTTCAGATTGATGCCACCGCCTGGCAATGCATACAGAACACATCCTTCAATGATTCATTGTCTCATCTGAATCAATTTTTTCTGAGAAACGAAAACCATGAACTAAAAACATGAGTGCAATTGTCACAAACGAATATGTTTTCTATTGGTGACCCTATTTTACCTTGGATGAATACACATAATCATAAACAAATGAAAAAGAACACATCATCTTTTGCTCATTCCGTCATATATATGCTTTGCTCGGCGCCTTTTCGCAAAAGGCGCCGTGTTTCTACACACATATGTGCAAAACCCTACGCAGCCATCGTTGCCATGTCGCTTAATTTACTGTGACTCATGTAAACAACAACACATTTAATCACAACAAAGCTTTCATAACTGGACGAACTTTTTCGGGCAGCCTCAAAGCTCCTATAGTCATTATGACAGACATCACACGTTCCACCTTAATGTTCAACAATATATGACAGAAATCTCAAGGCTATTCGCCAAATGTAAATTTATGACTTATTAGTCAAATAACGGTTTTTTCGAAATCCTGCGTGGGTTTGACGAATACCAAAGGAATATGTATGGTGGAGAAAGCTGCGGTCAACACTCACTTCCCTCCTCGGGGAATGTATTCCGCCCTCGTCCACTGACAAAAGAATATCTGGAAAATGCAAGCGGCACACCAGCTGATGCAGGCAAAGGTATTTCAGCGGATCCAATGAACGGATTGTTTTCACGCAAATCGAGTTGTTCTGGATTCTTCCTCACAAAACGAAAACGAAAAGAAGCCACGCTGCAATGCGTGTTTAGATGTTCGAAGCTCCAAATGTCGTCTATCATTTGCGAATTCCTGCCGCTTCGATCAAATAATGGATTTCTTCGAAATCCTGCGTGGGTTTGGCGAACACCAAGGGAATATGCATGGTGGAGGGAACTGCGGCCAACATCCCTTTCCCTCCTC
>OMYM01000117.1 GCA_900315225.1 uncultured Erysipelotrichaceae bacterium | reverse complement strand
TTGATTCGAGGCTGTTTCAACTGCCGATTTCAACAACTTGTTTTCGTCATGGTTTCACAAGGCATGTGCATTCTGTCTTTTCAGTGGGTTTTGGGGGGAACACATCGCAACTTATTTCTGTTTCGTGCCTAAGGAATCGAATAGTACAAATTATGCATTTCTAGATTCTAAAATACATTTCGAGTGTCTATTTTGCGACATTCAGGTTGTGACATCGAAGTGACATATACCGAAAAGATCAAATATCCAGAAAAGATTTTTACACTCGTTCCGCATACAGCTATAGAATCATCATACCTTGACAAGACGCAAAGATTGGTAAGAAACGGAGGCGGTTATTTCTTTTCAACAGGCACGATCAATGATTTCTTGTCGCAGAAAGCCATGGCGTATTGCAGCCTGTGAACATAACCTTCATACTTGAGACGGCTTTCGTACTTCTTCTTGATGATCTGGCTGGATGCCTCTTTCAAGGCAGCCTTCATCCCCTTCTCTTCCTTCTCATGCTTGAGTTCAAGAACCATGCACCTTTGCCTTGCCAGATCCAGGATGATCAAGTCGCTCCTGCCATATCCAGTCTCTATCTCGGACAGCACGCGGTATCCCATGCCCGTGAAGAAGCCGTCCAAGATCAAATGGTAGCTGTACTCATGGTATTCGTGGTAGAAGGAAAGGGTTGCCTCAAGAATCTGGTTCAGGGCATCTTCCGCCCTGTTTGTTTCCCCTGCCCAAAGGGCACTCACCAGATCCCTGACATATGCATTCTCCACCTTATCCCTGAAGAAGTTCCACACCTCTATCCTGAAGGCAAGCTGGACAGACCTGTTCGGTATCTTCAACGGCATCAGGAGCGGTCTTCCCTTGATTGTTTTCGTAAGATATCCAGTCTCTACCAGGACAGACCACAGGTTCTCCCCGCTTTCATGGATGCTATGGTAGGTCAGGTATTCATTTACAACGCAATCAATCGTTTTGCCCGCCAGCAATTGCTCGAAGCTCTCGTTTACGCCTGCTGTCTTTCCAAAGAAGCTCCGGATGAGACTCAGCGAGACTTCCGATGTATTCACCCAATGGCTTTGTGGGCCTTGGTCTTCATCATACGTTCCGTCAAGGATAGAGCTGACATAGCACAGCACATCCCATGGGCAATACATCTTGTCGCGGCCAAAGAGATATCCGTCATACCACTCCTCGACAGTATCATAGCGATCCTCAAGACCTGCGTCCCCCAGCAGCTTCCTTACATCTCCATCCGTAAAACCAATCGATGTTGCATACTTGGGGGACAAAACTGAATAATGACTGATGTTATTCACACCAGTGTAAATGCTGTTCTTCACCGTGTACAGGCATCCCGAAAGGATGACCGCCTTGACATCGTCGTTGGTCTTGCATACATGACTGAGCATATGCTCGATCATGTCCCGTGTCCTGTCATAATGCTCTGTCCCCAAGGCCTTTGCCATGGGGACGTCATATTCGTCAATGATGACATATGCAGGCTTTCCATAGCGTTTTTTGAGCATCTGGCAGAACAAGGCAAGCGATTGCTCTGTATCGGGTTGTTCTGCCATCCTGTCCAAAAGCCTTTCAAAAAACCTCTTGGTCGAAGCGATGATTTTATCGCTATCGAGCAAGTCATTCATTTCTATGCAAATATTAGATATGGCAATTTGAAAGTTACGGAAAACATCATTGAAGTTGTTTCCAAACACTGCCTTCAGCGAAAGAAACACAACAGGATACTGGTTCATGTAGTTGTCCACGATATCCTGGCATTCCATGATCTTCAATCCTTTGAAGATCTCCTTGCTGTCCTGGCGGATGTCCAGGAAGTCCCGAAACATCGTCATGGTGAGAGACTTGCCAAACCTACGGGGGCGTGCAAAAAGAATCACATTATCAGATGGTTTTGACAAATACTCATTTAGGATCATCGTTTTGTCGATGTAGTAACTATCGCTTTCCCTGAGTTTCCGGAAGCTGTCACAGGTTTTATTGATTGCTTTCACTGGGAATTCCTCCTTTCCTTTCAAGCAAAACCAAGAGGTTGCGTTGCATCAAATCATCAAAGATATGACAAAGCATTGTCTTTTTCGATTGACACAAACATCCAAGCAAGAATACTTCAACCTCTCCTACTCTTATTATACAATCTTTTCAATCATGGTCAATGATTATTTTATACTGGAACGACAGATGGCACCATGTTACATGTCCATACCAATGCTGAAAGAAATCATTGGAATCAAATCCAGCTGATACCGCATGGGATAGTCCGGACCCACGAGCAAGCAATGCCATCATGATCCTAAGATTTAAAAAAGTAGCACTACATTCCGAGAAAACCAGCCACATGGCTTGCGATGAGCATTTTCACAGGTGTAGTGCAACTTTACTTTGCTGAAAAAGGCATCATGGGTCTTGTCTCACGAAAGCCAGATGACCTTTCCAGGGCTAAAAACCGCATTGTGCTTGCCAAGACTGAAATTCAACGCCAGGTCGTGCATGGATTGACAGGCAGAGGCGCTTCCCAAGGGAGCTTCCCCGCTCCGTCCCTTCCTACTATTTGCGGTCAAATAAACACAAGAAATCTTTCCAGTATCTTTTTTGATTCAACGCTTCGAAGAAAGGACATCAATGATCCGTGCCTGATTCAGACCATTGTACCAACATTGCGTCATCAGGTAATGTTGATCGCATTTGGGTGTTCCGAATTCTATAGGCGTTCTTCTATTCTTTCGTAGGAGACAATGTATTCCGTATTGGCAGGAAGTGGTAATTTTGGATCTTCCTCGAAGAATCTTCCAAAGTATCCAGCTTCTTGCATTGTGACATCGAAGTGGCACAATGCAATGCCAATATCCACTTTCTGAACATCGCCAAGGGAGCTTTCCTTGACGGTTTTCTTTTCGTAGAAATGAACTTTGTTTCCTGCGACAACAACACGCCATGGTTGTTTGTTGGCAGCGGATGGTGCCCATCTGACGCTTTCCAATGCATCAGAATAGATGCCTGCTTCTTCTTTTTCCAACGGCTTGTCAAAGCCATAGCTAAAGAATAACTGTTCAAACGGAATTCTTTCGTCCGCCTTGATACCCTTGCGCATTAGTGTTTCTCGAATTGAGCGTTTAGGTGCGGGGTGGCCAATCGGTGTAACGGCAGGCATCACCTCATTATCCTTTACCTGCATTGCTTTTTCAAAAGTTGAACGTGATAGTGTTCCAGCTAGAATCACTGTTCCTATTCCCATGCTTTCAGCAAATAGGCATGCTTGTTCAAAGGAATAGCCAAAGCCGATTTCAAAGTTCTTGACTTTGGTGACTTTTGCCGCAAGGTATAGATTTGCGCCAATGATCACGGGGCTAGAGAGATTGTGTTCTTTCGCATCCAGTAATTTGAATTCGATTGGGACATCGAATGGATTGGATAGTGTTTGGGAATATAGCTCAATGGAGTCTCTTTCTTCATCATTCAACGGAGTACCGTCAAATGTTCGGGTGCTTTTTCTGTTTAAGATCAGTTCTTTGATTGATTGTGTCATGATATCTGCTCCTTATGGGAAGAACAATACTGTAGGATTCCTACTGTCTTAACAAGGATGGTGGGATCAGTGAAGGGTCGAACATTACTTCCGAGTGATTGTCGCGGATGAGTTCTTTCTTGACGAGGGTTCCATTTGCCTTGTCGTAGGTTTCACGGTAGATCTTTGAAATGCGATAGTATTTGTCTTTTTCCTTGGCGAAGTGATGGTCTTCTTCAACAAGCTTATAATAATACGGTATTTCGTGTTCACATCGCAATTGGGCGTAATGCATTTCCCCTTCGCACCAGCTGAGGAGTTGGAAGTCTTGGTCGGTGTCATTGACAAACCTAAAGTCCACATTGTTGTATCCTACGGATGTGCCACTGGAAAAGGGAACTCTTGGTCCTTCATCTGGTGCCAGGGCATCGGAGTGAAAATGTAGTTCGGTCACTGTCAAGGGGCTTTCCAGGACAAGCAGATGCAGGGTGTTTGCCAGGTTGCATAGACCTCCTCCACTGCCTGGGATGAGTTTTCCATCCTTGATGACTCTTCCATCCTTGTATCCTCTTTTGGGGGTGGTTGGTCCGACATTCTTCCAGAAGGAGAATGTCTCGCCTGGATGAATCATCAGGTGATCGAAGGTCTTGCCAGCCAGGTCAATGTTGACTGCCTTGTTTTGTTGCAAAGTGATATCGATGCCTGGGGCTTTGCGAATCATGCATGATACATGTTCAGCAACCAGGCATGGCAGTGTTTCCTGTTTTTTCTCCTTGGCGTATTTTTCCTTGCTACGGAGATCTTTGATTGCTCTTTTTGCGACTTCCTTCTTTAGCGAAATCTCGTATGTCAATGGACTGATTTCACAGAAGAGGATTTCTTTCCGCATGTATTTCTTGACTTGATCCGATAATTTCTTATTCATCGCCTTCTATCCTTTCGATTTTGTACCGTGGGTTTCCTTGTATACGATACAGCGTTAGAATCGCATATTCAATGTATCTGCGCCATCCGATCCATTTTTCTTCGGGAAGTTGTATGAAGTGTACATGAATCGAGGCAATGCCTGCCAGGTTGGCACCTTTGATATCGGTGATCAATTGATCACCGATGACAATCACTTGTTTCTCCTTTAGGCCAAGTTTTTGGCATGCTTGATGATATGAGGTGGGATTGGGCTTGTCGGCCAGGGCGATGTACTCAGCATCTATGTTCTTCAAGAACCGTACTATTCTTTCTTCGCTGTTGTTTGACAGCATCAGCAGCTTGAAACCCATTGCCTTGATTCTTGCAAGCAAGGCATCGATCTTTGGCGTAGAATCATCGCCATGGTGGACCAACGTGTTGTCTATGTCAAACAATAGTCCTCGATAGCCTAGACGATACAGTCGTTCATAGTCGATTGAAAACACATCGCGAGCTGTTTCGGAAGGGAAAAGATCGCTTATCACTTTGGTTCCTTCTTTCCATGCATATAGTCGTATACGGCATTTACCTGTTCAGTAAAGGAGTCGCCAAATCTATGTTCAAAGAATGCTCCGCCAATGGTGAAGTAATCCGCTTGGATTGCCTTGAGTTCATCCAGCCTTTGATAACTGTCAACGCTTCCCGCAATGCATACGGGAACACCCATGCCATGCATTGCGTTAACAAACCTTTGGTTTAGCTCAACGGCATCTCCTGTATACCTATACCCCAATAAGTCTATGCCATAGACACCTTTGTTTAGGTAATTCTTTGCTTCGAGGATCATTTCTTCTGCCGTTCCCGATAGAATGGAAGGCCTGCCTTCTATTCTTCCCACAAATGGCATGTAGCGAATGCCTTCCCTTTGGCATATGTCTCTCACGGAATCAAAGTATATGGTTCCCATCAGGCAATCGACCTTGCATTCAACGGCTTTCATGGCTCCTTCGATGCAACCATTTTCCGTGTAGTCGACAACTTCTAGAGCTGTGTATTTGCCGCATGAGCGCATGGTTTCATATAGGCTTTTCATCTTTTCCAGTGGCAGAGGTTCTTCTTTGATTCCCCAGTATCTTGCCTTTGCGTCTTTGCATTGAGCAAAGACTTCACAAGCATCCTCGACTGTTTGATCGTGATGCGTAAGCATCACGATTAATTCAGGAACATGCATATCATTCACCTCACTTTTCAAATAAGATACACGGTCTGTCTGATTTGATTCTATCCAGAAGATTCATATGGCGGGACAGATTACTGTGCATTTGCCTTCGTCAACTGCATCACTCCATTGACAAATGACGCTAGCATTGTACTAAAGCAATACTATTCTGTCAACACATGTTTACGTTTTAAAACGTAAAAAAAGCTCGACCATATGGTCGAGCTTATATCTATCTGTTCATCTTTGTGGCGTATTTTCTTGTGACGAATCTTGGGAATATCCGACACAGGAAGCCCATGCATTTGGTAAAGCCACCATAGTAGCTTAGAACCTTTCCTTTTTCAAGCGCATGTATGGCGCCTTTTGCGACATCAGTTGCCTTTTCCATTGTGGCAGCTTGTGCAAAGCCTGTTACTGTGGATCCTGGACAGAATGCTGTCACCGTTACACTGGTTCCCTTGACTTCTTGCGCGGCTGCCTCGGAAAAACTTCTGACGAATTCCTTGGTCGCATAGTATATGCTCATGTAGGGATCCGCACAGAAGGCAGCTACCGAGGACATTTTCAAGATCTTCCCATGTCCTTGTTCGATCATCGGATTTATGAAACAATGCGTCAGTTGTATCATTGCGATGACATTCAGCTGCACCATCTCATACCGTTTCTGCCAATCACCATCCACAAAACTTCCTGAATCGCCAAAACCTGCGTTGTTGATCAGAACATCGATTTTCAAGTCCTGTTCCAGCGTGTATTTAAATACATCCAGTGCAGCATCGACAACCGACAAATCGGCTGTATACGGGAAAACAGCTACGCCATGCTCTGTTTCCAATTCATTTTTCAAGGCATATAGCTTGCCTTCGTTTCTAGCAACAAGAACCAAATCGTAATTCCTCTTTGCTAGTATTTTAGCAAACTCAAGTCCTAATCCGCCCGAAGCTCCCGTGATCAGTGCTGTCTTGTGTTTCATTTTTCTTGAGGGAGAATAACTTTCCTGCTTGTCTTCATGCCCAGCATATCACAGTTCAATCACATGTGGAGCAATGTCTGGATCATGGTATGCCAGGGATTCGATGCAATTCTCGTCAAGACTTTGTTCTCCAATCCATTGCAATGATTGTTTCTGTAATTGCTTATCCCCCGCAATGCCAGAAGTAATCATTTCCTCCCAGCTCTTTCGTGCATAGCCACCATCAGAGAACAGCAGAACAAACTCATCTTCTTCGTTCTTGATCTTTACGGCATACAATCCATCCGCATGCCCTGGGATATTGATCAACTCAATGGAGCCATCCCCCAACAAGTCATACGACTTGCCCACTGGACCATGGGTGTCATTCCATGTGAATTCAGTCAGGTTGATGCCTTCCCACAATCCTTTGTATACTTGGACGAACAAATAGGTAGAATTCTGCATTGCCAACCTGCTGTTATATGCGGAACGATTGTAAATATCTGTTCCAGATATTTGATCGTTCCAGTATAATAACATACCCGATTCGTAATCTTGTTCGCAAATTTCACTTCATCGGCAGCTACCATGAATTTCTTCGCGCCCTTCACCTGCTTCAATCCATTCGCATGATCGCAATCAAGATGGATAAGAAGCATAGAACCAAGAAACTTGATTTGTGCTTTCTTGTCAAATTCTCCCTTGGGACTCAGTTTTCTTGCCCATCCTGTATCCACAAGGAATTTTTCCTTGGGATGTTTGATCAGATAGGCTGATACAGGAAGCCACAAACGATCTTCTTTCTTGCTAAAAGCGCTAGATGCCTTGATGGCATTGCTATTGTCTCCACCAAATGGGAGATCCGGTGCCACACACACTTCACCTGTATGGAACACATGAATTTGAAGAACACTACACAAAACACAAAAGTGTTCGGACTTGCGGAACCCAAAGAGATATTCCCACTGGATCAGAATTACAATTCAATTTCATCCTGAAACAAGGCAGAAAAAACAGACAAACGGAATTATCCATGCTATAATAGTTTTCGCAAAGAAAATATCTATGGCAATATAACAACGCTTGCTACAGATCATGTTGAAAAGGAGAATAACATGAAAAAACTCGTTGACATCCCAGCAAAGGCTAAACAAGCGTAAAATGGAAAATACTATATTCTTAAGCGTGATGCCGAACAGCCTGGTTTTGAAACAGAAAGCGGTCTTGCCTACATTGGCATGCCTTGCGATGAAAAAGGCAAGATGGACATCGACAACTATTCCTGCTACCACAACTACTACACCTACATCCGCCCAAAAGAAGAAGCCGAGCGCTATATGCACGACATGGCAAAAAGTCAGGACAAAAAACTACGCGGCAATGGCAAGCGGCATATACGTGTTGCTTTGTCATATCTTGTGGAAAAGTGCCTTGCGGAATACGGCGCCCTGGATTTATTGAACGAAGTCTATGGCGAGGAACTTGCCTCAAAGATCATTGAACTGGCGGCTTTATCAACAGTTCATGGCATGAGTCCCATCGATTATCGTGAGCTGAGGTGGGATTACTATGGCCGCGTTCACCATTGGTGCTTGACAGCCGAGCTTGTAGTAGAGATCTTCGGTGATATCAACAAGGCGGGCATTCATGAGTTCATGCGGAAATTCTATCAAAGGAATCGAACAGACCACCTTACCGCAATGGAAATCATATGCCGCGTCCAATTTGAGCGCGTAACCAATGAGATTCCGTGGTTTGATTCCTATTGCCGATATGATGGAGAATCCACTGCCGGCCGCTACATGCTTTACTTTGACCTTATAGGGTGGACCTTTTCAGCCTCAATCTTCAATACAGCCTATAATACAAGGCGGTTTTTCCCTTCCATTTCTTTTCCTTGCTTCACCTGGCAGGTGA
>OMYM01000340.1 GCA_900315225.1 uncultured Erysipelotrichaceae bacterium | reverse complement strand
CGTGTCTGACGACATTATGTTTTGCCAATGTGGCTAATAATTCCACATGTTTCTGGATTTGAGTATACTGAGATCGCTACTTTCTATTGTTTTTTGAATTAATCACCGCAAGCATTCCTTCGCGTATTTTCCGTTCATGTACATCGATTGTCTGAAAGTAATCATTCCATAGAGGGTATGTTCTTTGCGACAACAGATCTTCGTTGTATTCCATGTAGTCAAAGACAAAAGGAAGATGCCTAGTAACAAACAAATGCATGTCTTTTTCTCTGGAAGTATCTGTGTATCCTTCGATATGTCCTGTGACAGTAAATTCTGAATCCTTGTGACCCTTGACGGTGATGTTGGCTTTTTGGTTCATGTTATTCAAGAGAACAAATCTTCTTCCTTCTGGGTTATCGCAATCAAGCAATCCATTGTCGTCAACGCAATGGAAAAGAACACGAACATGGGAATAGTTGAAGTATTGATGGACGATGGTCTTTAAAGGTGTTGCTATGGCATTGTCTATTCTAGCAAAGCATTCGCTTGGTATTTCAAGGGCTTCCATTAGTTGCTTGATAATATCTTCGTCTTCTTTGCCGGCGGATTGATTGAATTTGCGTAACCATTGTTCATCGCCTAGGAATATACGGTAATGGTTACGGCGTAGGAGACTGAATAGATTATCTTCATATATGACAGACAGTCTTGCGATAGTTTCTTCATCTGTGATAAAGCCTCGGTTGTATATTTGTCTTAGGCGGGCAATGCTTTTCTTAATGTCATCAATGTGTTTCGTTAGTTCTTGTTCTGTCAGTATAGCCATTGGATAATCCTCCTGAAAATGATCTAAAGAAAGAGTGGAACAACCACTCTTTCTTTAGATTATTTATATTGCTATAGTAGGACAGACATCTGTATTTGTCAATGCTTTTTTCACAAATGGCTTCGAACGCCAGTGTCCTGTTAGTTTTGCTAAATTATTATTCAAATGAATTCACTATTAACAAATATATGATACATCGTTATAGTACCCTTCCAGGGAATGATAGAATCAATGTTTGAAATATAATAAAAGCCTTAGAAATCCGTTCTGGATTTCTAAGGCTTCCGCATAATTCCCTGTGTAACGGGCGTGGCGTAACTGTGTGGACTATCCCAATGACTGTCTCCAGTATATGACGAGAATCAATTGGACAAGTCGTCTTGGATTGCCTGGGGGATATCATGCGTCTGTGCTTCAATGAAGTTGATGGATACGTTCATTTGCGTATTTAGTTGTTTTGTGACAATTTTGATGGTTCCCATGCATTGGTAGGATATGGAAGTGATATTGCCATCTTCCAGGGATATGCTCAATACATTGTCGCCATAGTAAATAGGAAGTTCTTTCTGTAATTGGGGCAGGAGTGTCTCTGCCAGTTTCTCTGCTCCACTTGCATCGAGTTCTATGGTGAAAAGGCGATTATCTCCATCACGTTCACAGGACAATTTACCCGCAAGAGAAAGCTCATGTGCCGCATCGATCAACTTTGCGACATCGATGTTTCTGTTTTCCGTGTTGATCAGTTTTTGTCCTTCGGCGGAATAGACGGAGTGGTCGGTGAAGTAGGTTGTCAATAGCGGTGTACTGATGCAATGAAGGTTGTTTCCCGCAATCTTTTGGCGGAAGTATGTGCAATCAGTGTTGATGGACAAGGGACCGGCATCTGTCATTAGGGATATCGTTGCATCGATATTCTCCGATTCATCGAATTTCATCCATCCAGCAAACAATGCCAACATGTCTTCGGTCAGTATTTCGGTTGCCTTGTCTTGGTTGGACATGGCATCGAGAACTGCCTGGGGGATGACGGGATGCTCTGTCATCGTCTCAGGAACAAACTTGGCATGGACTTCGAAAGGAGTTCCACTTTCCATCTTTCCCTTTCCCGTTAACAATAGTTGTTGGATATTTCCCTTGGCCGCAATAAGATCCATGGATAGTTCTTGGGCGTGAAGCGTTTCCTGATAGGTGTTGCCAAGGAACATGGCGAGAAGTTCTTCTGCCGTGTCATCGTGCATTTCACAATGGTATGTAACAATGCCATTGTCTGTTTGTTTCTCGATCTTGCTGGCGGAAAAGATCTTCTGGACAAGGCTTATGATTGTCCCTTGGTCGAGGTGGCTGCGAACCTTGAAGGAACGTCCGTTTTCGAGGTAGACTTCGCCATCGTGGAAGTACAGGGGAATGCCAAAGGCATCAGCATAGGTGATCATCTTTCCGCTGTTATTGACACGTAAGGCTGTGGTGGATATCGGTAGTTTCTTGTCGTTTACATCGACTGTGATTTCGGCGTGAATGGCGGTCTCTTCTTTTGCAAAGTCTTTGATCAGTTTTCCGACAGAAAGACCTGGTTCCAGCTTGATATAGAAAATACTGGAAATCACTAGAAGAATGAGGCAAATGCTAGAAGCTATGGCTATGGAAAGCGTCTTTTTGCGTCCAATTGGTTTCTTTTGTCTCTTTGGGAGGTTTCGTAGCATCTTCCACATGCGTCTTACCAAGGAAGCCAACAGGATTATCAAGACAATGGCTATGATCGCATAGGCGATGATCCACCAAGACTGTATTGTTTGCACAAGGGCGATTTGCGCTTGTGTGCCAGAAAAGGGAAATACGAGATAGCTGCCAAAGCTTTCGGTTTCCAAACGTTGCCAACCATTGTCGTCAAGCAAGAACAACCGGCAGTTTGTTTCGTATCCCTTGGGTGGAAGATAACGTATCTGGTGTTGCAATTCTCCATCGTTGGGAATTGTGACAAGCAGTTTTTCAACCACCGATGTACATACCGTGTAATCGGGATGGCCATCGATCATTGACTGGATCTGTTCCTGCATTGTAACAAGCCAATCAGTATGAAAAGCATCCTCATCGTCTTTGTTAATGGGGAGTTGTTCGATGGACATGGCGTCGTCTTGCTTGAACAATCCATCCACATACACTGCCATGCGTCCATCCTCCCTTGGCAATGAAGCATCAAGGACAGTCTTATTCATGCGATAGGTTGCCGTGACGGTTGTGTCAAAGGTCAGGTTGGTAAGATCTGTTTTGTCCCAAGATGGATACATCCCATTTTTTGGCTGGACATCGGGAAAAACATCTTCACCAAAGGAATCGCCATAGGAAAAAGGAATGGTTTTGACGATTTCGCCATCGACAACGAATGTCAATGTAAAATTGTGGCATTCTTCTGGGACATTTTGGGCAAAGGAATCAAAGTCCACTTGCTCTGCCATTCCCTGGATGTTGATCTTGTCTAGGCCTGTGTATGTGTTGGAACAGAAACGGTTGTTGGCGTAGGTTCCATTTGCTCCACCGCTGATCGCTGCCGCAAAGCGTGGATTGCCTAGGATTTCCACCAACGCATAGCAATCGGTTGTCTCACTGTTTTGTTCTTCATTGGTTTGGGCGCTATAGCCATTGCCTAGAATGCCACCAACGTATCTCTTGGCAGATAATGTGCATTTAGCAAAACAGTTTCTGATATTGCCATAAGACAGTCCACAGATTCCTCCCGCGTAGTCGCCGTCTTCCAATGACACTTCGCCATAGCCCTCGCATCGACTTGCTAGACCAAAGTCCATTCTTCCCGCAATACCGCCGACACATTCATTCTTGGCCGCGATTACTCCACGATTGATACAATCGGTGATTACGCAGCGAAGGTTGTATTTATTTTGCGTCAATCGATTATCGCCACCACTTAGGTTGTCGATGTCGGGGTTTTCTTCAATGGTGATGATTCCCGCGATGCCACCGACATTTCTGTCGGCATTGATCGTTCCTTCATTGACACTGTCTGCCACTTTTCCCATGGCAATGGAAGTGGAATCTAGCGATGCATCGGTGATGATTCCTTCCATGTTTTCGCCGGTAGACAGGATGGTCAATGCCTGCATGGCCGCATCGGAAAGAGCGTTGGCATTGTATGATATGGTTTGTATGTCTGCGTTCAATGTGGCGGATCCCGCATCGATTCCAGCACTGATATTCTGGAGTTCATCGGTTATTCCCCGAATGGAGTTCTTTATGGATGCACGGAGTTCTTGTGCCTCTACAAAATCATCGCGCAGGCTACCGGTAAGAGCAAAGTCCAATGGGGTGACATATCCATGCAGTTGATCCAATCGGTAGGCAAGGTCGTTGGATGAATTACCGGCATCTTGCACGGCAATGTCAATGGAAGCATTCAATGTTTCAACGCGATACCCCAATCCTTCGATTAGATCTTCGCCTTTCGTCACTTCTATCAAGGGTTCCGCCCTGCCGACAATGCCACCGGTGTTGCGTCTACCATAGATCGTCGCATCGTTATGGCAACGGTTGATAAAGCCACTGTTTCTTCCCGCGATGCCACCGATATTGCTGCCAAGATGAAGATAGCCAACAACCTCATGATTGGAACAAAGCTCAATGATTCCATCGTTGGATCCCGCAATGCCTCCGATATCGGTGCAGATATCGGCATTTTCTGTGGTAAGGCTGCCAATCAGGTTTGTCAGGCTGCTGGTGTCAATAGCATCCAGCTGCAGGGATGGATCGATGCTTTTGGTATTGACATAGCTGCTGTTGTCACATCCGCCAATGGCTCCCTTGTTTTCCCCGGCAATGCCTCCGACATTGCCTAGGGCAAAGACTGTTCCAAAGGAACGGCAGGAAGAGATGACACCACTGCTTTCATTGACCCCGACAATGGATCCAACCCGATCCTTGCCGCTGAGGGTGCCATTGAAGGTGCAACCAATGATCAAACCACGATTGATGCCAACGATGCCACCGATTTTTGAACTATCGTATGTTGGTTCGATCTTTCCATTGACGGTAAGAAGACGGATCTCTGCGTCTTTTCCCGTTTCCAGGATGAATCCATAGGGCGATATGTCATCGAGAAGCTCTAGGTCTGCGATTTCATGGCCACCTCCATCGAATATTCCATTGAATATCGGAATAGGGGTGAAATCCGTTCCGGCAAGGGAAATATCGTTGTCAAGCATGACAACCTTGCCTTGCGACCATGTGTCAAGGGCACAATTCCTGGCAAGATCGCAAAGATCTTGGGCGGTTTGGATATGTATTTCGTTTTCTCCTTCAGCAACAATCGGCATAAAACGAGCAAGAAACAGGATCATTGCGAATAACAATTTCATTGCGTTGTGCATGGAACACCTCCTCTGCTGTGTCTTGTCCAATAGTTTTTCTTCGGGGTTATGTTACCTGAAAGAAGCTTGACATCCACTTGTCCGTCAATCGTGCCTTTGAACACACCATTGACGGTTCCATTGATTGTTCCCGTGATCAGTCCATCGACCGCCACGACATTGCTTGCATGGTGTTCACGATGGCTGACAGGCACGGAGAAAGAAGTCTTTTCGAGTATCTTTCCGCCAAGGATCAATATCTGTGGCAAGACAAACATGACTAGGATGATGGAGATAATTGTTCCTCGTCCAAGGGATTCGCCAATGCCATTGATTGTGCATTCCGTTGTAATACGGCTGATCAGAATGCCGGATGTGGCAAGAATGGAACCCGATGTCAATATCGTAGGGAAGGCAAAGTTCATTGCTTCGATGATGGCATCTTTGGGACTCATGGTTTGTATGTTTGACATATAGCGACTGGCGATGACAATGGCATAGTCGATATTTGCGCCCATTTGGATGGAACTGACGACCAATTGGGCAAGAAAGAACACATCCTCATGCGCCAATGTGGGATAGGAGAAGTTGAGCCAAATGCTCCCTTGGATTACCAGTATTAACAAGACAGGCATGCCTGCCGACTTGAACGTGAACAACAATACCGTTAAAACGATTAGAATGGATACAACATTGACAACAACGTTGTCGACCTGGAATGACTTTTCGAATTCATATTGGTTGGTGGAATTTCCCACGACGTACACCATTCCCTTTGGGTATCTGGCTTGCGCCGTGTTGCGAATGACATCGGTAAAGCGATATGTTTCATCCGATGCCTCTGGCAAAGTGAGATATACGAGCATGCGGTCGTAGTCGTCTCCCTCCAGCTGTAGTTTTCCCATCAACATCTGTGACCTTGCGTTGGCTAGGGTAGCCGCTTGATCAGGGTCAAGTTCAATATACCCTTCATCGGCTTTTTCACTGACATACAGCAACAGTTCGATCAATGGTGCCTTGAACTTATTGATCCCACTGATCAGTTTGTCGTATGCCTCGTTGTGTATCGCATAGGCGGAATAAAGAAACGTGGCTGTTTCGTAGTCTAGGTTCAACAGTTCGGCGAAATCCCTTGGCGAAAGCTTGTCTGCCAGCTTGTATCCGCCAATGGCATCGGAGCTGGCAATGGCGGTCACGGAATCCACTTGATCAAAAGCCTCGAGATCTTCTATTAACAATTGTTCCTTGCCGTAGTCACCCCCAGGGACAACGACTGCCACCATTGTCCGTGAGGAAAACGTCTCGGCGATCATCTTGTCTGCCATTTGCATTTCGTTGAGCCGTGGCGTTACCAATGTGTCGTAGCCATAGACATACGGACAGTTGTTGGACAGATATATGGCTATCACCGTCAACACCATGAACAAGGGAGGTATGACAAACCTTGTCGCATAGGCAAACCTACCGACAAAGGGAACCTTTGGCACAAAGTTCTTATGCTTGGTCTTTTCCATCAACCCACCCATGATCATTAACAGTCCAGGCATGACCGTAAATACGGAAAACAGCGAAAAGAAGATCGCTTTTACCAAGCATACCGCCATGTCGGGACCAAGACGAAACTTCATGAACATCATGGCAATCAAGCCACCGATGGTTGTAAGGGAACTTGCGCCAACCTCGGGAATTGCCTTGCTTAAGGAAAGAATCACGGCATCTCTCAGAGAATGCGTCTCTTTCTCTTCCTTGAACCTATTGCAGTAGATGACCGCATAGTCCAGGGACAATGCCAGCTGCAGGATGGTTGTCACGGAATTGGAGACAAACGATATCGTGCCAAGAAGGAAGTTGGTTCCTGTGTTCAATACCGCCGCCACAATAAATGTCAAGCCAATGATGGGAACCTCGACATATGTCTGGGAAGTGAATGTCAACACCATTACAACAATCACTGCCACAAAGGCGGTAATCATGTTGACTTCCTTGTCGATCAACTCGGCGCTCGTGTCCCCCAGGGTGGTCGATACATATGTGTCATAAGGTGCCAACGCTGCTTCCACGGCTCCTAGTGAAGTCAGGCATGCATCATCTTCCTCTGGGTAGTCAAAGGTAATGGAGTACAATGCAGAAGCATTGTTGTAATGTTCTGTCGTATCATCGAAGTTTACTTGCTGAACCCCATCGATCTCCTTGACAATGCTGAAGAGATCCGTGGCTTCCTCGTATGTTATATTTGCGACCATGATATTCGCCGAACCATATGTGATGAATTCTTCTTCCATCACATCCAGTCCTTCCCTGGTCATGGAATCCGAAGGAAGATACGCCGTCAAGTCGTTTTCAACCGAAACCCATCCTTTTGCGACCAAGGAGAAGATCATTGCGATCCCCGCCAACAAGAATATCAAGTTTCTCTTGTCCACGATCAAAGTTGCCAGTTTGACCATGGGGCTTGCTTTCTCTGTATCATTCTCATTCATTGGCCATGCCTCCCTTCGCTCTTTCTTCGATTTTGGCTTCCCATGCCTTGATACGCCGATAGAACGTGTTCGACTTTAACTGCAGCCGCGCCATGGCCTGCCGAGCGGTAATCTCGCCATTCTTCCACAAGCCGACAATCTCTTCAAACAAGCTTTCATCGACAAGGATCGGCTTGCGTCCCTTGTATTTTCCCTCTTCCTTCGCCTTCTCTATGCCTGTTCGTTGTTTCTTGCGCTGTTGTTGCAGGTCAAGTTGAAGAAGCTCCTTGCCTACGACAAACAACATCTTGCTAGAGACCGTATCGACACCTTCATGGTGACTGACAAGATCCGCTCCTTTCTCACCAATAGCATTGATCATTGCCAACATATCCTTGCCGCTTTCCGCCACGGAAGCGAAGCTTTCTATTTCTATGCAATCGCCGGGCTTCAACCGTTTGACCACATCCATCAATTCTTCCCCGTTTGCGATAATATACATCATGTGAAAGATCCCCCTTGTGCATCAACGCTATGAAGTATATCACTTTTCCCGTATGTGTCAATAGGATATATTATATTTTTGAAACATTGCAAAAAAACAATCTAATGAAACACAAAAAATGCCTCGAAAGGCATTTTTCTTAGAATCTATGTCCTCCGCCACTTCCCGATGAACCGGAAGAAGAGCTGGACGACCCAGAAGATCTAGATGATCCAGATGAACTGGAATTAATAGGGTCAAAGACTTTCTTTTCGCTGGTTTTCCTTGCATTGATATTCATCAAGGAGATTGCCGCAAGGGTGCCAAGATCTGTTTTTTGCGCTTCTTCCTTGGGATTGGCTGAACGGTCAAAGGCCAGAAGCAGGAAATTCATAAGCAAGGCACAGAGAATAGCCAACAGAAGGTTGGTAATGTGTTTCATCGGTTGTGATATCCTGCCCCCCTGCAACAAGGTGTATTCTTGTCTATAGACCTCTGCGGCACAAGTGAGATAGTCGTTCCTACTAGCATAGCGATAGCTGTTATCGGTAATGGAATTGGCGTAGTTGTTAGTGATGATCCTAGAAACATCTCCATCGGAATAGATGTAGATGATACGGTTGTACATGTCGATGACAAAGATCGTTCCCGATTGTGTCCCGAAATATTCGCGATAGGCATTCTTTGCGTATTTGGCAGTGTCATCGTCTTGATATACGCTCTGGAATATACAGTTGCCATATGCAGTGATGGGTTCCATATACTCCAACAATTGCTTTTCTTCCTGGTCGCTCAATAAGTCATAAGCATCATCCAGGATCACCTGATACCCTGTATCCGGGTTGGTATATGCTTCTTGCGCTTGCACAGGAAGAAAGGCAAGGAAGAAGAATAGGAACAAAAGAAGTTTTCTCATAGGTCGCTTCCTCCTGTTCGATCAAAGAATGTAGGCAATGGTCTTGTGCAGTATGCGTTGTATTTGCGAATCATTCCCATGCAGGCAATCAATGTGCCAAATATGCAAAGAATACTTCCACCGTAATACATGTAGTCATTGACCTGATCCGTCGCAAGGACGTAATACCCAGCCAATACCCCCGCCAACATGGCTGCCACATCAAGGACAACGGATTTATCCTTGACATGAAAGACAAACGATAAGGCTCTGATTAGGTTCCAAGCAATGATTGGAACAAGAAACCAAGATGCCACAAATGCTTTTTCATCAGGCAACCCTTCCGTCCAATCAAAGCCAAGATACTGAAGCATGGCCAAGATGAAGAAACCAAAAAACAAGAAGATAAACAACGGATCCTCTTCCCTGAAACGCCGTATTCGATCCGCTTTCTTTTGCGAGATAACCGTATCTTTCCCCTCTAGGAAATACCCTCTGTCAAAGATATGGTTTTCCTTGTCATGAAGCTTTTTGATGAGTCTTTGGTAGACCATAATAGCAATGGTCGCAAGGTTCATTGTGATTAACAATGCTGTGGGGGCGGTAATCGTCAGAAGAAATGTAAAAACGACAAAGAGCGCCACTGCCGTTAACATCGTATACAGGAAGAAAGATTTGTAGGAAACAGGTATCTCATAGGAGATCTCTCCCGTCTGTCCATTGGCGATGATATATGCGACACGATTGTTCTTGCGCCAAGTCAAAAACCACACAGGCAAAAGCATAGGCTTCTTGTTAATGATTTCAGGCTTGAACATTTCCTTCAGCTTTTTGTCATCGGAAGGCATGTCCAAGGTAATCCGCTTCTTCTCTGCTGCTTCCTTGATTGACTCTGTTGTGGCGGTAATAGCTTCCTTCTTGGCATCTTCCATATAGATGTCAGGATTGACATCCGCCACATCCGCATAGAACCCCGCCAGATACCCAGGATGGTAATCCTTGAAATGCTCTTTCTTATAGGGTTCAATGCTTTTGGCGATATTATCGTCAAAAGCACTAGAAGCATCGAAGGGAACCGATTGGACAGTCTGGCCTACATCAACCTGGAAATCATATTTCTTAACAATGCGATAGTTGCCTTTGCGCGATACATTTTCCCCTGGGATCGACAGT
>OMYM01000118.1 GCA_900315225.1 uncultured Erysipelotrichaceae bacterium | reverse complement strand
TCAGATCGGGTCATCGAGATTTTTGGCGATGAGACAGAAGACCAAAAACTGATGATTTCCGCTGCCTTGCGGAATTACTTTGGGACAGACACCCTGTTTGACTACTCGATGGAACAGCTCTACAACATGGTGGTCGCAACCGATGAGGTAAAGGAAAACGCCTCTTTGGGCAGTTTGTTGTTCAAGCTGAAGGAATTCCGCAAGGAAAATAGATACGGCATTGATCGCTACGCAGATTACCGCGAGATTGAAAGAACCCATGGGGAATCGCAATTGCGGGCAATCCAGGAAAGCGCAAGGAAATGTCTTGGTGCATATTTTGAGGCTCGCAAGTCCGAAAGTACCGGACATGCCCGCTACATGGTGACCGTCCGTTCAATCTTCCGCCAGGGAGGAGATCTCTACGTCTATGTCGAGAATGTCGCCAAAGACGAAAGAGAGTTCATGGACATGGCAGCGGATTTCCTGAAGGAACACTTCCTGGAAGGGGACAATGTGTCCTCCACCGTGATCTCCCAAAAGAAGGTGGAGGCGTACATCGACAAGCATTGGTACGATGCGGCAGACCATGTCAATGTCGCAAGAAAGACATCAAAGCTGATGGGATCATTGCGCCAGAACTTGATCAGCCATGTGACAAATACCGTTGCATGCATTGCTGAATGGATCGAGCTTGCTTCATTCCTTGACACCAAGAACGATGATGGCTACCGCAGCTACCAAGTGATTCGCAGCCAGCTTCTTTGCGATGTGCAGGATTCCATTGCGGCGTATGAAAAAGACACTTCGCCTACAGGCAAGGTACTCTTGCATACCCTCAAGGGAATCGAAGCAAAGGTCAATGGAACATACGACATTCGCACAAAGAATAATTTCTACATTCCTTTCTTGCGCAACAAGGCGGTGACACTGGACGAAAGACTCTTGCCGGATCTTTCGTGGGAAAACGATGATCTCACTATCCTCAACCCAATGGAACGCGTCAAGGCGCATATCGAAAGCCCAATGCTTTCCTGGGAAGAGAGAATTGAAAACTGGTTCGATGATGACTATGGCTCCTGCAGGCTGGTGGAGGAATTCCTGGAAAACACCGAAAACAGGGAACTCTACGATATCGCGGATTATGAAACCGCAAGGGAAAACGCCATTAAGGATGCCCAGCTCCAAAGGCGTGAGTTCGAAGAGAATCTCGCGTTGGCAGACCAATACGGTCGTTTCTACAACAGTGGCGATTCCACCATCGAGCATATCCTGAAAGTCGTGGACAAGCATCTGAACAAGGCGATGGAAACCAACAACTTCAGCCTGTATACATCATTGCTGGAAGCATACCACCGCAAGATCAGCCATGATGCCCAAAGCAGGGCTGCCTCGATTACCGAGGAACTGGAAAACGTCACATCCAGCCTTGGCTACCTCAGGCAAAGACAACAGGACTATATCGAACGCATCAAGGAAATGATCCGCAAGCAGAACTATACGGTTGCGGAAGACATGATCAATCATTTGGCCAATGATGAGATCGAGGAATATACCCTGGAGGCAGAGACAGACTATCTCAAGGAGTTCATGGAAGACTTCGACAGATACTACGACAAGGCGGCAGACCTGCATCGGATCAATTATCGGGCAGGCGCAAGACGCGACTCCAACAGGGCAAAGACATTGATTGACAACTGGCCTCGTTCCCCCCAGAGCATCGAAAAGATGACGGCGCTCTTAAAGAGCCTTGGCTTTGACGTTGACCACATGGAACCGGGGCAAAGAATCAACAGCATTGAAAACTACAAGGTGACCCTTAAGAAACCGACCAACGGACGCAGGGTAAACTACCACCACCCAGTGTGGCAATTTGGCTCCGAGGCAATGGAAAAAGGCTTTGTGGCAGCATTTTTGTACGGAAACAACGACCTTGAGCGCATTATTAACAAGTCTATCGACCTGGGTGATTCCAACCATGTGATTTTGTTTGTTAATGATCGGATTTCCATGCCGGATAGAAAGAGAATGGCGAGGAAGTTCAAGGAAAAGGCAAGTCGCTCCGCCACGATTGTCGTGGACAAGGTCGTTGCGACATACCTTGCGATGAAGATGGAAGAGTCTGGCGTCAACAGCATGTTAATGGAAGTGACAATGCCATTCAGCTATGCCCAGCCCTACATCGACAACCCATCCCAGAACATGCCAACGGAAATGTTCATTGGCCGCAAGAAGGAATTGCGCGATATCGAGGACATCCATGGCATTAACATCCTTTATGGCGGCAGACAGCTTGGCAAATCCGCCCTGCTGAAACAGGCAAAGCGCGATATCAACCACAACGAAAACGGTGATCGGGCAGTCTATCTCGAAGTTAAGGGAAAAGACTATGCGGCGGTATGCCAATGTCTCTCAGAAAAACTGATCCAGGAAGGAATCCTGGAAGAAGGACAAGTGACTCAGGATTGGGACATCTTGGGCGGCTATCTCAACGATGTCCTCTCCAAGGGAGACATTCCGTATCTGCTTGTGTTGATCGATGAGGCGGATACGTTTATCTCCAGTTGCGAAAGCGTGAACTATCAGCCTTTTGATGTCATCAAACGAGTGCAAGAGACAGATAGATTCAAGGTCGTTATTGCCGGTTTGCGCAATGTTGTTCGCCTCAAGCAAGACATTGCCCTTGGCAACAACAGTGTCCTGGCACACTTCAAGGCACTCACCGTGCAGCCCTTGCAAAGGGCGGAAGCGATGGAACTCCTTGAAAGGCCGCTCCATTACCTTGGCTTGCGCTTTGCGGAAGACTCCCAGGCGCTTGTGACACTGATCCTTGCTTCGACCAACTACTTCCCAGGCTTGATCCAGTTGTATTGTGCCCGACTCCTTGAAGCAATGACCCGCAAAGACTACGCTGGATACGACGAAATGGACGTTCCCCCGTATATTCTCTCGGAAGATCACATCAAACGCGTTCTTTCTGAAAAACACTTCAAGAACGACATCAGGGAAAAATTCATGATCACCCTGAAGCTGGACACCGATGACTACTATATGTTGATCGCCCAGATGTGCGCTTATCTCTATCGCCATGAAGATTCCCGCAAGGGCGTTACCCCGCGAGAGATCCAGCACCTTGCCAAGGAATTGGGCATTGGTCGCATCGCTTCCCTGAAAGAGGGGCAGATCTATGCCTTGATGGAAGAAATGCGAGAACTGAACGTATTCCGCCAGGTATCCGAGAACCACTACACCTTCTCCCGCTATAGCTTCTACCAGATGATGGGTTCCGATGACAAGATCGAAACCGCTCTTCTCGAAGCAGCAGACGAGGCTTGACCATGGGCAATATCTGGTGGGAAGACATCCAGTCTTCAAAACGGTTTATCAACGATATTGTCAAAGGAATGAAGGACGACGGAAATTCCGTTGTCCTTCATATCCCTGATGGTCTTCCCTGGATCGAAGGGTTTCGAAGACTGGTTGTTAATGGTTTGAAGGAAGACTCCGAACGCATGGTCAAGGTCATCGACCACACCCCTTCCGACATCGGGAAATACATGCTGGAAAACTATTGTCGAAAAGAGAAACGCTTCAAATACAGGCCACGCTCTAATTTCAATGAGGCAAGTTTCCTGGGACAGGATGAAACCAGCACATTGAAGACATGTTATGTGATTATTCATAACGCTAGCGACAAAGAAGAAGCCGCATGGCTTAGGTTCATCGAAGAATACTACCGCAGTTGCCAAGGCGTGCGCCGAGGGATCTTCCTGATTGAATCAAGCGCACCCTCTGGCAACAACGGTACCCGTGGCGTGCAGCACCTGTTCTACATCGACTACATCGCCCAACAAGACATCCATGCATATACGTCCATGTGCATTGGCGAAGAGAGTGTTTCGAGGATCTATCGCTCATATTTGAGCGAACTTCTCAGCCAGGTATCGTCCAGTGACCTAGAGATCCTGGACGACCTGCTCTGGAAGTGGGAAGACGTTCTGGAAAGACCACTTGAAACATTCATGAACGCAGGGCTATCCCTGAGCGAAGAAGAACTGCGAAAAAGAATCTGGAAAGCGCAAATACGGGTTGTATTCCCCGAAATCGAGGAGTTCCGCTGCTACATTGTCTCCAAATACCGCCAGGCATGGGAAACATTCCTTCCCTGGAAGACAGACTACACGATTATCGACAACGTGGAAAACCTTGAACTGAGTTTCTTGTTGTACATGGCGAAAAACAGAAGCATCATGGATGAGAGAGACTACCGCTACACCCAAGTGTTTGTCGAGGCTAGAAACGAGTTAGCCCATCTTGGAATCCTTGATTTCAAGCATGTTGAAGCGATTCTCGGCAGGGAAAGCCAGAAGACAATTTAATATATTCGATTATTTACATATGGAGGAAAAAACATGCCAATTAAACTGATGTATTACCCCAATCCCCAAAACCCT
>OMYM01000358.1 GCA_900315225.1 uncultured Erysipelotrichaceae bacterium | reverse complement strand
CATTTGCAAGGATGCGCTTAGAGATTTCCTTTGGCTTGCAAAGCCATTGAATGGCGTTTATGCGTGGATTGGAGGGCGGGGACAGAAACACTATATGTATTAATCCAATATTGTTTTTTGATTCAGGAGGAACTATGATCAATAAAACCAAGGGAAGAGACTATTTTTCATTTGAATCCATCAATGACCATGAAGGCAATCTGGTTTGTTATCACGTTACGATGATTGGAACCATTGAAGCGGACGGACTTCCACGCATTCGTTCGGACATGGGTCAGGATGGCACGAAGAAGATGACCTTCGGCAAGATTACCTTGCGTGGGTGCGACAGAAAGATCGGTATTCTTTTGCGCGAGACGGACAGCAAAGTGGCATTCTATTCACACACAGAGGAAGAAAACATCGACATGATCAGTTTTGCGGCAAAGGGATGGCGCGCAGATGAAGCGTTTGAACTAGAAGAAGGAGATCGTGTCTTGATTGAGGGAAGGGCTTATATCCGTGAAACGCCATCTCGTTCCGATGATAATAGCACACGTCGCGAGCTGTCTGTTACCGTTACGGGCATATTCCGCCTAGGTAGGAAAAGAAGGCCAGAGAGTATGCATAGTCGCATGAAGCCACAGCACAAGCATTCGGAAAGACTTGAAGACGACGATACACCGATTGCTTTGCGCCGCATGGAGACACAGCACGATGATGAAATGATGTCGTATGACCCAGTGAACGAGACGGATTTGTTGCCGGAGGACAAAGAGCCAGAGCCTGTTGTATTCACGGGATTTTCTTCGCAGGAAAGCGAAGATACCATGTTGCCAGACGATTTTGTATCAGATGAATTCTAACAGCATCCTGAAAGGGATGTTTTTTTTGAGTTGACATATACCCCCTAGGGGTATAGTATATGGAAATGATGAAGGAAACAGAAAACATGAAATATATGCGTCATAAGAAGCGAACGGAAGAAGAAAAGAAAAAGCTATTGGCTAGATTGAAGAGGGCGGAAGGACAGGTCAGGGGGATTGAAAAGATGGTTGAAGAGGATGCTTATTGCCCTGATATCTTGGTACAGGTATCCGCCGTTTCATCGGCACTGAATAGTTTTAACAAGGAACTTCTTGCATGCCATATTCGCTCTTGCGTCCTGGAGGATGTCAAAAATGGAAACGATGCGGCGGTCGATGAGCTTGTTGGCGTGTTGCAAAAACTGATGAAATAGAGGTGAGATCATGGAGCAATATATTGTTACGGGAATGAGTTGCGCTGCATGCCAGGCGCGTGTGGAAAAGGCTGTTGGGCAGTTGGAAGGAGTCACGTCTTGTTCGGTGAGTCTTTTGACCAACTCAATGGGCGTAGAGGGAAGTGCCTCTAGCGCGGAAGTCATACGCGCAGTGGAGAATGCTGGATATGGAGCAACGTTGAAAGGCAATGCAAAGGCAAGCAATGCGTCTAAACGCATGGAGGAAGAAGCACGCGCGCTAGAGGACCATGAAACGCCAAGGCTTCGGAAAAGGCTTGCTTGGTCGTTAGTGTTTCTGATGGCGCTCATGTATGTCTCGATGGGACATAACATGCTAGGCTTTCCAGTAGGAAGTTTATTGGAACATAACCATATTGGTTTGGCGCTTGTGCAAATGTGCCTTGCGACCATAGTCATGATTATCAACAGCCGTTTTTTTACAAGTGGATTCAAGTCATTGTTGGCCAAGGCACCAAACATGGATACATTGGTCGCAATGGGATCCGCTGCATCCTTTGGCTGGAGCTTGTACGTTGTTTTTGAAATGACCGTCATGATCACCAATGGCATGGGAAACGAAGCCTTGATGGATATATACCATAACGAGCTGTATTTTGAATCTGCCGCAATGATTCCTGCCTTGATCACCATTGGCAAGATGCTTGAGGCCATGAGCAAGGGAAGGACAACCGATGCGCTAAAGAGCTTGATGAAACTTGCCCCAAAGACCGCGCGTGTTATTCGTGGGGACGAAGAGGTGGAAGTTGGCATCGAAGAAGTTGTCAATGGGGATGTGTTTACTGTGCGTCCTGGGGAAACGATTCCTGTGGATGGGATTGTCGTAGAAGGTTCTAGCGCGGTAAACGAGTCTGCCTTGACAGGAGAATCGATTCCCGTGGACAAGATGGTCGATGACAGGGTTTCTGCTGCTACGGTCAACCAATCGGGCTATTTGAAGTGCATGGCAACGCGTGTGGGAGAAGATACGACGTTATCGCAGATCATCCAGATGATCTCGGATGCAGCGGCTACCAAGGCGCCGATTGCGCGTATTGCGGACACGGTGTCTGGTTATTTTGTCCCAACGGTCATTGTGATTGCGGCATTAACGATTGTGGGTTGGCTGTTGGCTGGTCAGACAATGGCTTTTGCGCTTGCCAGGGGCATTTCTGTTCTCGTGATTTCATGTCCATGTGCGCTAGGACTTGCGACTCCAGTGGCGATCATGGTTGGCAATGGGATAGGCGCGCGCAACGGCATTTTGTTCAAGACAAGCCAAGCGCTGGAAAACGCAGGAAAGGTACAGATTTGCGCGCTAGACAAGACAGGCACGATCACCAAAGGAGAGCCAAAGGTAACCGATGCTACGCCAGCAGATGGCTTTGATGAAAAAGAATTGTATGAATTGGCATACAGCTTGGAAGCTAAGAGTGAGCATCCCTTGGCAGTTGCGATTGTTGAAAAAGCCCGCCAAATGGGAATTGAAAAAAAAGAGGTGGAAGGTTTCAAGGCTTTGGCAGGAAGCGGTGTAGAGGCAATGGTGGATGGCGCCAAGGCGCATGCGTCTTCCCGCAAATACATGTCGAGTATTGTAACGATTCCTGCTGAAATGTCACGTCTTGCGGACAAGTATGCGCAAGAGGGGAAGACTCCGTTGTTTTTTGAGAAAGGCGGTAAGCTTGCGGGGATCATTGCGGTTGCGGATGTCATCAAGGAAGATTCCGCTGCCGCGATCAAGGAATTGCGCGCCATGGGCATAGAAGTAGCCATGTTAACGGGTGACAACGAAAAAACCGCTAGGGCGATTGGGCTACAGGCAGGCGTTGACAAGGTTGTGGCAGGTGTCATGCCACAGGACAAGGAAAGAGTCATACGTGAATTTCAATCTCGTGGCAAGACTGCCATGGTAGGGGATGGAATCAACGATGCACCGGCATTGACGCGCGCGGATATTGGCATTGCGATCGGTGCGGGAACCGATGTGGCGATTGACAGCGCCGACATTGTCTTGATGAACAGCAAGCTTTCCGATGTATCCTCGGCGATTCGCTTGTCGCGCGCGACATTGCGCAATATTCACGAGAACTTGTTCTGGGCTTTTTTCTACAACCTCATATGCATTCCTCTTGCGATGGGTATATTTACGTGGAAAATGAACCCGATGGTTGGGGCTGCCGCAATGAGCCTGTCCAGTTTCACCGTATGCATGAATGCATTGCGCCTGAACTTGCTGGATATCCATGACGCAAGTCACGACAGGAAAATCAAGCCTGCGCTGGAAGATACATCGACGCGACAGGTATCGGCGGTGATCGAGGGAATGATGTGTGCCCATTGCGAGGCATCCGTGGAAAAGGCTGTTTGCGCCTTAGATGGCGTTGTTTCCGCAAAGGCCGACCATGGCAAGGGGAACGTTCAAATCGAATACAAGGGAATCCTGGATGAAACCGCCGTGGAACGCGCGGTGGAAGAAGCAGGGTATGGATACAAAGGACTGGAAGGAGAAAAGAAAGACATGACAAAGACATTAAAGATTGAAGGAATGATGTGTCCGCATTGCGAGGCAACTGTAAAAAAAGCGCTGGAGGCGCTGGATGGCGTGGATGAGGCGGTGTGCAGCCACGAAAACGGGACTGCCGTTGTCACCCTTAGCAAGGATGTCGCGGAAGAGGACATGAAAAACGCCATCGAGGCAAAAGACTACAAGTATCTTGGAATGCAATAAAACACTTGCCAGGCATGTCGAAGGACATGCCTTTTTCAGATAAAGAAAGGCCAGGTCACTAGCCTGGCCTTTCAAATAAGGAGGTATATGAATTGTAAACAAATTCAACTCTAGCATTTTTATCAAAATATATGTTAATGCGCCGCCTTTGTGGAAATCTTGCCGCAAAGATCGTTTCTTTGCGTGATTTCCCATATCACTCCCTTTCAAAGTTGTAAAAAAAGTGTTAAAGATTGAAAAAGTGTTGCTAGTTCCTTTTTCAAGGACGCCACAGAACGATGCGGTCGTCGACAGGGTAGTCATGAGTTTGGATTGAGTGAGTCTCAATCGTCAGAAAGGCTGTAATCAAAGTTCTTATCGGGTAGTAGATTCGACACTCCGCCTTTCTAGATCCCTTTTAAAGCCCAAGGATCGTGGGCGGGCAATGGGCTTTTGAATACATGTTAGCAAGCCTATTGTCCATGCTAGAGATCACCACCTCCTTTCCATCTTTCAGCGCCAGTGAAAAGTAAGACGCTGAGGAAGAGGTGATTCTGAGACGGTATCTGGCGTTCATCGTAAAACGTGGATCGTAGCCGATCCTCAGCTCCATGCGCGAAACATCTGTCGGATGGATTTTCCCTGGCTTTTTATAGCAATGCAATGACAGGTGCATTGCGGCATGTTCCTGGGAAAAATCCGGAAGATAAAAGATGGATTTATGGATATAGGATGGGTCGCATTGAAGCTGTGCCAAAGGCAGGTTTTCGCGCCATGTAGCGAAAGCTTTTTCATCGGAAAAGAAGAACTTTGGCTCGGAGTATGTGAATACATTTACCCGCCGTGTCATTGTCACGGAACATACTTCTTTTCCTTCGGCGAGTAATAGCGCTCTTGAAGTCTCGCTTTCAGGCCGAACGACAATCTCTTGGACAAACAGCTGGTCTGGATGGATATGGCAGCCATTGGATATGAAATGGCTTTCAAGTTCACTGATCAACTGTCGGGTTGTCTCTTTCTCTCGGATACGTTGTCTCATTCAAATCACCTCCCACTATACTTATTCCCTCTAGCGAAGCCAAACCCACACAATTTCTCAAAAAAAATCGAAACAAAAAAAGCACACCGAAGTGTGCAGGGCTTGCCTAGTCGGCGAACGCCACGGCTGTGTCCAATGCAATCTCCATCATGTCCGTGAAGCTATCCTGTCGCTCGATGGCAGAAAGGGCGATAGGTTTGAACAGATGGTCGGAGATAGAAAGGATGGCGAGTGCCTTACATCGATTGGCAGCTGCCGTCCAATAAAGCCCAGCGCATTCCATTTCCACCGCGAGGTGTCCAAAGTCGCGTAGTTTTTCATTCAGCCCGGTTTGCGGATAATAGAAGAAATCAGAGGTGTAGACCTTGCCGACCTTGAACTTGACGTTCTTTTCCCTGGCAGTGGATACGGCTTTCTCAAGCAAGTCGTAGTCCGCTACCGCTGCAAGCTGGCCAGGGATGCCATACGCGTTTCCATAGGTGGAATTGCTGGAAGCACCAGAAGCTATGACAATGTCGCGGGCTTCGACATCCATGTCCAGCCCTCCCGCCGAGCCAATGCGAATGATGGATTCCACGTTGAATTGGCTGTATAGCTCATGGGCGTAGAGACCAATGGAGGGAACTCCCATGCCATGTCCCATGACCGAGATCTTATGTCCCTTGTAGAGACCGGTATAGCCAAGCATGTTTCGGGTGTCGTTGAACAACACAGTGTCTTCGAGGTATTTGTCTGCCAATGCTTTGGCGCGCAAGGGGTCGCCAGGCATCAAGACGATCTTGGCGATTTCAGCCTTTTGGCAGATACAAGCGGAAATGGATTCTTTGGATTCCATGATTTGTTATTCCTTTCCTTATTATAAGAACAATTTCTTTAGGTTGATGTCAAACGGCGGGTAGACGATGCCCTTCTCGGTGATGATCGCTGTCAACAGTGAATGGTCTGTCACATCAAAGGAAGGGTTGTAGCACTTGACTTCATCGAGAGCCATTGGCTCCTTGTACCACATCGACTTGATTTCATCTTCGTTGCGTAGCTCGATTTCGATGTCATCGCCGCTTGCGGTATTGAAGTCGATGGTCGAGGATGGACCAAGGGTATAGAAGGGAATGCCATAGTAGCGCGCAAGGATCGCAACGGCGCTTGTGCCGATCTTGTTGGCGAAATCACCGTTGGCGGCGATTCTATCGCACCCTACGAAGACTGCATTGATCTTTCCTTGCTTCATGACAAGAGATGCCATGTTGTCGCAAATCAGGGTGACATCGATGCCTGCCTTTGCCAGTTCATAGGACGTTAGGCGCGCCCCTTGCAGCAAAGGGCGGGTTTCATCCGCGTACACATGGAACTGCAAGCCTTTCTCGTGTCCAAGCAAGATGGGTCCAATGGCGGTTCCATAGCGTGAAGTCGCCAAGGGACCAGCGTTGCAATGAGTGAGGATTGTATCGCCATCTTTCAGCAACGAGAGACCATATTTTGAGATCCTGGTACACATGTCGATGTCTTCATCGTGAATGGCAATTGCCTCGGCACGCAAGGCAAGGATGGCATCATTGATGTTGTCGTGCATTTGCACAACCTTCTCCATGCGCTTCAGCGCCCAGGATAGATTGACGGCGGTAGGTCGCGAGCTGTTGAGGCATGCGGCATCAAGCAAAAAGCGTTTCTTGAATTCATCGTATGATTTTGCGCATTGCCCTTTAGCAAGCAAATACATGGCATATCCAGCGAAAATGCCAATGGCTGGCGCGCCACGGACTTGCAGTGTCTTGATTGCGGTGTAGAATTCCTCGCGCGTGGATAGCGCAAGATAGACAAGTTTTTGCGGCAGGAGTGTTTGGTCTACGATGATAAGCTGCGAGGCATTGTCATCCAGGCGTATGTTTTGGATGACTGTGGTATTTTGAATCGACATATGCTGCTCCTTTCCAAGAAAGCGAAGATTGCCTGGACACTTTTAATGAGCATCGCTAGGCTGAATGATAAATGGCTCAGCGATGGCAAGCGCGTGACGGTAGATGCGCGCGGTTGATTCAAGCACGGAAGCGACTTGAAGACATTCTTCAGCGCTGGCGCCGATGCATATGGCGCCAGCATTGGCTAAAAGGCATGCCTTCGCATTGCCCAAGGCATCATATGCGTTGGTCGCAAGTTCTCTTGTTCCAGGAAGAGCATATCCGGCACATTCTATCGAACCACCGATGATCTTGGCTTGTTCATGGGTGATGAGGGGGATGCCAAGGCGCAACACAGCAAAGACCATTGATTCTATTGCGGTGGTATGAATGATTGCCTGGACATCCGGTCTTCCCTGGTAGATCAGTATGTGCAGGTAATAGTCCATGCTTTTGGCGCGTGTTCCCTCAATGGTCACGCCATCTAGGTCAAGAACGACAATATCTTCTGAAAGAAGCTTGTTGAAGGACATGTCGACGGGCGTGATATAGACTAGGTCGGTGGCGGGATCGCGCAAAGAAATGCTACTAGCAAAGAGATTTAGCTTTATGGCTTCTCTGTTGGCCTGCATGAGTTTATCCAAGTAATATCTGTCCATATGTCCATTTTATACCAGACGACAAAAAACAGGAAAAGATTGTTACAAGGCTGATGCTATGGACAGGGAGAGGATGTCTTTGCCATAATGGAAACATGGCAAAAAAAGAAACGAAGACAAACGCAATGCGGTATTTGGAGAATGTCGGCATTGCCTACAAGGAACACACATATGATGTGAGCGATGGCTTGTTGGATGGTGTCAGCGTTGCTGAAAAATGCGGCGAGGATCCCGACCAGGTGTACAAGACACTTGTGACGCAAGGAGACGACAAGAATCACTATGTGTTTGTGATTCCAGTTCGGGAAAAGCTTGACCTGAAGGCTTGTGCGCAATGTGCTGGTGTAAAGAGCGTGGCGATGATTCCGCAGAAAGAGCTTCTTCCTTTGACAGGGTATGTCCATGGAGGATGTTCACCCATCGGAATGAAAAAGAAATTTCCAACGTTTTTTGACGAAACGGTTGTCTTGTTTGACACGATCATGGTTTCTGGTGGACGCGTTGGCGTGCAAGTGGAATTGGATCCACAGGAATTGTTGAAGGCAGTCGATGGGAAAACAGCGCCATTGACAAGGTAAAACCGGGCATCGTCCCGGTTTTTAAAATACTATAAAAAAACTTAATAATGCAAAGCTTGAGGAAAATGGCGCCAAGATGGTAAGATACAAGGGAAGATTTCTGCAAGGAGGCGTGAATATGAGAAAAATCAGGAAGATATGGCTTGTTTTGCCAGTGCTGTTGATAATTGGTGCGCTGGTGTGGTTTTTCTTTTTTAGGTCAGGGGCAGGCGCAACAGTGGATTTGGAGAATGCCGTCTATGTCGAGCGCATATCGGACATGGGACAGTATAATGTATTTTATGCGGACAGATATTCCGGTGTCGTAGAGGCACAGGAAACAGTTAAAGTGCGCAAGGATTCCAACAAAGAGGTCAAGGACATCTTTGTTGCGCAAGGGGAAATGGTGACGGAAGGACAGGCGCTTTTTGTATATGATGTGACATCGGCGCAAAACAACATTACCGCCGCAAATCTTGACATCGAAGGCATTAATAACGAGATCTCTGCGCTAAACAATGAAATCAAGGAACTGACCGCGCAACGCGACAGGGTATCTGAGGATGAAAAGCTAGACTATACGACGGAGATCCAGAGCAAGCAAATGCAAGTGCGCCAATATGAATATGAAAAGCAAGGAAAGGAAAAAGAACTTGAGGGATATCGCGCGGAGATTGGCAACGCAACTGTGTATGCGCCGATCACGGGAACGATCAAAGCTCTCAATCCAGAGACTTCTTATGATAATTACGGCAACGAGCAGTCCTTCATGGAAATCACAAGGACGGGGGAATATCGCGTCAAGGGAAAGCTGACCGAGCAATCCATGGGAACCATCGTGCAAGGTCAGGGGATCATCGTGCGCTCTCGCATCGATGAGACAAAGACATGGAATGGCGTTGTCTCAGAGATTTCCACGGAACCCGCCAGCGATGACAGCCAAGGATATTACGGTATGTCTGGAGAAAGAAGCAGCCAATATCCGTTTTATGTATCCTTGGACAATGTTGAAGGATTGATGCTGGGTCAGCATGTCTACATCGAGCCTGATTATGGTCAGTCCCAAGTTAAGGAAGGCATATGGATCGATCAGAGCTATGTCGCGTACAATGACGATGGCGAACCGTTCGTATGGGCTGCCAATGGAAGAAACAAAATTGAGAAGAGAAAAGTAACGCTTGGTACGTTTGATGAAGAAACATGGCAGTATGAGATTGTTTCAGGACTCTCGCTTGACGACAAGATCGCATGGCCGGATGAATCCTTGGTGGAAGGCAAGGATGTCATCACTTCGGAAATGATGCAAAGCATGTATTCGGAGGAAGCTGAATGATACTCGACCTGAGAAACATATACAAGAGCTATGGCTCTGGACAGGTCGTCGTACCGGTTCTAAAGGATGTCACCTTCCAGGTGGAAGAAGGCGAATATGTCGCAATCATGGGTCCTTCTGGCTCAGGAAAGACAACATTGATGAATATCATTGGCTGCCTGGATCGCAGCGATGAAGGAACCTATGCGTTGGATGGCGTGGATATCGCCAGCGTATCGGAAAAGGAATTGTCCGAGATACGCTTAAACAAGATTGGTTTTGTTTTTCAGACGTTTCAGTTATTGGCGGGAGAGACGGCGCTTGAGAATGTCGCGCTTCCTCTTGTATACGCGGGTGTAAAGAAAAGCGAACGCAAGGCACGCGCTAGAGAAGCCTTGGCAAAAGTCGGGCTGGAGGATAGGATTTCCTTCTTTCCGTCCCAATTATCGGGTGGGCAAAAGCAAAGATGCGCAATAGCCCGCGCCATGATTAACAACCCGCGCATTCTTTTGGCGGATGAACCGACAGGCGCCTTGGACCAGGCATCTGGCAGGCAGGTCATGGATTTGTTCAAGCAGCTAAATGAAGAAGGCGTCACGATAGTGATGATTACGCATGATGCGAATGTCGCTGCCAATGCCCAGCGCGTGTTGAATATTATCGATGGCGTCATCACGGAGGGAATGTTATGAAGAACCTGAAAGGAATCATCATTGCATTGATTGGAGTGGCAGTGGCAATTGGCGGCATATTTGGCTATCGTACGTATTCTCACAGCAAGAAGGAGGTCGATGTCGTTTCTGTCTCGGTTCTCAACAACCCCTACTATGAAGCCGATGATACAAGCGAAGGGTATGTGTATGCGGCAGACACGCAGACAATTTACGCCAATTCCTCGGATCTGATTACCCAGGTGTTTGTGTTCGAAGGGCAGGATGTCAAGGCAGGGGATCCCCTGATGGCATACGATACGACGACATTGAAAATGAATCTAGAGATGAAGCGTCTTTCTGTCCAGAGCCTGCAGAATAATCTGGCAAAGGCCAAAAGGGATCTGGATCGCCTGAAGTCCACAAAGCCAGTGCCGGATACACCGGACAACCCGGATTATCCCGATTACCCCGACAATCCTGATAATCCCGATAACCCGGATTACCCCGACAATCCTGATAATCCCGATTATCCCGACAATCCCGATAACCCAGATTACCCAGACAATCCCGATAACCCCGATAATCCTGATAACCCAGACAATCCCGATCAGCCTGATGATGCGAACAGTCAAATCAACGATGCATGGTTACGTTTGACGGATTTTGGTCAATACTATCGTGAAACAAATGTCTATCATGATATTCATTCCATCGATGAACAAGACAGTGCGTCTTACGGAACGGTGGAGGGCACGGAATACCATTACCTGCTTGCGGAAAATGGATTGATATACGGTTCTTTCTTTAATTCCCTGCGTCTTGGCGAAAATGATGCAGTGGTAATTGAGACTTCGGAAGACAATACATTCATGCATACGGTGGAAAGATGGCGTATCTCAACGGTCAGGATGCCAAAGGTGGACAATGATGCATGTTGGACGGTGGATGGCGAAATTGCGGATGGAACGATACAGCAATCGGAAAACGCTGATGGACAGTTGGAATTATCCGAGGAACAACCGGTGTTCTATAGTCCTGGGGATGAGTATGAGTACGGCTATACGGCTGAGCAGCTGAAACAAGCGATTGCTGCCAAGGAGCGTGAGGTAAAGCGCCTGGATTTGGATGTGCGCAAGGCACAGCTACAACTCAAGGAGATGGAAGACCAGCTTTCCGATGGCGTTGTGTATGCCAAGAACGATGGATATGTCAAGACGGCGCACCAGCCAAATGACATTCCGCAGGATGGCAGTCCTTTCATTGAGATTGCTGGTGGCGAAGGTCTGTATATCAGAGGCAGTATCTCTGAGCTGAAACTTGGCAGTGTCTCTATTGGGCAAACAGTGTATGCGTCCAGCTGGATGGATGGCAGTACTTACGAGGCGACAATTTCTTCAATCAGCGAATGGCCAAACGATGGTAACAACAATTGGTATGGAAGCGGAAACCCCAATGCTTCCTACTATCAGTTCACCGCGTATGCGCCGGATGCTGGTTCCCTGCGTACAGGCGACTATCTACAGCTGAGCTTCCAGGACAATGGGGGACAGTACTACAACCCGAATATCATCATTCTCATGACGGCGTATGTCCGCGATGAAAATGGAAAGAAGTATGTCATGAAAGACGATAACGGAACATTGAAAAAGCAGTATGTGGAAACTGGAAAAATCTACTATGGTCAGATGATTGAGGTTAAGAGCGGCATCACAATGGACGACTATATCGCTTTTCCGTATGGCGATGGCGCCATTGAAGGCGTTAAGACGGTGGTCAATGACCAGGGAGGATTCTGGTAATGATAGAAAATATCAGGCTGTCATTCCGTGGCATATGGTCGCATAAGATGAGATCGTTTTTGACAATGCTCGGCATTATCATTGGCATTGCGGCGATTATCGCGATTGTCTCCACTATCAAGGGAACCAACGACCAGATCCAAAAGAACCTGATTGGCTCTGGGAAAAACAATGTTACGGTCAGGATTGTGCAGGGTGATTGGGAATACGATATGTCGGCAGGCATCCCCCAAGGGTTCAAAGAACTAAGCACGGAAGTCCTTCAAGAACTGAAATCCATTGACGATGTTGATAATGCTTCGTTGTTCCGCCGCAGGCAGGATTATGAAGGCGTATATCATCTTTCCAATGCCTTGAATGGTGGATATGTGTATGGCATCGATGAAAACTATTTTCCTACCGTTGGGTTAATGATCATGAAGGGAAGAGGTTTTTCAGAAGGAGATCGCAAGACATACAAGAAAGTGTGCATCCTTGACAAGGACAGTGCGCAAACGTTGTTTGATGGCGAGGAACCGATAGGCAAGACTGTAGAGATCAAGCAAGTGCCCTTTACCGTTGTTGGCGTGGTAACGGAAGTCGACAACTTTGAGCCGGCGATCTCCACGATCTCGGATTACTATACATATCGCAGAGATAGCTTTGGCAAGGTGTATGTCCCGGAAACTGTGTGGCCGATTATCTATCAGTATGATGAGCCTCAGGTTGCGGTTCTTAGATGTGCAAGCACCAATGCCATGACGACGGTTGGCAAGTCCGCCGAAGATGTTTTGAATGGCAATGTCAGCACTTCCGATGATTCTTATAAGTACAAGGCGGAGGATCTTTTGGAACAAGCCAGAAATATCCAGCAGCTCAGCCAGTCGACAAACACAATGTTGATTTGGATTGCAGGTATTTCATTGCTTGTCGGAGGCATTGGCGTCATGAATATCATGCTTGTCTCGGTGACGGAAAGAACGAATGAAATCGGCTTGAAGAAAGCGATTGGCGCTCCTAAGAAAGCCATTCTCGGGCAATTCCTGACGGAAGCGGTCGTGCTGACTTCTTCGGGTGGAATACTTGGCGTGATCACTGGCATTGCGCTTGCGAAATTGATTTCTACCTTGAATGGTACACCGGTTGCGATTTCTGTGGAGGCGGCGATTTTCGCGGTAGCCTTTTCCATGTTAATTGGAATTGTATTTGGCTTGTTGCCATCTTACAAGGCCGCAAACCTCGATCCAATCGAGGCATTGCGCCACGAATAGACTACGTTAAAGCCATGTGAATTTCACATGGCTTTTGTCGAGAGGAGGAAACGAATGAAAAAAGCAGTAATATTCGACATGGATGGAACAGTGCTGTACACATTGGGCGATATTGTCTCATGCATGAACAAAGCGCTTCTGAAAAACGGCTTGCCTGAGATCGAGGAAGAAGTCATACGCGTCCACATTGGCAATGGCATTTATAATGAAGTCAGGCATTCCGTGCCAGAGGGAACGGATGAAGAAACAATCGCGCGTGTCCATCAGGATTTCAAGGCATTTTATGCAGCGTGTTCATTTGCCGAAACCAAACCATACGATGGGATTATAGATTTGTTGCATTGGCTGAAGGAACAAGATATCTTGATTGCCATTGTCTCTAACAAAGGGGATTTTGCCCTCAGGGAGTTGAATAGGATATACTTTGCATCCCTGTGGGACGCAGAGTCAGGCGAAAGGGATGGCATAGCTAGAAAGCCGGCGCCAGATATGGTTTTGGCTGTCTTGGATGAGCTTGGCGTTGAGGTTGGCGATGCAGTATATGTAGGCGATAGTGAAGTAGATCATGCGACAGCGATGAATTGCGGAATGGATTGCATACTTGTGTCATACGGCTATCGAACGCGGGAGTTCTTGGCAAGTCTGGGAGGTTTTCCGATTGTTGAGTCTGTGGATGAATTAAAAAAAGCGCTAGGTCAAAGATAGTCCTTGCGCAAACAGAAATTGTGTTGTTCATCAAAAACCTGGAAGCCAGATTCGTCCAATAGGCCATAGGTCTTGGGATTGCCTTGCTTTGGCAATGAGACAGAGCCTGGGTTGAGAATCAGTATGCCAGAGGCTTCATAAGCCTCGAAGACATGCGTATGACCTTGCAGGAAAACGGCGTTATTGGGAAGGTCGGGCAAATGATCCTTGGCATACACATGTCCATGGGTCGCAAAAATGAATTGACCGAATTCATGGAGGATGTTGTAGTCTGCTGTCAAGGGGAACCGAAGGACCATTTGGTCGACCTCGGCATCGCAATTGCCGCGAACAGCAACGATTTCGTGGCTGATGGAATTCATGATTTCAATGACTTTCTTTGGCGCATAGTCTTGCGGAAGGTCGTTTCTAGGACCGTGGTACAAGACATCGCCAAGGCAAAGAACATATGCAGGATCATGGATTTTGCGCGCCTCCATGACGAGATTTGCGCCAGATAAAGAACCATGGATGTCCGAGACGACAAGGATTGGCTTGTTCATGCATTGTTTCTCCTTTACAAGCAAATTGTAGCAGAAAGAAACAGGGCGGACAAATGGTATAATGCGGGTATCTCAGGAGGTGTTATATGGAAAAGAAATGTATCGTTGTTGGGGTTTGCGGTGGAATTGCGGCATATAAGATTTGTTCACTTGTTTCTTCGCTGAAAAAACGAGGTCATGAAGTGCATGTCTTGATGACCAAGGAAGCGGAAAGTTTTGTTGGTCCCTTGACATTCCAGACATTGAGTGGCCAAAGGGTGGTCTTGGATATGATGTCGATTGACTACGAACCAGATGTCCATCATATTTCTCTTGCGCGCAAGGCGGATTGCTTTGTCATTGCGCCTGCGACAGCCAATGTCATAGCCAAGGTGGCGCACGGAATTGCCGACGACATGTTAACAACAACGTTCCTTGCGGCGGATTGTGAGAAACTCTTGGTTCCGGCAATGAACACATACATGTTGGAAAATCCAGTGACCCAGGACAATATCGCCTTATGCCGCAAGTATGGCATGCATATATTGGAGAGTGCATCGGGTTATCTTGCCTGTGGCGACACAGGCAAGGGAAGGATGCCTGAGGCAAGCGTCATCCTTGATGCCGTGGAATCTTTGCTGGAGAAAGATCGCTACCTGAGTGGGCGCAATGTATTGGTTACAGCAGGTCCTACTCGCGAGGACATCGATCCAGTGCGCTATATTACAAACCATTCATCGGGAAAAATGGGATATGCGCTGGCGCGCGCTGCACGCAATGCTGGCGCAAAGGTGGTTCTTGTGACGGGGTGCGTGAACATAGAGGAACCAGTGAATGTTGAAATGGTTCATGTTACAAGCGCGGCGGAAATGGCGCAAGCGGTGCTTGAGAGGAGCCAGGAGCAGGATGCCATTATCATGGCAGCGGCCATTGCGGACTATACGCCAAAGGAAAAAGCTGACCAGAAGCTGAAGAAGGGCGATGGCGAGCTATATATCGAACTTGAAAGGACGACCGACATTTTGCTTGAACTTGGCAAGCGCAAGAAAGAAGGTCAGGTGCTGATCGGCTTTGCGATGGAGACGGAAAACTTACTTGCCAATGCGGCGGGAAAGCTTGCGAAAAAGAACGCAGACTACATTGTTGCGAATTCGATTGCGGATGCCGGCGCAGGATTTGGCGTTGATACGAATGTCGTTACGATCATTTCAAAAGAAGGAGAGAAATCGCTGGGGCTTTTGTCAAAAGACGAAACGGCTGAAAAGATTTTGTCATATTGTCTCAAGTAAGGGGTATGTTATAATCTTTCGGTATGAAAAAAAGAGAGTGGATTGTAATTCTATTGATTGTGGCTGCTTCACTTGTTGCGTTGTTATCAATGAAATTGGCTAAAGCAAATCCTTTGGCTGAAGCACTTGTGCAGCAAGCGTCTCAAGATGACGATCCCTATGCCAACGCGCCAGAGCCGCAACAAGAAGCGGTTGGCGATTGGATTGCCGTGCTGCACCGAAACCGCATTGCCATGTACTTTGATTCTGGGGTAGATGCGGAATATACGGTCGAAGGGAACCTTGGCGAAATGGTGATCGAGGTTTCCGACCGGAAGTGGCATGTCAAAGAAGTGTATTGTTATGACTACACATGCAAACGAATGGGATGGAACGACATAGAAGGGATCATACCCATCATATGCATACCTAATGACATTGTTATTTTACCTGCCGCCGATGCGTGGAGTTATCTGGAATAATATATGAAGATCAACGAGACAAGACATTTTGTTTACCTTGCGCTTCTTTCCGCCATGGCGATTGTCCTGTCGATGATTGAATCGATCTACATTGGTCCGATTTTCTTCATGGTCAGGGTGGGATTGGCAAATATCATTGCGTTGGTCACGGTCAAGGTCTTGGGAGTCAAGGAGATGATCATTGTCAATGCAATGCGTGTTGTGATCGCAAATCTTCTCAGGGGCATGATTTTTGGATCAACGTTCTGGATTTCCCTGGGGGGTGTGGCACTTTCCTCGCTGGCGTTGATTTTATGCGATAAGTTGAAAAGCTCTCTGATGTTTACGTCCATGTTGTGTTCGATCAGCCATTCTGTCGGTCAGGTGATTATTGTGGCGTTGTTCTACATGCAGCCAAGGATTGCGGCAATTCTGCCATATCTGTTGCTTGGCTCCATCCCCATGGGGGTTGTGACTGGGTTTGTTGCGAAGATGATGCTGGCGAGGATCAGACCGTTGCGTAAAGAAGAAACGAGCGCCTGATGGCGCTTTTTATCGATTGGTGATGAAAGATGAAGGGAAAGAGATATAATAATATAAAGGAAAAGGGAAGATGAAATTTTTAGCAAAGCTAATGTTCATGGCAGTGCTATTGCTGGGCGTTGGTTGTTCAAAGTCAGGTAATGCACATCGTTCAGGCAGCTTGGTTTCGTTTGAATGCCGTTATTCAACGGCGCTGATCGAGGCGAAGGACAATCGTTATGCCGTGATCAGCTACTATGCATTAAAAGAAGAAAACGGTGAATTCAAGGGGGTCGCCAATCGGGTAAGTCGTGATGCGCCAGAATCATATTCCGTGGAGTTCACGGCAAACAAGGAAGCAATGTCGGATCTACAGGAATTAATCAACGAAATCGAAATAACAAAGCTGAAAGGCATTAACAACGATTCTGGCATCAATACATCGGACTATGGCTTTGAATTGCATATTGTTTATGAAGATGGGGATTCGCTTGATTGTCATGACAATCAACAGAATTGGCTGACGGAGCTACAGATGATGGCAATCCGTAAATGGTTTGAAAAAACCGCAGGAATATGAGGGGAGAGTGAAAATGAAGAACTACAGCATGATCAGCTATCAGAAACAACATCTAGATCAATTGAATTTATATCATACATTCTACTTTCTAGATCGCATCGATGATGATGAGATCAATCTGCGGGTTCATGTGAACGAGGAAAACGAGAAATATTCAGCACGCTACCTAGTGCCTGTCGAATCGTACAGGAAGCTTGTCGAATTCTTGGAAAACGTGGATTTGGAAAAAGAAGCTGTCCATGGCAAGGGTCAGACCGATAAGGGAAATACCGATTTGAACAAGGAATGGCTGGATTTTGAGATGGAAGATGGCAAGACGTATCAGGTTACGGAAATGAACGAGTATTTGCGCCAGATTCCCGACATGATGAAAGAGATCGAAAGGATTTCCGGGGAACCGCTTTATCGCAATCCTCGCCAAGCGCCATCCTCGAAAGAATCGCAACCTCAGCCTGCGGCTACAGCGCCAGAAAGTCAAGATTTCTGGATATGCCCAACTTGCGGCAAGAAATTGACTAGGCAGTTTTGTTTTTCCTGCGGTACCAGTAGGTCAAACACCAAGCCATCCATTGTGTCAACTTCAATGGATGATGCATCTTGGATATGCCCGAATTGTGGCAACGAATGCCATGGGAATTTCTGCATGGCTTGCGGTAATCGCAAGGTCGTGCAGCCATCTGTCGTTGAACCAGAGCCTGTGCCAATGGTCGAGGATGCGCAAGAGAACGAAGATGTCTGGCTCTGTCCGTCTTGCGGGCGCGAATGCCATGAGAACTTCTGTTTTGTCTGTGGTGTGCCTCGTTCTGCTGTTCAGCCAGTTGAAATTACGCAGCCAACCGTTGTCCAAGAACCTGTTGTTGATGACGAGCCAGTCGAGACGGAAATTGTGGATGAGCCAGATGAGTTGGCTGAAATCGAGCCATGGATATGCCCTGTGTGTGGAACCACCAGTAATTATATTTTCTGTATCTGCTGTGGTGCCTTGAATCCGGAAATGGACAAAGATGAGCCATCGTTGGAGCCTGAGGAAGAGGCTTTGCCAAACGGGATGTGGAAATGTCCATATTGCGGTACTGTCAATGAAGATGCTGTGTGCGTTGGCTGCGGCTGGGAAAAAGAAGAAATAAGCAATGCCGAGGAAACGCGCGCCGCGATCGATGAAATGCTTGAGGATGATCCTGTTTCCATAAGTGAAACGCCAGAGACGACAGAACAAGAGGATCTATTGAATACTGAAGATACAGATGACGCGGTGTCCGCTATAGAGACAAGCCAGGAAAGCTTTGGCTTTGCCTTGGCAAAGCCAGAAGAAGCAAGCATTCCTGTTTCGATTGCGCCAATGGTGGAACAGGAAGAGCAGGAAGAACAGGACGATGGTCCAGAAATCGATGAAGATATGTGGATATGCCCAAATTGCGGCAATGAGAACAGTGGGTTGTTCTGTGTGCGTTGCGGCAATAGAATGCCTATGGAAGGCTTTGGGGCAAGGATTCAGAATACTGATAGCATGCTGTGGTATTGCCCGAATTGCGGGGCGGAAAACCGCAAACGTTTCTGCGGCGATTGCGGAACCGAAAAACCAGATTGAAAAAAGCCCTTTATGAGGGCTTTTCTTTTGGGCTGTTGCGAAGGAAATCCTTGCGCGCAAGGATTTTGTCAAGGTGTTCCTTTATCCTTGGCTCAACTCCTTGGTCGCTTGGAAGATAATAATGTTTGCCTTGCAGGGAATCTGGTAGACATTGCATGCCTGTGATGTGTCCTTCGAAATCGTGCGCGTATTTGTAGTCTTTTCCATAGCCGAGTTCTTCCATGAGACGCGTAGGTGCATTTCTGATTTGCAAGGGAACAGGCTCCGCTAGCATCTTGCGGGCATCTGCTGCAGCGGTTTCGTAGGCAATATAAAGTGCATTTGACTTTGGGGCAAGAGAACAATAGACCACGGCATGGGTCAAGTGCACGGAACACTCAGGCATGCCAATGAATTGGCATGCCTGATAAGCGGCAGTGCATATTTGCAATGCCTTGGAATCAGCCATGCCAATGTCTTCGCTGGCAAAGCGCAATACACGGCGCGCAACATACAGTGGGTCTTCTCCCGCTTCAAGCATGCGCGCCAGCCAATAGACTGCCGCATCTGGATCGCTGTTGCGCATGGATTTGTGCAGCGCGCTGATCAGGTTATAGTGTTCTTCTCCCTTTTTGTCATACAAAAGGGTTTTCCCTGAAATGCATTGGTCGAGGATTTCACGCGTTACAACGGAATGGACAGCGTCTATCATGCCATTGAGAACACAAAGCTCTAGAGTATTCAGCGCGACCCTGCCATCGCCATTGGCATAAATTGCGATCAACGACAATAGATCGTCATCAATCGTTACACCGATATTGCCGAAGCCGCGCTGGTCTTTTATGGCGTTGCGGCACATGGAGACGAGGTCTTGCTCAGCGAGCGATTCGAGCGTGAATACCTTGCATCGGGACAAAAGGGCGTTGTTGATCTCAAATGAAGGGTTTTCAGTTGTTGCGCCAATGAGAGTGATCGAGCCTTTCTCAACATAAGGAAGAAAAGCATCTTGTTGCATTTTGTTGAAGCGGTGGATCTCATCCACGAAGACAATGGTTTTTTCCCCTAAAAGGCGCGCGCCTTCCGCCTTTCCCATGACATCCTTGATTTCTTTGATGCCACTGGTCACAGCAGAGAAAGTGATGAATACCGACTTGGTTTCCCTTGCGATAATGCGGGCTAGGGTAGTTTTTCCAACGCCTGGTGGTCCCCAGAAGATCATTGACTGTACTTCGTCCTTGGCGATCATGTTTCGTAGGATTTTTCCTTCTTCCACAAGGTGTTTCTGACCAAAATAGTCTTCAAGGGACAATGGGCGCATGCGGTCGGCAAGAGGACCGCTGAAGTTCTTGTCCTCAAACAAAGATGCTTGTTTCATATGGCTTCTCCATTACGCCTAAATTGTATCATGTAGGTCGTATTGACCACATGAGTAAAAAAAAACAAAAAACCACTTGCAAAGATCCAAGGGTTGTGCTATTATATTTAGGCAGATGGCGTGTTGGTGAAGCGGCTTAACACACCGCCCTTTCACGGCGGCATTCACGGGTTCGAATCCCGTACACGTCACTTTTGCTTTAGGGGTGTCGTACAATGGTAGTACATCGGTCTCCAAAACCGCTGATGGGAGTTCGATTCTCTCCACCCCTGCCATATCAAAGCGCAAGTGATGCGCTTTTTATTTTATGCTATAATCATTTTCGAAGTGAGGTAGAAATATATGTTAAAACAGCCGGTAAGAATAAGCCTTTCCGACTTTATAAAAACAACCATGGGATCGCAGTTTGTCATTCCAGTGTACCAAAGAAACTACACATGGAATCCCGAAAAGGAGACAGAGCGATTCATGAACGACATACAGGCATTGCTAGAACATCGCGTGGGCAACCATTTCCTTGGCATCATCATATACATTGAATCGAAGGTTTCCGCCATGTTTAGGCAGCTGCAGGTGGTCGATGGCCAGCAACGCTTGACTACATCATTTATCTTCCTGCTGGCGCTGAAAAAAATCGCTGAAGAAAAGCGCGACAAGGGGACGGCGGGCATGATTTCCGACTATTATCTCTACAACCGTCATGTTTCAAAGGAGGCGGCGCTGAGGCTGAAGCCAGCTGTGTCAAACGATGACGTTTATGCCAAGCTTGTTTATGGGTCGGAAAGAGACTTGGATGCCAGCGAAAAGGGAGGCAGTGTCTACCGCAACTATATTTTCATTCGTAAGAGGATTCTTGAGCTGAACGCAAAACATAGCCTGCTGGAGATATTGGATTGTCTCAACCATATGGATATGCTTGAGTTTCCTTTGTCAGACACGGATGACGCGCAGCAGATTTTTGAATCCATCAATTCAACGGGTGCGCCGCTTACATCTGCCGACATGATTCGCAATTATGTATTGATGAATCATACTGACGATGTTCAGGAGCATTACTACAAAATGTATTGGGAACCATTAGAGCGGAATTTTCCAGAATCGAGGAAACTTGAGGAGTTCTTCCGCTATTATCTAGCGGTCAAGACGTATGAACTGTATTCCCGAAAGGATGTCTATGAAAGGTTTAAGGGGTTCTGGGCGCAAGGAAACAAGGATACGGAGACGAAGCTGAGGGAGATCAACAGGTATTCGCGCTATTATCATGAAATCTATGAGGGAAGCGCTCAGGATAAGGAAGTGGAAAAGGCGCTGAGGGATTTTCGGAAATCCGAGTACAGGATGCCAGCGCCATTCTTGATGGAAATGTACTCTTTGCATGAAGAAGGAGTGATTTCTGCCTCAGACTTGGCTGCGCAGGTTCGCATGGTCGACACGTACATGATGCGCCGCGCATTGTGCGGCAACGACAATAGCGCGCTAGGCAGGTATTTTCCATCGCTCCTAAGGGCGGTCATGAATCTGTTTAGGAAAAACAAAGGGAAGGATATCGTGTCGATTACCAGGATTTGCCTGGTTCACTACAACAAGGGAAAACCTTTGGCAATGCCTCCGGATGATGTCATACGCAAGCAGATGAGCGAAGTCAACGCGTACTCGTTGATGTGCTTACGACCAGTGCTTGATAGGATTGAGCATGATGGCGCGCATGCGGCAGTGGATCTCTCAGACCTGAATATCGAACATATCATGCCTCGGCATCCAAACAACTGGTGGAAAAAGAACTCTGGTGCCAAGGATGAGGATGAATATACGTTTTACGCCAATTTAATCGGAAATTTGACGCTCTGCGCCGAATATGACAACACAAGGATGGGAAACGAGGACTTCGCTTTCAAGAAGAGAGTGCTTTCCTCGACGAATCATATTCGCATGAATACGGAGATACTCAAGAAGAAAAGTTGGACGATCAAGGATATTCAAAAACGTTGCGGTGAGATGGCGGACGCAATTATCAGGATCTATCCCTACAATATGAATGGAGGGGCGGAAAAGAAGTCTAGCAAGCCTGTGATCAGCCATTCCGACATGATTGTGTTGAATGCGCCGACAGTGAACGCAACGGCGCTTTACCATCACAATGGAGATATTGAGGTGTTGTCCGGCACAACGATGAAGCCATATGACAATCACGCTCCGAAAAAGCATCAGATACTTTATAAGGATCTCTACGACAGGGAGATACTGAAGGAAACCGAAGATGGAAAAACACAGTTTGAGACATCATGTCATTTTTCTTCGCTGAATGAAGCCGCGCAGTTTTTGATGCATAGGGGCGGGGACAATGCTAGCGCATGGACGTATGAAGATGGCAGTCCTCTGTCGGAAAAACCAGTTCCAGTGCTTTCGAATATGAAAAAGCCCGCCGCAATCAAATCCAAGCCCGCAACGAAGAAAATGGCGCAGCTTCCAATGAAAAGTCTTGTGGCAGTGCAGCCTGTGATTGCAAAGGGCAAGGAATCCATCAAGAGTATCAAGGGCAAGAAAGAACCTGGGAGTGCGAAGGTAAAGAAACAGGCGCCTGTGAGAAATGTAACGATCCGTACGTTCAAGCGGGCTAAGGAGAAGTAATATGCCGATCGGGGTGATTGTCAATGTGTTTGCGGTTGCGATTGGCGGGTTGGTTGGCACAATGGTCAAGGACCGCATGCCAGAGGTTTACAAGGTCAACCTGAACATGCTGTTTGGGTTGTCGTCCATGGGACTCGGGATTTTATCAGTGATCTTGGCGGAAAACATGCCTGCGGTGATTTTTTCCGTCATCCTTGGAACAATTCTAGGCCTGTTGATTCATTTGAGCGAAAGGATTTCTTCGGCTGCGGCTTTGATGAATCCTGTCAAGGATGGGAACAATGCGCAATTGATCACGGTGATTGTATTGTTTTGCGCTAGCGGAACGGGTATCTATGGGGCAATGGTTTCTGGAATGAGCGGGGATCATGGGATTTTGATCTCCAAGAGCATCCTTGATTTCTTCACGGCATTGATTTTTGCCTGTTCTCTTGGAAGTTCCATCAGCAAAATTGCCATCCCGCAAGGCATTGTCATGTTAACGCTGTTTTTCCTTTCGCGCTTTATATTTCCCTTGACCACCCCGACCATGATCAACGATTTTAAGGCTTGCGGAGGGATGTTAATGATTGCAACGGGTTTTAGGATCTTGCAATTGCGGATGTTTCCAACTGCCGACATGATCCCGGCAATGGCATTGGTCATGCCCTTGTCGGCGCTATGGACGTGCGTTGTGATTCCATTGGTATCATAGTCAAAAGGACAGCTATGCTGTCCTTTTGTTTATTGGTTTAACGCAACGCGTAGTAATCGGTGTAGACGCGAAAAGCAGAGGGTATGGCGAGGCTGCTTAGTTGTTCGCGAGTAAAGGAGACAGCATCATGAATGTCGTCGACCTGAAGTTCAAATGCTTGCATGTGCCATTCCAAATGCGTGAATATGTGGATAGCATTGGGAAGACGAGATGCGCGCATGACGTGAAAGCCGAGTTTTTCCGCTTCTTGGATCGCTTGTCTTTGGGAAAGGGGATGGTCGATTCCAATGAATTCATAGAGTCCACCAAGCAGTCCGTTTTCATTGCGCTTGCGCAAGACAAACCGATCCCCATCACGTATGATGAGCAAAGTTCTTTCGACAATGCGCCTTTTTTTCAAAGCCGAACGGACGGGTATGGTTTCGGTTGTGCCGTGATTGTGTGCCATGCATTCGGATTCCCATGGGCATTGCACGCACAATGGCGCGGCATTTGGGAGGCAGACAGTCTCGCCTAGCTCCATAAGCGCTTGGTTGAATATCGAAGGAGAAACACCTTTATCAAAGGTATTTTCAATGCATTTGGCATATTGCGCCTTGACGGATTCTTGCCGCACATCTTGGCTGCTTTCAAATAGGCGTGAAAGAACGCGCAGGACATTTCCATCGACTGCTGCGTGCGGCAGGTTGAAGCAAATGGATGAAATCGCGCCAGCTGTATAAGGACCAATGCCTGGCAAAGACAATAGCTTGTTATAGTCACTGGGCAGGTGTGAATTGAATTGGTCGCGCAAAACCATGGCGCATTTCTTCAAGTTTCGCGCGCGAGCGTAGTACCCTAGCCCTTCCCATAGGCGCATCAGATTCTCGCTTTCGCAATTCGCCAATGAATCAATGTCGGGCAGGATTTCCTTGAAACGCTTGTATTTTTCCTTGACTGCCTCGATTCTTGTTTGTTGTAACATGATTTCTGAGATCCATACATCGTAGGGATCCCCGCTGTCGCGCCAGGGAAGCTCTCTCTTGTTTGCACTGTACCATTCGCATAATGAAGCTGCTAGTTTCGTTTTAATTTCCATATTTCGAAATTATACCATTGATTTTTCTGTTGGCTGGGTATATTATGTATAAGCGATGCGGCGTTAATTCAATGGTAGAATGTTAGCTTCCCAAGCTGAATACGCGGGTCCGATTCCCGTACGCCGCTCTAGATAGATGACTCCCGGAAGGGAGTTCTTTTATTAGAAACGGTAGATGGAATAGCGAGGTATGCACGTATGAGTGAAAACGAACTGGTTGCGTCAAGTGATCTTTCAACAATGGATCTTGATGGCGCCGCTACCTGGTATGAACAAAACGTTGCGTCTCAAGGACTGAATGCAAAAAAACAGTATGCCATGTATCTTTTGGAGAAAGAGCAGGAGACAAAGGCGTTTGAAGTCATCGGGGAATATGTGTCGCAGGTTTTGGAGGATCGGATTTCCTTGCATGGAGACAATCTTGTGGAAACGGCCGAAACATTGTTTTATTTTGGCTCAGAGGCGTTGTCGTATGTGGAAAACGATCTTGCGGACAAGTGTTTTGACACTGCAGCATTGCTTTACGGAATGGTGCATCGAGAGACAAAAGACGAGGATGCCCTTCTGCTACAGTATCGTCAGGATGTAGCAAGACAGATGATCGGAGAGAACGCAGGGGATGTCCTGAAGTGGAGTTCCATTGAGAATGGTATCTCTTCCTTGGCGCTGGAGGACGATCACATGGGAAGTGTATCAAGGGCATTCGCCATGTCGCTTGTCGCCCAAACGTATGCCGTGCGCGCCAAGGTACATCAGGCGGCTTTGATGAATACCTCCGCCCTTGACTTATATCTTTCGGCAATGGAGCTTGCGAAGCAGGCGGGAGAGATATTGCGCAGCGATACTGAATACAAGGGGCCGATCGACATCAAGGGGGCGTGCCTTGAAGTGTATTTAATGCTAAGCGATGGTTATTCCAGCCTTGGCAACTTGTTTTTGGATATTGATGTCAATAGCGCCAAAGATGCATTGGAAAGCGCGCTGAAGGCAATCGACATCGCCCGCAACGAATTCAATGCGACAGAAGACAAAATCTTGTTGTTTGAATGCAATACATACAGCAGGCTTGCCATGTGCTACATGCGCAAGGACAACAACGAAGAGGCGGCGAAATTCGTAGAGAAAGCGATCGACCTTCAAAAGAAAGCCTGTAAGATATATGACCTGGAGTTTCTTTATACAGAGCTTTGCTTGAGCTATTATAGCGCTTGTTCAATCTATCGTGCGTTGAAGCGTCACGACAAAGCAATGGAATATGGACAGCTAGGGCTTGAAGCTTATAACAAGGCCGTGGAGGCTGGCGAAAATGTTCCTGATGAAGAAATCCACGAGGACTTGAAGAAATATGCCTCGGGAAAGAAGAAGGGTTTATTTTCAAAGTTGTTTGGATAGCAAAAAAGGCGTTTGCGCGCCTTTTTATTCTTCAAGGGAAAGTGAACGATGGCCATGGATGATCATGTAGATCGACATAGAAATCATGATGGAGTAAAGCATCAAGCTGGTAAAGATAATGGTCTTGTGGATATCTTCTAGGTCAGAAGAGAGTCTTGGGTAATATGCTGTCTGTAGGGAAAGAATACCTAGCAAGGCACCAGCGATGGATATCATTTGGCTGCCTGACAACAAGGGGTTGCGGTATTTCTTGTACTTTCGGTAGCCGCGGACTGCGGATGTGATCAGATAGATAGAGATAGCTGTTTGGAAATAAATAGTGTTGCCAGGGTAATCCACGACATAATCAACATTAACAGCCATGATCGTCAATGCCAGCAGGCAGAGCATCATCGCCATGATCATGTATCCAGACGCAATATAACGCTTGACATGCGCCGAAAATGAATTTGTTTCAAGGCAGAATTGACGCAGCAGGATGAACCGCGCGATGGTCAGCGAAAAATAGAAAAAGGAAACAAAGAGAAACCACATAGAAGCGTTCGATAGCCCGATGTACAAGTAGTATATTGAAAATAGAAGGTTTAGCTCCATGGACAAGGCCAAGGTGATGCTTTTTTTCCGGATAACCTCCCAGACTTCCATTTCTACCTTGATTTGATCAAGGGTGATGAATAAAAACAACCAGTAGGCGACCAAGGCAATGGCATACAGCGTGTATAGGGCAAGGAGAGCCAGAATGAGCGGAAAGAAAGCCTTTAAGTAAAATACACCACATACGGCAGCAATGTCTGCCAAGGCAATTACGAATATGACAGCAAACGGCATGTCCAGGCACTTGTGTATAAAGTTCATTTGGCTTTTCCTTTGTTCATGAGGCAATTGTACATGAATTAGGCGTGGCAAGGGAATGCAATGAAGGAATATGTAGCATTTCAAGGCAGTGAAATTTGTTATAATGATTTCGTTGGGAGGCAAGAGGGTGTGAGTACAAACTATAATGAGATAGGAATCCTTGAAATTGGCTTGCCAGAAGAACTGGAAAAACGCTTGCTGGCATGTGGATATAAAAATATCATGGACATATGCGAAGCCGATCCAATCGATATGATGGTTCGTTGTTCATTTGATTTTACGGAAATCAAAGCAGTGTATGTCGGTGTTCTACAGGTTTATGAGAATGTCATGAACCAGGATCCTGACACAGAGATCGAGATGCGAAAAGTGTATCGCCAGATGGATGCTATCAACGACAAGGCTGAACTGTATGGAATGGAGGAAGCCGAGTCGAACAGGCTAAAGCGCAATTGGCTTTTAGGGTATTTCACCAACTTGTACGATGAACCGCTGGTGTTGGATGGTCTTTCCTCAAAGGCGAGGTCTGTCTTGGCACGTAACGGTACGATGAGTACTTATGAATTGTACAAGCTATTGGACAATGGAAGTATTCAGGGCATGAAAAACGCTGGGGCAAAGATCGAGGAAGAACTGAAATCTTATCTTGAAAAGAAAACAGATGGGTTTCGTAAGGAAATCGAGGAATTCCGTTTTCCACTGGATGAAAACTGTCGACAGGTATTGCGTGGTTTGATCGACAAGGCGCGCAACGCCAACGAAAAACCAGTGCATCATCGCAACGGATTGTTGGTGGCGATCGATTATGTTGAAAAGTATCTTGAGGAAAACGATTCATTTATTGACGTAGATAAATTGTCGGGGCGCGTGCAAAACGCATTGCGCAAGGCGCACATAATGACCAACCAGAAGCTTTATGAAATCATCCAGCAAGGGGAACTCGGCCAGGTCAAGAATCTTGGGTCGAAAGGTGAGCGGGAAGTTCTGGAGTACATGGATGGCTTGACTTCGAGGATTCAGGAAGAGGGAATCAAGGAAGCGGCGATCATTGAGGAAACCCAAGAAGACCATGAAGCGCATATAGAAAATGCGATGAAAAACCTTGAGGAGTTGTTTCTTGCGAACAGCACCAGGTCGTTTGAAGCACTGGAACTCTTGGACATGGTGGACAAGGAATATATCAAGGACTTGGATGAATGCATTGTTTGCTTGTTGGAGAAACAGTTTATTTCCAATGCTGGCGGACGGTATTTCCTCAGTTTGCCATCGTTTGCGCAATGCGTTGAGAAGATGGACAAGGGCGATGATGCCGCAAAAATCCTGAAGGGGATGATGGAAGGTCGGCAGATTGAGCAGATTGCCCGCAGGTTGCGCCTGGATCCAACACGGGCAATACGCTTGATGAAACAACGGATTGAGCGCTTGCGCAACGAGATATATCTTGAATACCAGTCGGATAGGTTTGCCGAGGATCGTTGGCAATATGTATTTGAAACATATGATATATCCAAAGATGAGTGGATCAAGAAGATTGGCGTATCGCCAACAACTTATTATTATCTAGAGAGCGTCTACAAAAAGGGCAAAAAAGACAAATCTGCCTTGTTGTCCGATCCGAAAGTGAATTCGTTTGTGCGCCATGCATTTGCAAGAGATTGAAAAGCGACATAGGCTCGCTTTTTTTCATGGAATCGGCGCATGGAGGCGCGTGGCGCCGCACCCGAACGACTGTGCAAAAAAAGCATGGCAAGCCATGCTATAGGATGCGATAGTTTTTTTCGATCTTGTTTTTGATTACGCCGTTTTGGATTTTGCCAAAGCCAAGAGGATAATCTTCCAGGCATACGAGGACCCATCCCTTTGCCTTGGAGTCAACGACGATTGTTTCGCCACACAGGTATTTGCGGACGCGCAGATCATCTGGCGCCAATCGGATGGATTGGGTAAAGGCATTTGCGTCAAGGTGGAAGGCTAGCGCCTGTGAAGGTTCAAAACGCTTTTTCTCTATGGAACCAAGCAATAATCCCGACCGTATCACCCGAAGCCTGGATGTGTCGATATCAATCGAAGGCAGGGAGTATACCTTGTCCTTGATAACTTTTGTATTGCCAAACGAGAGCTGGCATTCCTTGAGGAATGAGGCGCAAGGCTCCGTAAGACATGCAGCATGTTGAAAGACAGGATGTTTTTCACTTGCGCCATCTTTGCCTATGAGGCAGGCAAAATGTCCTTCGCCTTGCAGAAGATGAGGATACAGGCGCGCGCAGTTTTCGGCGTTGGCGCGTATGCCCATGGCAAAACAAGAGGGGCGTTTTTCTATGGGAAGTATGCGTGCGTCTTTACGCATATGCAGCAGATGGAGCGCAACGTCTTCATTTTCTACGGGAGAGAAAGTACATGTGGAGTAAACCATCTTTCCGCCTGGCTTCAACATGTCGAAACATTGTACAATCAGTTCTTTTTGCAGGGCGCTGTATT
>OMYM01000120.1 GCA_900315225.1 uncultured Erysipelotrichaceae bacterium | reverse complement strand
TGAAATTCAGAGGCAGGCAGATGACCTGCATCGTAAGAAGAAGGAGCTGGAGAATAAAAGGGTATTGCGTGAGAACAATATAGAAAGCATTCAAAAGAGCATACAACTAAGTGAAACACCAGATTATCAATACGCGTATAACGTGTATGAACATGCTTCTGTGGAGATACCGGACATGGTCCGTGTATCTATTGATCAAGTGAATGAATTCCATCGCTCATTGCTGGAGAGCAGGCGTCAGAGGCTGGGCAATGAACGAATGCGCTTGCAGAAAGAACTCTCTGGGATTGAAGAGGAATTGAAGGTGATTGGGGCTGAGATGGATAAGCTTCTGTCCTATCTTGATACGCACAGGGCATTGGATGAATATGTCGCTATCACGAAACAGATATACTGGAACGATCAAATATCCGGAACGGATATTTACAATCGTTCCACATATAACATCAGGCAGACAATGCAGAATTCCATCTATTTGTGCATCTGAGTATAGAGGAACTGAAGGAAAAGATCCGTAAGATCTCCGACTATCGTTCGTTGATGCAGTCGTATGAGACAAAGAAGCTGGAACTGAGGAAAGAAATAGCGTATCAAAACGCAAAAGCAGGTGAATACATAGTGGAAAACCAATCATATTTATCCGGTTTGACAACATCATTCCGTCAATAAGCATAACGCTTCTATCCACAAAAGCCATGCGGGTTGACGCTAGAAAACAACACTAACGACAATGCGATTAGGTTTAACCTGGCAGCTCATATTGAATCTGACGGTTCTGATGGAATTAACTCTGTTAAGATCTTCTGCTATGATCTAATGCTATTGTCACAAAAGGTATCTGGAATGAGGTTTCTTTGCCATGACAGCAGATTGTTTGGCAATATAGACCCGAGGCAAAGGGCGGAATTGTTTCGTATCGTGGACAGGTATTGCCATGAGAATGGAGTGCAGTACATCTGTAGCCTTGCAAAAGATCAGCTTGCGTCTATCCATGCAGCAATGCCTCAAGAGGAGTATGAAAGGATCTTTAGAGATGAAGCATTCATCCTTCGCTTGACTGATGAATCCCCGGAAGGAAAGCTTCTTGGCATTCAAGTGGATATGAACATAGATTGAAAAAATGCTGGTGGTCCATCAACATCCTCATCCGCATCCTGGTCTACTACAGCAACATCTTGCTTCAATGGGCGTTCGGGGAGGCGAGCGTCAATATCTACGGCTCGACGAGGATGGAGATTCCGCGCCCATACTTCTGCTGCGTCTACACCGGCGACAGGAAAAACGTCTCCGACAAGTTATCGCTGAGGATGGACTACGCGGGTGACCCGAACTTCCCCATTGATCTGAAACTGAGAATCATCCATAATGATGGGGACGGGTTCCTTGGCCAGTACATCGCGGCCGCGAGGATGTTTACATCGGAGTTCAGGGGACACGGGTACTCAAGGGAGAACGCCATCAAGATGATCGACGAATGCATCAAGGCGGGCTACCTGGTGGATTTCATGAGGGAAAACAAGGTGGACATTATGGACATCATGGAAATTATGACAGACGGTGACTTTTGGCGAAGGCGCTACGAGGAAGGTGTCCAGAATGAAATGAACAGTCTGAAAACCAATAACAGCAAACTTGCTAATTCATTGGATAAGGGGATAGCAAAGTATCTTGATGCATATCAAGGCCAGGGCATGCCAAGGGATGAGGCAAAAAGGAAATCGTCTCGAATTATTGTCTTGAGGAAGATAAAGCCGAACAGTACATGCAGAGGCACTGGGATAAAAAAAGAAGGGAATTGAGACTGATTTGATTCTTGTCAACGAGTGATGGTCATGAAGAAAGTAAGAATGCCCGTCTTGTAATCAAGACGGGCATTCTCATGGCAATGCAATGCCGGTTACTTTCATGTCTTCCCAGTTAAACAGTAATTGAAGGGTATCGGTATGCTTGTCATATCGATAGAAAACATATTCGTCTAAATGGATCTCTACAAAGTATTCTTCACCTGCATGGAAAATCCGGATATCTTGATAGTCTTGGCAGGTTTCTTGGATGTGCCGTGTGGTTTCGTCTGGTTCCAATGTGTCGTCATATGCGGTCATGACGCAAGAATCCAATGTCTCTAAACCGCCATTATCATATATGATGCCGCATTGTGTGGTGGATTGGTCAATGCTTGTTAGCTGTACCAAGACGACTGGCTTGGAGGGGATTGGGTCGGTGTCATTCCTCAGTGAAGTAGTCCAGTAATGAATAACGGTGCATAAGCATATGATGCTTGGCAAGAAGAATAATCTCTTGGCTTTCATGTTCTTGGAGCCAAGCATGGCATACGCCAATGTGTTGGCTCCAAGGAGGGGAGAAAGCCAAGGGTTAGGCTCATGCCTGCGGCTTCCCATCCCTCCATTGGCAGCATTGCGTTGGGGTTTGCGACATATGTTTTTCGGGAAGATGAAAATGACACTTCTGTGAAGTAGTGACTTGTCATATTGTTTGGCTTATATTACTATTGTATCAAAAGTGGAGGCGATTCGATGGAATATGCGGACTATGAATACCTGTGCAGAATCTATTCCGAGCTGTCAGGGGTGCCGACAAGGCTGTACAAAAACGAAGAATTGTTCAAATCATATGCAGTGATCAAGTTGCCTAGGGATCCTTTGGCTGCTTGTTTTGAAGAGGTAATGGGGATCAAGGAACACGTTGGCTACTATATTTCTTCCCGTTTCCATCTCTATGGCGTTGTCAATTCAGGGGAATATAAGATTGTCATTGGACCAACCGCCCAGATCATGGCAGGTGAATCATCTTTGCGAGAGCTTGCATTCACTATCGATGTGCCAAAGGAAGAGGCACAAGCATTTCTTGACGGGATGAACCAGATCACACGTCTTCCTTTTGAGAACTTGTTAATGATGTTATGCACATTCAATTTCGTGGCAAACGGAGAGAAGCTGACAACCCAGGATATTGCGATTTCTCACGCTGACCAGGAGTTTATCAAGTCTTCCCTCGAAAGCAAGCGAACTGAAGACATCTATGAAACGGATAGAGGAATGTTTCACCATGCGGTGGAACAGGAAGAGGCTCTTATGGAAATGATCCGCAAAGGTGATACAGAATCCTTGCGGCAGTGGCTCGCTGCCGCTCCTGCCATAAGCGCAGGGATTCTGGCTTCGGATCAACTAAGACAACTTCGCAATCTGTTCATCGTTGTTGCGACACTGGCTTCACGGGCGGCGATCCGGGGAGGACTCAACTCCGAGGATGCATTCAGCCTTTCCGACATGTATATCCGCAAGGTGGAATGTCTCACTCAACAGAGTTCCATCATGAACCTCGAGTATAACATGATCATTGAGTTTACTGAACAGGTGGAGAAAATACGTCACGGCAAGAATCCGACAAAGCTTGCGGTTGATGTTGCGAACTATGTTCATCGCCATCTTTCCGAAACGATAAGCACTGAGAAGATGGCAAAGGAGTTCTTCTTGAGCCGTACACACTTCTCTGCCAAGTTCAAGAAAGAGACGGGCATGACGTTGACTGACTTCATTCTTAAAGAGAAAACCGAGGAAGCAAAACGTTTGTTGCGTTATTCCGACAAGTCTGCGGCTTCTATTGGGGCATACCTTGGGTTCTCGTCCCACAGCCACTTTTGCAAGGTGTTTAAAAAATACGCAAACATGACTCCAGACGAATACCGCAAGAAGTATTTTTGAACTGGAAAAGAGCTGTATCAAGATTGATACAGCTCTTTCTTCGTGTGTCGGGCATGACACAGATCTAGCTGGTGAAAGTCCAGTCGCGGGCGCTGCCGCCAAGCGTAGGGAACCGCAAGCCGAAGGTGAAAACACCGAGGTGAAGGAAGCGGGAAACGAAATCCTGTGCCTACGAACAGGAACCGAATCAGGCTAAATGGCGGGCAAGGCTGCTAAACAAGCCGAAGCCCAAATGGCAGACGTAAAGCCAAGACAGTAAATTCGGAGAGGCGCGTGCTAGCTGGGCACGCCGCCATAAATGCATGGGAGGAATGATCTGTGCCTTACCCCGAGAGATCGCGAGCCGACGAGACCCGAGGTGGAGAACGCCACGCAGGGAACCGTAGCGAAAAAGGCGAACGGTCGCGAAGTCAGCTGAGGTCATAGTAGGCGGCTCGCTTCCGCCAAAGGACCTAATGTGCAAGCAGTGCCAAGCCGCTGCGAGCAAGCCCGGGGCAGCCCGTCATGCGCCCGCAGCCTAGAACAGGGGAACGTATGCCCCTGATGGCGAGCAAGGGCGAAGGGGCGATCCCCGGATGTTTTACAAACAGAAACGGAGGGCAACGAAATGGATGTGATTGGAATGATTCTAAGCGAAGCCAACATGCGAAAGGCTGTCGACAGGGTCAAGCGGAACAGAGGAGCGCCAGGGGTGGACGGCATGCCCGTCGACGACCTGCCGGGCTACTTCGCGGAGCATGGGGAAGAGATCAAGGCGTCAATACGCAACGGGACATACAAGCCAAGTCCCATAAGAAGGGTCTACATACCCAAGCCGAACGGGGAGAAAAGACCGCTTGGAATCCCAACAGCCATCGACAGGGTCGTGCAGCAGGCGGTGGCGCAGGTGCTGACGCATATCTTTGACGGCACCTTCAGCGAACACAGCCACGGCTTTAGACCTGGGCGCAGCGCGCACGGCGCAATGGCGGAATGCCTCGGATACCTTGAAGAAGGCCATGTCTGGGTTGTCGACATCGACATTAGGCGGTTCTTTGACACGGTGAATCATGATCGGCTCATCTCTATACTCAGGATGCGCATGAACGATGCGCGGACGCTGCGCCTGATCAGGTCGTTCCTTAGATCGGGGGTGATGGAAAACGGACTGGCAACCGAGAGCGAGGAGGGCGTGCCGCAAGGCTCGCCGCTGAGCCCAATCCTGTCCAACATATACCTGGACAGGCTTGACAAGGAGCTGGAAGGAAGAGGGCTGAAATTCGTCAGGTACGCCGATGACTGCAATATGTTCGTAAAGAGCAGGCGTGCGGCGGAAAGGGTGCTGGCATCGGTGTCGGCATGCTGGAAAGAAGGCTGTGCCTCAGGGCGAACGAGGAGAAATCCATGGTCGTCCCTGCGAACAAGAGCCAGTTTCTGGGATTCAGGTTCTGGAAACGCAGCAATGGCTGGAGGCTCAGGGTGGACGAAAAGAGGAAGCAACGCCTAAAGGACAAGGTGAAGGAAATCACCAAGAGAAACAAGGCGGTGGCAAGGCCGCTGGCGTTCACGTTCATCAAGCTGAACCAAACGGTAAGGGGGTGGATAAACTATTTCAGCATCGCATGCATGAAGACATTCATGGGCGAGTTCGGGGGATGGATGAGGCACAAGGTGAGGGTGGTAATCCTCAAGCAATGGAAGAAGCCTCGGACGATATACAGGAACCTGATGGCGCTGAACAAGAGGTTCGGCTGTGGAATGGGCGACAATGAGATATACAAGGTCGCCAACTCAAGGCTTGGACTGTACAGGAGCGCGGGCTACGACACGGTTAACTACCTGCTCAGCCCAAAGGTGCTGGCCATGCCAAAAGAGGATCGGCCAGGATTGGTCAATCCTCTGGAATACTACCTGGGTAGATTCGTAAACAAATGATTGCATGTAGCGCCGTATACGCGAAACGTAATGTACGGTGCAAGGTGGAGGGTGAGGCTTAATGCCTCACTCTACCCTATTAATGACGCGCAAGTCTTTGTCGTTCATATGTTCACCTCAATGTTATTATACGCTTGTGTGAGCAGGCATAAAGCGTGTTCTTTCTTTCCATTCCCTGATTCCCGCCACAAGGATTTCCTTGCCTGCGTTTTGGGATAGAACGATTTTCATAATCACATGCTTTGGGGTGTTGTTTAACATAAGACGATAGTTTATTGCAAAGCTGCCATACTTTTTGATTTCATGCAAGATATTTTCTTTTGTGAAATGTTTGGTGAATGTCGGAATGTCATCTGGGTGGAAGTATTGCTTTGCGTCTGTTGTGGCTTGTTGGAAGAAATCGTTGCCTTCTTTGGTTGCTATGAGACTTTCGAATTCATTGGAGGAGATATATTCCATGTAATGCCCTGTGTCAACGTCTATGGTAAACAGGCTGAGATATCGGTCTGACAAGGCGGTAATCAGTTTCATGGCATCGTTGCCTTTTTGCGCTTGTTCATACTGTTCTTTTTGTTTCATCTGGGCATCGATGTTACTGATGCCTATGATGATCTTGTTTGGGTTGGATGGCATGCGTGATACCTTCATGTTCATGTAAACGGGGAAGCCGGTGTCCATGAGCCGATAGATGGCGGTGAATGCGCCTTGTTTCTGTAAGGCATTGAGGATGTTTTCTTTCGAGAATGCTGAATAGAATATATCCCTGTCTTCCTCATAGATACGGTGGGCATCCCTTCTGCATGACGCAAAGAAGTCTTCCCCTTGGCTCTCCATCGCCAGCTCCTCTTTCCCAACCTTGGAGGAATATTCGATGTACTGGTCTGTGTCTAGGTCTACCACGTAGATATTGTAGTAGTCGGTCGCTAGGGCTCTGACGATCTCCGCATAGGATGTTTCTTCATTTGGCTCGGAGATGGAAAGCACGGCAATCGCTGCGGCGGATATACCGGTGATCTGGTCAGAAGCAATGCTTCTGATAAAGGAATGCACCACGGATCCATCTTCCATCTGTTGGCTAAAGAATGCTCTGCCCTCCTGCTCGCAACATTGTTCTACCAGATTCATGAACTCTGTCGCTTTCTCGGCAAAGTAATCGGTAAACTCCGTCTCTCTGTCAGACAAGTCATACTTAAAGAACCGCATCATGAAGTCACGGTAGGAAGGATTGCTACGGGCAATCCTTGATAGCTTTCCTTTGATTTCCATGATTCCAATGGGAATGATGTTGAAATAGTTCTGGAAGGTGTTTATGTCTTCATTCGCAAGAACCGTAAGATCAAACAGATTCACCCGGCTGATGGTTTCGAAGTAGGAAGATTCCTTTGGATTCTCAAAGCCAATCTGTTGTCCTTTTTCATACCGCTCCAAGATTTGCGCAAGTGGAATCGGCTTGCAGAAGTAGTATCCCTGTAGCTTGGAACATCCGATTTCCTGTAGGAATCGCATTTGTTGCTCGGTTTCTACGCCTTCGCATACGGTGTCAACGCCAAGCGATGTGGCCATCTTCATCAGCTCTGTCAAGATGATCTTGCCGTTGACACCTTCATCCAGCTTTCTCATAAAGCTCATGTCAAACTTGATCAGGTTGAATTTTATGCTCTGAAGAACATTCAACGAAGAATAGCCACTGCCAAAGTCGTCCATCCAGACGGGAAAGCCAAGGTTTCGAAAACGTTCAATCTGTTGGTTGATAAATATCAGGTCGCTGCCAATCACGCTCTCCGTGATTTCAATGGTAATCATGCTACGGCTGATCCCGGCCGCATCGACTCTTTCCCTGATTTCTTCGACAATGTCGCAGACATCAAAATCCGAGCGGGAAATGTTGATGGATTGCGGCACGAGGTAAAAACCTTCCTTCGCCAAAAGATCCAACTTTTGGAGAACGGTATCCAGTACATATAGATCCAGTTTGTAGATAAGCTTTGCTTCTTCGAGGATCGGCACAAAATCACCTGGGGACAAGAAACCTTTCACAGGATCAATCCAGCGTGCCAATGCTTCTTCATCGCAAACCCGTCCACTTGCGGACCGGATGATTGGCTGATAGTACACCTGGATCCATTTCTCTTCAATCGCTTGATCCAGGTGGGAGATGATGTAGTATTGATTTTCTGCATTCACCAGCATCATGTCATCGAAATATTTGTAAGAGGAATGATAGCTTTTAGGTATGGCATCACAGGCGACTTTCGCCCTGTCATATGCTCGGCTGATATCCGTATGTTCCATGCTGTTAAGATAAACGCCTAGGCGAATGGGAAGATAATCGTCGGCATTCGTTGTTTCCCATTCGTTGAACAGCTGTTTGATTTTTTCGTCCAAGCCTTTCTCTTCTGTGAAGATCGCAAAACGGTCCTGTCCGAAACGACTACAGTATTCGGCACCAAAGATAGAGCTTAAATGTTGCGAAAAGCTACGTAGCAATTGATCCCCCTTGGCAAACCCATGATCCCTGTTGTAGAATTTCATCCCGCTCAAGTTGAGGAAAAGAAAAGCAGGATCCTTTCCTTTGGAAAGCATCTTTACGCGCTCATCCTCCGCAAATGAAAGGAAGTGTGTCATGCCGGAGAGTCCTGTCAATAGATCATAGTAGTTCCCCTTCAAGATGCTTTCCTGAAGTTGATTTTCAAGGTCAATCCTGTATTCTTCCTTTTCAATCTCCAGGACAAAGCTGTGAACGACACAGATGCAGATCAACCATCCAATCCCATAGACTGGCAAGAAAGGAAATAATATCTGCATGCCTGAAAAACCAGCCATGACAACGCTGAATACGCCGATAGTGCCATAACGTTGCCTCATCGTTCCGTTGCTTGTGCGGGTAAAGGAAAAAGCATACACCCCCGTTAACAAGAGCATTGCAATTTGCGCGACCAATGTAATCTGGCGCGCAATCTCCGCATGGAAGACATTTTGCGCGTCAAAGGAAAACATAACGGGCTTGAAGAAATTGATGAGTATCGCGATAATCTGAGACAAGAATATCACCCATCCCAGAATATCAAGGAAACGTCTAAACCGATTATCTTCCTTCAAGTAGACGATAACAAACTTTGTCCATAGGAGAATGGAAAGCGCCATGGTCACAAAATATGCCACAGTATCAGCATAAGTAAGTATCATCATTTGATTTTCGTACAGAATTCCCCACAGAATATCAACGATGTAATATGCCACAAGGGAAAGAGATAATTGTTTGTATGCTTGATGCGAAGGGAGTGCCTTTTCCTTGGATTCCCTGATAAACACATCAATGTTAACGATGATATGAATGAACAAAGCGATAACGCCTGCGCTGGAGTACAACATATAAACCTCACTTTCCATAATGCTAATTCTCCAATTCTATATTGTTTATGGGTTTCCCGCATGATTTTGTTATAGCTTCATGCTTTATCAAGAGTAGCGCTGAAACTTACCATGACATTATACAGTAATCGCAAAAATCTATCAATGAAAATCATATCTTTTTATTTGTGCGCGGAATCATTGATTGGAATGAATCTGAAGAGGTTTCAGTCATGTGGATCAGAATCCGCTGTAGAAAGATACCTTGATGAATATTTAAATGCCAACAAAAAGCCATATGAATCTTCACATGGCTTTTATACAATCTGATGTTGGGCCAGGGACCGAGAATCTCTTTCTTTTCGAATTCCTCTTTTGAGATGATGTCCATGTCAAGCAGTTCCTTGAGTTTCTTGATCTCTGCATAGGGATCGCTGGACGCTACAGTTTTGGCAGCGGATGTGTTCACAGTTTGATGAGTGCTGATATGGCTTGCTTCATCCTGGATGAACTGGTACAAGGTATGTGCGCAGTCATAGGCTGCTTGTCCCGCATCCCTTGTATTGCTCCAGTCGGGCATGAGGTCAAGAGTGATCTTGCTTACATGAAGGTCGTTAGATTTTGTCTTTGAGCCGTTCACAAGGGGAAGCATCCCGATTATCCTAGAGCTGAAGTACAACCATTCGGCCAGAAACACGATTGAAAGCATCCACAAGCGCGTCCTTCTTGTGGGCATCAACTACAGCACCGCGACGAAAAAGCATACATGCCTTACAGAGCTGGTGGAACAATAGGTCGCACAAGCTTGTTCACCAACTTCATCAGTCCGCTTGTCATCACATTCTATATCACTCTTTTCCGCATATATACTCAAGTCCAGAAAAAGCTGGACTTTTTAGCCGTCTAAACCACATTGGCAGCCCAAAAAAAATGCCGTCAGGCATGGCGCTGCTCGCATGGCAGTCGATTCCACCGTTCGATAGCACGACAAAAAAATGGGTGCTTTTTCCCGCTAAAAAACAAATAGTTTAAACTAACGGATTGGAGCACTGGCGCTTCGCGCCGGATAGT
>OMYM01000456.1 GCA_900315225.1 uncultured Erysipelotrichaceae bacterium | reverse complement strand
TTATTGCGTAAATGCATTTGATTCGGCATCTTGTACCCAATAAAGTCAGAAGGAATTCTTGAGCCATAATTCCCTCCAAAAATTATATCCAGTAAATTACAGAAAAGATTTTGTAATTTGTTTCCATTCAACCTAGTTCCCGTAGTTATAACTGGACGGTCATACGGGGAATTATTAGCGAAAAGTGTATATTTTTAAATAAATTGGGGGTTGATATGCCTTATAAACCCCTCATAAACAGGCTTCCCACCTCACATTAAACGCTTACTTTTGGTTTTTCCATATTCGTTGAAGGAGAGAAAGGCTTTCTATCCCTTTCAGTGACGCAAAAAAACAACACAAGACGTGTCAACTTGTCAGATGTAGGATTTGGCTATAGCCAAATCCTACCAATCTTGGTTGATTTGTGGTCTTTATCGAAAAATGCTTGCCAAGAAACTGTGTTAGTGATTGAACAACCTGAACTACATCTGCATCCAGATCTACAAGGCAAACTGGTTCAAGCGTTTATTGATGTGATTACTTCGAATCATTGCTTGCGTCTTGTGCTTGAGACACACAGCAAGACTTTTCTAGAAGAGCTTGGCAGGGATGTATATGAGAAAAGGATCGATATTTGGAAAACTGGCGGATTGGCTTCTTCGAAGCAGTATAATGTGCGCTGGGTCCTATTCTGTAGCGGGGCTGGCACTGCGGGAACAACCATCCCGCTGTTTTCATTCTGATCACTCTAATGATTGCTGCGTAGGTCTGCATCTCTGTTCCTTTGCGCCTATTTCCATCGCATTTGGGAGATTGGAAGGAAAAGGGGAAAATTGACGGTAGATTCTACCATCACATCCCTTATACTCTTAGCAAGGAGGAAATGATTTTTATACTTTGCTCGGTAAGTGCGGTCGACTACAACGATGATGTTGTTCCAGGGCTGGCCCATTTCGCGCTTCTTGGTCATTTGAAGGAAACGCCCCACTATGCGGCGTATGTCAAGGAAAAGGGCTATGTTCGGATAACGTGCGGACCCATTGAGGAGATGCTGGTCTACCCGCAGTCTTCCGAAAAGAACTTGTCGCCACACTTCAGTTGCGTCCGAAGCCTGATTGACAATCAAATGAACTATGGTGACACGCTGTATGCCGACAGGGTGGACGATCTGGGGGATACTGCCTGCGAGGCAATGGAAAACTACTTTGCGGCTGTTGAAAAAGGAATCACCCTTGCTTTCTATGATTGCCCTTACCTGGATTCTGAACCCTTGGGTCTGAAGGGGGACATCGACAGCAAAACAAAGTCTCTTATCACAATTTTGGCCGAAGTCTATTTTAAGTTAAAGGCAAACGGTCTCGCGTTGGATACGGCTGGAGATGTGGAATGCATTGCTGAAGGTTCTTCATGACGCTCCATTCAAAAACAATACTGTGGGAAGGTCGTATGAACGAATGATTTCACCAAAGAATCATTTTCGGTGGCAGCGACAGTTGTTTCCGTGGTTTGTTTCTTTGGATTCGGCAGGAGCCTTGAGGAATCCTTAGGGCTGCCTTGCCGAATACTCTGAATTTGTCATGCCGACAATCCGAATTTCTCATGCTGTTAATCCGAAATCAACAATAAAAGTGATAAATTGAGCCTGCGTGGTTCCATATCAAGAATAGCACTGATATTGGAGAATACTTCATTGATAGAAAACATATGTCCGAAAATACTATGGGGAGGATTTGAGTCATAGGAAAGATCTTTAGAAGTGATGGAATACAATATTTTCCCGTTCCATAAGATGCTATCGATTGTATTTTCTTTTGCGTATACAAGATTTATAGAATGACCGTTCACGGAAATTCTTGCTTGCTCGATATAGTCGGATTTAGCATGCTTTACCACAATGGAGTATTCCACATCGCGAATCACTTGATATATAGAATTCATGAATGCTTGTCTGAGAAAGTACGAATATCTTCCCAATGGTTTTTGAAAAGGATCTATATCCAATGTAAATGTCAAGGTGATGGAATCGCTGCCGAAATGGACAGATTCGCCAAAGCTTCCAAAATCCACATAGTCGTTTATGCCGCCACCCCATAGGATTGGTCCATCGGTCTTCTGGATGATTGACTGTTTGAGCAGAGGAAATGTCCTGAGAAAGGTACTCTTTTCTGAACTGTTTTTGTCCTACCAATACCGTGATGGGAGAAATATCAATTTCTCCCGTATCCTTTAGGTTTCTTAAATTTTGTATACGAATGCTTTTCATGCATGTTTCTCCGTTTGCTTTGCCATGCTGTCTTGAGTCATCTTTATATTCGCTTGGAGTTTGCACTCGTATTTTTAGAACTTAAAGGATTCAAGGAAAAGCCTCCCATTCCCAGCGTTGTCTTTACACCAACGCCACAGATTTCTCCAAATGCCAATAGGAATCTTCCGTATCTTTCGAATTCATTTCTTTCCAAGCGAATCTTCATCGTTCCCCTGAAGCCTGGTATTCTGGAATTGGCTTTTAGCTTGAATGAATCGCTTTGCAGGCGATAGGAGAGGATCTCGGTGCTTTCCGATAGGCATGCTGGCAGATCTATTTCGTCTCTTTCAAAATTCATCAACTTGTAGAATTTGAGGTATATGCTTTGATAGATTAAACGTAGATCTGGCAGGATGACGTTTTTTCCGGATTGTTTAAAACCGGTAGGTGTTACAAAGCTGATATCGAATGTATTCCCAGATCCTAGCCTTTCATCCATGAAGTAGCCAAATCCTTCTCCCTCTGGGATGATTGTCTCTTTATGTGGATGAAGATGAACGTGGTTGTCTCTAATGACAAGGTCTTTGTTTTGCAAGGCATTTGTGATTTCGTATTCACCTTGGTCTGAAAAGACCTTGATATGCCATGTTCCTTGGTGGTGACCATTGTCGTATGTTACGTATTGGCTGATCCCTAGGTTTTCATCATGGACATATTGGTTGAATTCTTCAGACATCCTGGCACACAAGGCACCATAGAAGGCATATCCAGGATTAAACATAAATTCCTTTTCCATTTCAAAGGGAACTATAAACTCAGCAAGCATTTTTGATTTTACCTCCTTTGTGAGATAAGTGTTTAATCAGGGTTCTTTTTCGCAATCCGAACCAGGAAATCAACAGCTTCGTCAACACCACCGCTTTCATGAAAGCTTTGCGAGATCTTTCTGGCATTATTAGCATATGTTGGTTCATAGAGTACTTCGTCTATGGCTGCTGTGATATCTACTTCACTGATGCTCTTTAACATGACACCAGCCTTGAGTTCTGCTGTACGTTTAGCTACGGCACCTTGTTCGGAAGTCTGGGGAAACAGAACTAACGGAGCTTCATAATACAGTGCCTCGGATACCGAATTCATGCCACAATGGGTGATAAAGGCATCGGTAATGGAAAGAACGGCAATCTGGTCGACAGTATCATAGATCTCAATGTTATCGGGAAGGTTATCGTAGTGTTCGTTATTGGCACCCATGGAGACGATGACTTGAAAGTCTCTTTTTCCCAACGCTTGGATACAATTGTTGTAGAACTGGCGGTTCTGGTTGATGGTTCCCATGGATATGTAGATTGTTTTCTCAGCTGTCTTCTCATATGTTTTTGTGATGGGACGCATCGAGGGACCAATGAAGTGATAACGATCAGAGAATGTTTCCGCACAAGGTTGATAATACTTTGACGTATAGACGATGGTATTTGTGTTGTTGTCGTTTTGGACAATGTCCAAGATGCTTTTGACAGGATAACCAGCTTCTCTCAAGCGTCTGATCTGTTTGTTTACTGCTGGCATATCCTTTAAAAACCTGAAGATATCCAGGATGCTATTGTTGAGATAACGAGATGAATATCGGTTGAACGCAAAGGTGGTCGTGGAACAGACATAGGGAATGTTGTTTTTCATGGCTGCCAATTTGCCCCAGTAGGCGACTGAATCGGAAACGATTATGTCTGGTTGGATCTCTTTGATCATCGTTGTCGTCATTTCATCAAGAGCAAGCGTGGAACTGACCATCATTTCGGCTGCGAAGGTTATGTCTTTGCTGACGCGGTCGGCGTTTTCTTGTCTTCCATTTCAAAATCATAGCTATCGCAACCGATAAACTGAGCGCCGGCATTTTCGATCTTATCACGGAACGCTTCAAAAGAGAAATAGAATACCTGATGACCTAGATCTGTCAGTTTTCTGACAATGCCCAATGTGGGATTTGTGTGACCGTAAGCCGGTATACAGAAGAATGCGATTTTCATGTTCTTACCTTTGGTTTGATCTGATGGATAGCCATGTCATGCATCGTTGTTTCTATACCAGAAGCCTCAGAAATCTGGAACAGATTTCTACAAGGCTTCCGCATATAACAGTAGGCAGACAATGCAGAATTCCAGCTAATTGTGCATCTGAGTATACTTGAATTCATCTGCCCATGCCTTGAGTTCTTCATCTTTGACACTGGCGGGGAATCTCTTTCCAT
>OMYM01000121.1 GCA_900315225.1 uncultured Erysipelotrichaceae bacterium | reverse complement strand
TCACCGTTCAGTGTCATGTTTTCATCACCAAATTCAATGTGGTAATGAACAACTGCACCATCTTCAGGGATTGCATACTTGCCATCCTCTTCAGTAAGATCCTTTACTATCGCTGTCTTGTGGAGAGGATACTCTGGGTATTCACCTGTTCCGTTGGTGCTAGCGGTGTGATTGCCAGCAGTGCCTGTGTTGTTGATGCCTTGGTTGCCGTAGATGTTATTCGCCACAGCTTCTTCAAGGGATATGACTGTCGTCTTATACGTGATCGTGATTGGACCATTGCCAATGCCTTCAGGCAATTGGAAATCGAACAATGTCGTTGTTCCCGTGCTGTAGATGCCATCATCGTTCCACGCCGATATATCACCAAGCTTTCCATTGTCACCCGTGATAACGATACTGCCTGGAACAAGCTTTTGAAGATCTGTCATGTTATCCTTGACTTTGACATAGCTTAAATCTTCTGTGCCATCGCCAATTTCCAGCGTATATGTCAATTCTGTTCCTGGTGCCCAATTGTTTCCTTCAGAGCCACTTGAAACAAATTTGTTTACCGTGACATTTGGCTCTTTGTCATATTCCACGGTAGATTTGGTCGTTGCTGAATGATTCGTTCTTGCTTCAAAAGCGGTGTTGGTAACATCTGTAGAAGAGAATACACCGGACTTCTTTGCTGTAACAGCGTCAATGACTGTCGTGGTGTAGGAAACTGTCACTGGACCTTGTCGTGTATCATCCTCGGGGAAGGTGTAGCTGAACACCTGGGCATTGCCCTTGGAATATGTGCCATCTGTGCTTTCTGTCGATGCTTCCAGGTCAACACTAGCACCAGCAACCGTCATTGAGATATTGCTGGAAAGATTCTGCACATCTGTCATGACATCACTGATCGTCAATCCTGCCAGAGAGATATTCGCATCGCCATAGGTGATGGTGTAGGTGATGGTGTCGCCTGGATTGATTGCTTGACCATCTGTCGAACTCGACTTGGTGACTTCGACTGGTTTAATCGGCTTTTGAATGGTTTGATATGTTTCTCCACCAGGGATATCCTTTTCACCATTCACTGTCCAATTCGCTTTGTTTGTCTCATTGGAGCTTTCCCCTTCCTTCATGGCTTTGTAGTCTTCCGCGCTCACTGTCATCGTATACTTGACGGAATAATCTCCGGCGGGAATAGGTGAACCGGTGACACTTGCCACATCAAAGCTGAAGGAGCCATCTCCACCCGTTATAGAAACAGGTGTATTATTCACTGAAACAGAACCACTGTTTAGCTTTTGCTTGCCAGAATATGTATCCGTGAAGACAAGCGATGTCAATGCTGCAGTGTTCTTTACCTTTGCTTCATAGTTGAGCACATAGCTTCCATCATCGTTTTGGGTAACATCGACTGTTTTTGAGGCATCGGAAGCGATGGGCTTGTATTTCACTTCGATCGGATTTTTCGCATGCGGGAATTCATATGTGTATGCATCCAGCAAACCGAGTTGCACTACATCGACTGTGACAACAAAATCCAGTGTGCCACCCAATGAATTGGTGGATGATTTGACCCAGTCGATATTCGTGAATTCAATTAAAACCTTGCCCGAAGGATCAATGATATAATTACCAACCGAGCTTTCCACGCCAGTAGTGGAATCGGTGACCGTCATTGGAATTGTTTTTCCCGCAACCGTATCGCTAAGCGGCGAGCCAGTCAGCGTACTGGAAAAATCATAGACAAGTGTTGGCGCTGTGTTGTTTTCACCAACATAGGCAAGATATGCCTCTCTACCTGCCTTGGTAAAGATATAGTCCATGTATATGGCGATAGGCTCATCACGGTCTTGTTCAACATATGCCAGGTTATCTGGTATCGTCGTGAATGTGAATTGATTACAGACGGTAGACAAGTCTATGGTACCATCGTTGTTGAATGTCAGCTGGTCATCGGTTACTTCAATGGATATGACAACGCCATTGACCAATTCAATTGTCAATCGTTCAAAGCTTGTAAATGGCTTTAGGCTCTTGATTTGCCAGTCTTCGCCGCCAATAATGCTTCCACCTTTGGTGATTTCAACCAAATCCGGATTGGAGAAGGTGACGTTCTTGACCTGGTTGCTATCATATGACCCATTGAAGAACTTATCGGTTAAGCCAAGCTGGTTGCACAATGTCTCCAATGATATCTTGGAGCCACCCTTCATCGCAAAGGAATAGCCGTTGTATTCATAGTTAACGGTATAGACGACTCCAAAGACAGAGAAACTGTCAGTCGTAAACATGACTTTCAGGTCTTTGCCTTGGGAAGCAGAACAATTTAGCTCCACTGGTCCGTTATCTGTATAGTGAATAACCCTGACGCTTGTGAGGTTATCGATTTCTTCGTAATCTTGCAAGTTGAGGGTGACAAGGGCTGTTCCTCCTGGTTCTCCATATGTTTCTCCATCTGCTGGAGATATTTCAAAGAATCTGGCGTAAGATGCTTCTGTGCCAATGATGTCTTCAGCTTGTTCCACAAGCACGTTATATTCATCTGTAGCGCGTATTTCGTTGATTTCCACCGATGGCAAGCGCGCCGCATCGTCTGCGTCACTGTATGTGACAGCGACCTTTACATCGCCTTGTTCACCCGTAACAACGTCATCGCCTCCGATGATCTGTTCTGGTTCTTCTGTTGGTTCTGCGTCAATTTCATAACACGATTCGCTATGAATATGCGCTTGTTTGTTACAGGCAAGCTGGACTGTTTCTTCGCCAAAGCAATTGTCATCATGTTGATGGACAAGAACTTCCATATTCCCACATGCCAGTATCTTTTCGTAACATTCTTCTGTGTGTTCATGAACATGGTCTTCACACGTCAAGATATACTCATAGCATTCATCTGTATGCTCATGGGGGATAATCTCTTCCTTGTCGCAAACAAGATGTTTTTCCACCGCATAGCACTCTGTCGTATGGTCATGATTCTCTTCGCATGTCAAGACCCATTCCTCTTCATAACATGATTCATCATGCGTATGCGCTTGTGTCTCAGCAAGCATGCATACAAGCTCACCTTGCGCATAACAAGATGAATCATGTTGGTGGATAACAATGCATTCCTGCTTGTCGCACGTTAGGTTTCCTTCAGCGTCATAACAATCTCCTGTATGACGATGAACCTTATGCGGCAGTTCGCACTGCAATGTTCCTGGTACAACGACATAACATTCTTCCGTGTGTTCATGTTCCTCAATGCCACAAATCGGCTGTCCGCCAAAGGCAGACGCCCCATTCATTAACATGACTGTCGTTCCAAACGACACAGCCAAGGCCATTACCACCACAGCAATTAGCCAAATCTGTCGCTGCTTTTTCCTAGCTACATACTTCCTTGATCTCTTTGATAATTCATCACGCGTCATCGTTGCCTCTTTCACCCCGCTTTTTTCTGTTCTTTCATGTGCGCGCCAATGATACGCCGCATTGAGCCGCCTCATTCGCTTCTCTTATTATAATTTGAGATGAGGAACAAGTGAAGGAAATTTTTAAAGAATATCAAAATTGCCGCATAAAAAGTTATATATCGACAATAAACATGTATATTTCATAAAGACTTAATCAAGTTTTCGTATTATACTGGAAAAAATCCAATTCATCCATATACATCTTCCGATCATGCATATTTTTTACCTCTTTTCTCTATAAGGGGAATCGGAAGATGTTTTCGCCTCTGAAATACAAGGGCTTCCTTATAGTCTCATCGTTTCCTTTGTTGCGCCAACGTAAATAACCCTGCCGCGCAAACATAAAAAGAACCGCAAAAGGGTTCCTCGCCGCACCACACATCATTCAAAAGAAAATCAAAGGGGAATCGGTTCAATGCCAATCTCTTTCGCATATTCCCAGGCAGGGCTGCCTGGGCGGGCTATGATCGATGGCTTGTGTAAACTGGCATATCGTGAAAGCTTGTTTTCATCGACAGGGATGATTGTTGTTTCGCCAAGGAAAGTCAATTGTTCCAGTTCTGTAAAATATAGCGTTTTGGCGGGAAAATCCTTGACTTTCGGGGGAATTGTCAATTCCTTTATCTTCCTACAACCAATGATAAAATCATCGGGATCTAAGGCAATAATATGTTCAAGCGTTGAAGGAAGAGTAACATGCTTTAACTTTTTATTATATTTAAAACAACCAATAAATGTTTTGATCCCTTCTGGAATATGAACGCTTTCAATGTTATCTATACATTGAGCTCTTTCAACGTTAGCACAACGGTAATATGAAAAAGATGATATTATAGTCACTACTTTCGCATCGCCAATGTGGTCGGGGACATAGACATCTGTTTCTTCACCTAGATAGCTACACAAGATCGCTTTTCCATCATGTATTTCGTATTCCCACTTTTTCCCGATCTCCGCCTCTGAATATGGATCCACCAATAATGATTCTTCCCTTTCTACCTGTTCATTCACATGGAGCGCCGCTGTGTCTTTGTGCTTTTGCATATATTCCATTGTCCAGGTAGCTTCTTTTGCCATGGAATGGGATAGCAGAAAAGAGATGAAAGAAGAGATGGAATCGGGCTGGTCAAACCAGCCCGATTCCATCATTGCCTGTATCATCTTTCGATCATTCTTGACGACTTCAAACAGCTTTTCGAGTTCGATCTTTGGCTTTACGGGAGACTTTAGCAGAAGCTTGAGTATCTTGCGGTCATGCAAGGCATCTTCCGTGAACATGCATTTGGGCATATTGAAATCCCCTATCCTCTCATGAAGATACTTGATTGCCTGAGGAACCCTATGTTTCTTCTCGCTCAGGATATCCACAAGGATATTCCAGTAGAGTCCTTTTCTATCACGCAAGTGTTTCGTGCATTCTGGCGATAATGCAATACCTTCGTTTTCAAGATATTCCACTACAGTCGTGTCGTTCACAAGCAATGCCCCAAATAACGCCAGCGATGGATCAAAATCAATTTCATCCTTCTTCCCCATTAACAAGTGCATTTTTTCTTCTTTCTCTCCCACTCTATCCTGATCCCAAAAGGGCGATATGCAATAAATGTCATCATCGATCTCAGGCGATAAGCATAAAGAATTTGTCCTGGATATAAACTTTTCTCCATGCTTGACAAGAACATTGCATTGCGCAAGTGTGCCTGCCCTGACAACATAAGCGAGAAGATTCCAGTCATATTTGAGAAAGCCTTGTTCCAAGGCTATCTCGACTTCATCTTCATCGCATACCCTAATAATCTCCATGGTCATGATGTTGTTCGCATAGATCGTTGGATTATCGGGATAATGCAAGGTATTCCCGTGGTTTTGATGAAAGCTTCGGACAATGTCTCTGATGACTAATTCTTCCGTTACGAATCGATCAATCATTTTCCGACAACCTCAAAGTGGATATAACGCTTTCTGGCATATTCTTCCGCATTACTGCCACTAGGTCCTTTGATAAGGCGCAGTTTTTCTGGTTTGGAATAAGAATAACGGCTGCATTCAACCCTAGTATTGCCAAGAAAAGTGATTTCTCGTAGATTGCTATATCTGAGAGCATATTCATCTATCTTCTCGACATGTTCCGGTATGACTAACTTCTCCAAGCTTTTGGGTATGCCACAAGACATGTCAACCAGCGTTTTTGGTAGATTCAGTTCACGAAGTTTCTCACATCGATCAAAACATTCCTTTCCGATGGATTCAACGCCTTCCGGGATTGTCACGGATTCAATTTCACGGCGTGTTTTTTCCACTACAGATGAGATTCTTGACTGCCAAGGCGAGAATGCCTCATCACCAATTCTCTTCACCGGCAAGCCTGAAATCGTCCCTGGAATGACAACCTTGGTTTCTTTTCCCTTGTATCCAAGGATGGTGTAGCCACCATCTTCTTTCTTTAGCCGATAGAATTTGGATTGGTATGTCTGGGTGTCCACGGACATGTTCAGGATTTGGTTCATGCGTTTTTCTCGTCTAGAAACGAGCAGATCATGGTCGTAGTATTTGTCGCCAAACGCAAGGAACCATGCGGAAAGAGCAGGGTCTTTCTTTTTGTTCACAAGCTCTTCCAGACACTCTAAGTCATTCAAGTTCCTGACCCAGTTGGTCAATTCCGGCATATTCAATATCTCCATGTCATGCATCTCAAGCAATATTTCATATATTTCATCGCGGGTGATGCCTTGGCGCTTTCGACAATGCATAATACCTTTCATGACAATGGGATCGTTTATTTCCTCATCATCCATTAACATGCGCATGTCAAACGCTAGGTCGCCTTCCTTGCCCATGGTTTCCATGACATAAGCCTTTTGTCTTGGACACATTCTTCCCAAACTTCTAGCAAGCGTTGTAAACTTCATAAGGCTTTCCTTGTCCTTGACAAAGAAACGTTTGCCTACGTCATCCAAGGCAATGCCCTTCCCCTTTAACAAGTCCACCATATACCTGTCGCCTGCTGCCATGGCGTGGAAAAGAAGCCATTCGGGCATAAATTTGCTTTCCCTGTGGTCGAGGAGGTATTCAACGATTCTGGTGCGTTCTTCGTTACGGTTGATCTTGGGGTACATGTAGGATCTGTTTACGAGCTGAGCGGGAAAGGTGGCGTAGGATAACGCCACCTCGGCGCAATATTTATTATCAATGTCATGATGGAAACAGAAACCCTTCTCCACCAATACCTGGACTGCTTCCTTGGTGTTGTAGCGACAGGCAAGGCCTAGCAGATCTTGGTTTTTGTTCTTTTTGGTCGCAATCGCCTGTATGCTTTGAACATTCCCCGATATCACGATATCTTCCAGCAACTGGTCTGGATCCAGGGAATCTGCGATGGAATCGATGCCAAATTCTTCCCCGAAGAATATGGCATCTCGCAGACAATCGCTTTTTGTCTGTTCCAATTCATCGCAATCAATGATCCGACGGCGTTTCATTGTCCAAATCTCCTAGATCCAGTGTCTCGATCATATCCTTGAGTTCCTTTTCTCTTTCATAGAAGAGAAGCTTCTTGTTATGGGCGTAGTATTCTGGACAGCCGTAATGTGTCACAAAGCTGGACACATTGACTCTAACAGTCATCTCGGAAACGATGATCGAGGTCATGCGGTCGTCTTGCACGACATTGTCCGCAAAGGCAAACAGATTCGCTAAGATCTTGTTCACCTTTCCCGCTGCGGTGGCGGTGTTCTTCTTGAGGGACGCAAATGCTTTCTTGAGTGCCTTAAATGACTCTGCGGAAGTACCCTGCATGTCAGGAAGAGTCTCTTCCAGACAGGTATTGCATCGCATTAGGATGTTCATGTCATTCTTTGACATTGAGTTGGATGCCTTGCCTATGCGGATGCGTTCGTTGTTACGATTGATCGCATTGTCAATTGCCTGGCTTGCCGGAATATTACGAGCAAGTTCATCCTTGATCGCAACGAAGGAATTAAACGCTTCCTTGAGGACTTGGTTTTGTTCCATGACATCCTTGCACTTTGTGTCGCAAGAATCCAACAAAAGACCTACCAGGGAGAGACGCTCATCGAAACCAGCCTTCGCAACCATGTCCTTGGTTTGGACGGGAACCTTTCCCGCAAGGATCTGTTCAACCTTGTAGTCGGCCTTGTACTTCTGGAAGAGAATCAAGTAATTCGCGAAATCCCTGGCGATCTTGCTGTGTTGAACATATTGGCTGATCAAGGTGTTGTCCACCGGGATCTCGTTTTGTTCATACAGCTTGATCATATCAGAGAGATCTTCCCATCCTCTTGCCGTCACAAAACGCTTTCCCTCGGGTGTACTCTCGATCTCGTAGAACTTGTCGGGTTTCATTTCGAGATAATTTATAATCGCAACATGGACACCACGGGAATAGGCGTATTCCTTCCAGACATTGAAATCGGGTTCTACGTTGATCTTCTTGAGTCTGTCCCATGTTGCTATGTCGTATTCGTGGACGGAGTTGTTGAATTCCGGGGGATTTCCTGCTGTCACGACAATCCAACCCTCTGGCACATGGTGCTTGCCAAAGCGCTTGTACTGCAAGAATTCCAGCATGGTGGAAGATAATGTCTCAGAGACGCAATTGATCTCATCCAAGAACAAAATGCCTTGTCTGATGCCTGATTCTTCCATGACATCATGGATGGTCGCTATAATCTCACTCATGGTGTATTCCGTGACATTGCACTCCATCTCCCCATATGCCTTTTTCACGATAAACGGAAGTCCAAGGGCGCTTTGCCTGGTGTGGTGGGTCATCGAATACGATACCATGGAAATGCCGAGTTCCTGGGCAATTTGTTCCATGATGGCAGTCTTGCCTATGCCAGGTGCTCCTAAGAGAAACACCGGACGCTGCCTGCTAATGGGAATGACGTATTGTCCATATGCGTCTTTGGTCAAATATGCCTTGACTGTATTTTTGATTTCTTCTTTCGCTTGCTTGATATTCATGTCTTCTTCCTTTCATTCAAATTCATGTTCGTCTAGAATCAACTTGATTGCCCATGGGGGAACATTGACATCTTCGTCTTCAAGGAAGACGAAGGCTGTCTCGTAGGATGGCTTTTGGCTAGGGAAAGTGCCATAGCCATCGGTGAAGTAGATCAATCCCTTGAGATTGCGGAGTTGCTTTTCACCTATGAGAGAATCCACATAATCGAATACAGGACGGAAATCGGTGCCGCCGAAACCCTTTAGGGTCATATCCTGTAGGTATTGGTCAAATTCTTCCTGTGTTTCGATCCTTGCGGCTTCCTGAATCGTTGCGTCGCATTGGATGATGTAGAGGACAAACCTTCTAGCAAAGCTTTCCTCGTTCTTGAGAATATTGAACGTCTTGCGCATAAACCCGTTGACCAACCGACCGGAAACACTTCCCGATGTGTCAATGGCGATTACCAGTTCTCTGATCCGCTTATCTTCGCGATACTCCAATGGCTCAATCAGGGGAACATTCCCATACAGGTTTAAGCCATATGTGTAGAACACATAGTCAAACTCATCCATGTCCAGCTTCATGATCTCTTGCCTTGTCGCAAACTTCCGCAAGAACTCTGTGTAGCTGTATCTTTCCCTTGTGACATCTTGTAGGTTTTGCACAAGATCCCCTGCTTGCGATCCTTGTTGCTGGGAGAACGTCTGCAAATCCGTTAACATCATCTCTGCAATTGATTCCCATGTTTCCTTGAGCGATTCACCCGTTGCCTGTTGCCCAAAAGACTCCTTTGACGGTTGATTTGCGGATGATCCCTGGTCTTGTCCATCTTCCGATTGATCGTTGCCTGAGGAAGCGGAAGACTGCCCCTGGCCATCACCGCTATCGCCTTGCGCTTCCTGGTCATCTTGACTGTCTTGGTCATCTTCATCGTCATCATGATCTTCGGGATACCAATACCTGTGGTCATCCACAGTAAAGATATCCTGCCACTCTTTCAACTGTCGCTCACTTAGCATAGCATTGCGCAACCAGGCGTAAATATGCTCTGCCGTCAAGGACTTGACGCTTCCCTTGAGAAACTGCAATCTCTGTTCCTTAGTGGAAGAATCACTCTTGAGACTGGGAATGTTCATTTCAAGAATGACGCTTTCTACCGCAATGTCGCACGCTAAGTTCCACAACGGCACGTCTATCGCAGATCCTACAAACATGTGAAGGAACACGCAATGCAGGATAGCGTGCAGATATGCTAACGCAACATAACTGGTGTCTTGACGATAGTTCTGTATGACCCAACGAGGTCCATAACACAAATATTCCCCCTTGATCGCAAAAGACTCGCCTATGACCTCTTGCGCCTGGAGCCTATGCAGCGCCCTATCCATGAACCTTAGGCTCAGACGCAATGTGTCCAATGCGTATTCCAGTATTTGTCTTGCGATGTTTGATAATGCTTCAGAATCCATGCCATGCCTCCTATATGAAAACGGAACCACCCTCGGATAATTCCGTCATGATAATACTCTACCACACTCTTTCTTAAAGTCAATACATATTATGCAATTTCTTGATCAAGTTATTTTTGCGCATGAAAATCATATGAAACAATTTTCTTTATATAAAAAAAGACTGAAAAATATCAGTCTTCTATAAAGCTTTCCAATGTTTCAAAAAGGACATCAGGCTGCACTGGCTTGCTCAGGTGGGCGTTTAACCCCGCCTGCATGCTCCTTTGCACGTCTTCGTCAAACGCATTGGCAGTCAGGGCTATGATGGGAATGCGCTTGGCATCTTCTCTGTCCAGCGCGCGGATCTTACGCGTTGCCTCAAGACCATCCATGACCGGCATGCGCATGTCCATCAACACTGCCGCGTAATAGCCCGCAGGATGGTCTTTGAACTTGTCCACCGCGATCTGTCCATTCTCAGCGTGGTCTGTCTCCATGTTGCGCATCATGAGAACCATCATCATGATTTCGGCGTTGACCTGCATGTCTTCCGCCAAAAGAATTCTCTTTCCAGCAAGATCCGCTTTTTTCTTCTTCGGCTCGCTTTCTTTCTTCTTCATCGCGGATTTATACTCTTCCATGACCTCGTCAATGAAGATTGGCTTTGAGACAAAGCTATCCACCCCTGCCTGCAGGGCTTCTTCATACACATCATCCCAACGGTATGCCGTCAGGATGATAATCGCCGACTCATTGCCTACAATAGCTCGCATTTGCCTGGTTGTCTCCACGCCATCCATATCTGGCATCTTCCAATCCACCAAGATCAGGTTATACGGTTGCCTTCTAGCATGGCGAAGCTTTACCATCTCCACTGCCTCTTTGCCAGAGTGCGCCACTTCCGCCATCACCCCTGCTTGGCAAAGCATCAGCTTGCTGTTTTCACATGCGATCTCATCATCGTCCACAACGAGGGCAGACATATCGCTAAGATGGATTTCTTCTTTCGTTTCATGCTTGAAGCTACGGGGAGAATCAGCCAGGGTGATGGTAACGGTAAAGGTGGAACCCTTTCCTTTCTCACTGGTTGCCTGAATATTTCCATTCATCATTTCGACAATGCTCTTGGAAATGGCCATGCCTAAGCCAGAACTGCCATATTTATTCGTGCTGGAAGAATCTTCCTGACTAAATGTATCGAAGATATAGGGCAAGAATTCCTTGGACATGCCAATGCCGGTGTCGCTGATGATGAAACGAATGGTCGTCTGTTTCTCATATTGCGCTATACGCTCCACCGTCATGGAGACCTTGCCTCCTGGTTCAGTGAACTTTACCGCGTTGCCCAGGATATTGATCAATACCTGGCGCAGCTTCATGTTATCGCCAATGTAGTAGTTATCCACCTGACCAATGATGCGACAATTATATTCAATATTCTTATCGCCACATTGACCAGAGTACAATGTGTTGATTGCCTCAAGCAGCTTGGAAAAAGAGAACTCCTCATTGCGCAATGTCATTCTGCCTGACTCAATCCTGGACATATCGAGGATGTCGTTGATCACATTCAGAAGATGCTCTGCCGAACTACCGATCTTTTCCAAATATCCCTTGATCTTGGGGGTTGTCTCGGGATCATTAAGCGCAATGTTATCCAAGCCAATAATAGCATTCATCGGCGTACGGATCTCATGGCTCATGCTGGAAAGGAACGCCGACTTTGCTCGATTGGCTTGGTCAGCCGTCTTGAGGGCATCGCTTAATGCTTCCCTATGTTCCATCACCTGCCTCATTTCCGCATCGATGATGGTAAAGCCAAGCCCAATCTCATGCACCATGTGGTCATCCCTGTCTTCGATATGACGAACACCCGCAACCCGAATCATCTCGTAGTATTCCCTATCCTTGCTAACAGCGAGGTACCTTAACGCTGTGATCGGCTCTTTCGCTAGAGTATTGCGGATATTCTCCGGCTGTATAAACGCCAGGAATTTATCACGATAATCTTCTGTCACATGCAGATTCGCATATTGGGTAAAGACATCCAGGTAGGGGAAATGCACCCCTTCCGGGGGCTGTTCCAAATCCTTTGGATCGCTACGATAACACACCGCATCGTCATTGTCCAGATCGACATAATAGACACTGCGGTAATCGGAAGCCATGGCAGTGATCATCCTGTCCCGTTGCGTCCGTTTCTTTTCCTCCTCCAACAACTGTTCCTTTAGCACCAATGTTCTCTCAAGCTCCTCTTGCTTGATCTTATTGGCGGTATTTTCACTCTCCTGCTCCATCATCAGCTCGGCATTGCGCTTTATTTGCGCCAAGGCATTGTAGAACACCACGACCAACACCACAACCATGATCGCCGAATGTAACATATTACGCTGCACAATCCCATCGGATATCGAGTCGATCAAATCATCGATAACACTCTTTTGCACAAGATACGTTAACATCCAGTTTGTTCCCTTTACGGGAACATAACTCATTGTCTCACTGACCCCGTTGTAGTAGAACGACACATTTCCCCTTCTGCCTTGCGCAAAGTCTTCCAGGAATGATTCATATGTATTGTCATTCTCATATATCGCGCCTTGCAACGCATCCAACAGGTTCTCTTCTGACGAAAGACCATCCAGCACCGCATTGTTCAAGGGATAGCCATCGCTTGTGTAGATATTGCATATGGTGAATTCATCCGCTTGCGACTCTACGGAAATATCATCAAGGAATTCCTTGATGTCGATCTCCATGAAGCTTGCGACAAGTTCCACGTCATTGAGATGCTTGTCCACCGGCATGGCAATGATTACCTTCTTCTGAAGTCCATCGAGATTCTTGACGGATACCTCCGCGCGCTCGATTGTACGGTAGTCGAAAGAATAATTGCCAATATCATCTTGTAGTCCGGTGGAGGTGTAGATGACACCATTGTTATCAACAAAGGCGAATTTCTCCAATGTGAACAACTGTTTCATCTTGCTTTGGTATGCCTGAAGGTGTTCCAAGTCCATCAGGTCATCTTCTTCCATCAACTGCAACGCATTCTCCATGTTCGAGAACCTGTTCCGCAAGTCGATTTCAACCACCTGCTCTCGGCGTGCCGCAAGTTCGTCCAGATACATCAGGGAAACAGTATGCGACGCTGATTCAGCGTCCGCACGGGCGCTTTTCCCAATCCAAATCGAACCAATGATAAATATCATCATTACGATGGCGCTTCCTAGAAACGTCATCATCACTGTATTGCCATGTCTAGATTTCATATCCCAAACGCTTATGCAAGCCCCCCTTTCGCATATCCATTTCCTGGATATGTTTGCTACAGATACAGTATACCACAATATACGAGGAATATGCCATTAGAAAACGGAGAATGCTTTTTCACATTGACGTTTTACATATTCGTGCGATATGATTTGTTTGGTCACAGGAGGTGGAACATGACAGAAGTCAATAAACTAGAGCGGTGGGCAGATCTTCTCCTCGATACGGGAAAGCGCAATAACTTGATCAATTTCCGAATCGCCAAAAACACAACGGCGGAAGTTGTCTATCCCAACAACGAAACGATCTTCGCCAAATGCTCCATGGGACAGATATTTGAAGTCTGGAACAAGGGAAAGAAAGAAGAAGACAAAGATCTATCCAAAGAAGAATACATATCCCTGCATTCCCCTGAAATCCATGGCGATAAGCATCTTTTGTTGTACGCCACGACAGGAAACCCCATGGCTTCCGTCAAAAACATTGCCAAGAAAGCGCAATCGTTTCTTGATGAAACCGGTAACAATGTCGTTTACCTTGCTTTTGGCTTTGTCCAATGGAAAGAGAAGAATGGCTATGACGACATGCGCTACCTTGCACCACTTCTCCTGGTACATGTAAACATCGTCACAGGCAGCGTTATAGACGCTGTAAAACTAGAAATCAGCGACGACGATGTCGTGATCAACCCAACCTTCGACTACCTGCTAAAAGCCGAATACGGTGTCTCTATGCCCATGTTTGAAGATGACGACACATTATCCACGTACTACGAGAAATGCCGCAATGTATTTGACCGCCTAGGCTGGCAAATCATAGACGAATGCCACCTTGGCATCTTCTCCTTCCTCAAGATCAACATGTATGAAGACCTCAAGCAAAACAGCACATTGATCCTAGGCAACCACAACATCCGCCTATTGCTTGGCATGGAAGTACCCCCAGAAGACGCATCGTACACAAAGGCACCCCTCAACCCCCTCATTGATTTGCATACCGTTGTCGAGGCGGATTCCAGCCAAATCGAAGCAATCGAAATGTCCAAAAGCAACCGTAGCTTTGTCCTGCAAGGTCCTCCGGGCACAGGCAAAAGCCAAACCATCACCAACATCATCGCCGAAGCCCTCCACGACAACAAGAAGGTTTTGTTTGTCTCTGAGAAACGCGCAGCCTTGAATGTCGTCTATGACAAACTAAAGAAAGCAGGACTGGCGGATTTCTGCCTTGAACTACACAGCCACAAGGCAAACAAAAAGAAAGTCATCGAAGAACTCAACAACACCCTTGAAACGCCACGCAGCACTGTCCGCGACAGCGCCAACGATGAAATCCTACGCAAACGCGAAGCCATGCAAAAGCTGGATGCCTACGCCAATGAACTACACTGCGTGCGTGATAACATCCATTTATCTTTATTCCAGCTATACGAAAAATATGCGTCCAACAGACATTTCCCCGATATCTCCACCCCCATAGCTGACATCAGCTCCAAGCCAGACACCTATCTCCTTGAAGCCAACAACCTCCTTGCCCAATACACCGAATACATCCCTTCCATTGGGGTGGATTATCATCTTAATGCCTGGCATGGCTTTGACCACCAACAGCTTTCCTTCGAAGACCGTAACATCCTATTCTCCGACTTATCCACCATCACCAAAGATTTCCAGGAACTCTACGAAACCGCTACTTCCCTAAACACGAAATACAAGGCAAACATCACCTGTCTTTTAGACGCAGTGCACTGGAACGATTTCCTTTGTCTCCTCATGGACGATGATGTCATCACCCCTTCACTTTTGTTAAAGGATGTCTTCGACCAAACCTATAATCAACTCCTAACCCTGAAAAAGATCAGCGGGGAGGCACTCCCCCTGATCAATGAGATCACCGCATCCTATGACCATGCCATCCTCCACGACATCCAGGGAGAAGAATTATTCCGTGAACTCAATGGTCAATTCTCCAGCATGTTCTCCCGTATATTTAGCCACGAATACAGTAAACTCATCGACTCTTTACAAAAGCATGCAAAGACGGGAAAGAAGCCCAATTACCAAGAAGCCTTAAAACTATCCCAGTTATTACGCAATGCCCAAGAGAAGCTCTCTGCTTTCGACACCGCCCAGCAACCCATCCAAATGAACATGGGTTCTTCCTACCAAGGCATTGAGACAGACTGGACACATGTCTTTGCTTCACTAGATACCATGCAAAAGATCCATCTCAGCATCAAAGACATGGGATCTCTTCCCGCCATGACCCCCAACGAGCTTTCTTCATCCAAAGAATCCTTCTGCATCTACCATAACCTTCTATCCAAACAACTCTCACACATGGAAAACGCCAAAAACAGAGTGCAACCCATGTTAGACATATCCATCATCGATCTCAACCAAACCCCTCTCCACGACTGCTTAAACAAGCTCCAGTCATGGCTCAATGATTTCAACAAGCTAGGCAACTGGATCAGTTTCCTAGCCCTACTAAAACAACTACAATCCCTCGAACTAGACGCATACATACAGGAAGTCATCACCCAACAACTAGCTCCTTCTGATATTGTTGGCTCCTTTAACAAATCCTTTTACAAGCATTGGATTGAATACATCCTGTTCACTTCGCCATTGTTATCTTCTTTTTCCCGCATCAAGCAAGACCAGACAGTCCAATGCTTCAGCGAGAAAGACACTTTGCAATATGAAATCAGCCGCCTACAGATCCAAGCGGAACTATCCGCGAAACGCCCTGATCTTAACCTTGTGGCAGGTGGCAGCGCTGTTTCTATCCTACGCCGAGAAGGAAACAAAAAGAGAAAACAAATGCCCATCAGGAAACTGTTATCAGAGATCGGCTCCTTGGCACAGATCCTCAAGCCTTGTTTCCTGATGTCTCCCTTGAGTGTATCCACCTTCCTCGATCCCGAGAAGATACACTTTGACATGGTTGTCTTTGACGAAGCATCCCAGATCTTCCCCCAAGATGCGATTGGTACAATCTACCGAGGCAATCAGCTGATCGTTGTTGGCGATTCCCGGCAAATGCCACCAAGCAATTTCTTTAATTCCATGGTAGAAACCGAAGAGGAAGAAGATGATGTTACTGACTTTGAATCCATCTTGGATATTTGTAGTTCTGTTTTTACGACCAAACGCTTAGCATGGCATTACCGCAGTCACTATGAACAACTGATCGCCTTCTCCAACAAAAACTTCTACAGCAACTCCCTTGTCACATTCCCTTCCACCGCCAATGACCACGAAGGCATTGGCGTGGATTTCTACCCTGTCGAAGGAACCTTCGATAGAAGGACAAAGACCAACGAGAAAGAAGCTGAATTCATAGTAGATCTCATCTACCAGAACATCGATCAATATCCCGAAAGAAGCCTTGGTGTAGTCGCATTCTCCGCCTCCCAACAAAACCTCATTGACCGACTTCTATCCGAAAGAAGAGAAAACAACTTATCGTACGAATGGTTTTTCCGTTCCGATGTAAATGAACCATTTTTTATCAAGAATCTCGAAACAGTCCAAGGCGATGAAAGAGATACGATTATTTTCTCTATCGCCTATGCCAAAGACATAAACAACAAGTTCATACTAAACTTTGGTCCATTGAACAAAGAAGGAGGCGAACGTCGCCTAAACGTTGCTGTAACACGTGCCCGTGACAATATCCAACTCGTATCATCGATTAAATATACCGATATCAACCTGGCAAACACCTCCAGCAAAGGTGTTCATCTTCTCCATGATTATCTCCGCTTCGCCCAACAAGGTTCCCTTGGCGAAGAACAATCAGAGACATCAAAAGAACATGAATCCCCCTTCGAAGAAGAAGTAGCCCAATTTCTCAAGGACAATGGCTACGAGACAGAACCCCAGGTAGGATGCTCTGGCTATCGCATCGACCTTGGCCTGAAAAAACCCCACAGCGATAATTTCATACTCGCGATTGAATGTGATGGAGCATCCTACCATTCTTCCAAAAACGCTCGCGACCGCGACCGTTTGCGTCAAAATGTATTGGAAAAGATGGGATGGACATTCTACCGTATCTGGTCAACCGAATGGTTTAAAAACAAAGCCGTTGAACAAGAACGTCTCTTGACAGCCGTCAAACACGCAATCGAAACAAACAAAGAAATCCCAAAAACAATCACCAAGGAAACAACACCGACAACGCGCTTCCTAGAACCGCCAAAAGAGCCACAAAAACAACTGCCACAATACAAAGAGACAAACGCCTTGGAAATCATAAGACAAGCCAAAAACGACTTCCAAACAGGCATAAAAACCATTCTAGAAACAGAAGCACCCCTCGCAGAAGAATACCTGCTAAAACGCATATGCTCCTATTTCGGCAGAGAAAAAGTCACCAAGGTAGTCCAACGAGAATACGAAAACCGAATGTTAATGTGCGAAACCAACGGCATCATTCGACGCAACAAATTCCTCTACCTCCAAAACATGACAGAAATCAAACTACGCATACCAGGAGACAAGAGAGAAATCAAATACATCTCTATCGAAGAACTAGCCGATGGCTTGTACACATTGATCAAACAAAACGTAAACTCAACTAGAGCAGGCTTATACAAAACACTGGTATCCCTCTTGGGATATTCTCGCATAACAACGCAAATCACATCCCGTTTGGACATTGCGCTCAATCAACTGCTTGAAAACAATCTTGTAAAAGAAACAGAGGGCATGTTGTCTCTATGACAACATGCCCTTTTTTATTCATAAACACAGCCTATCTCTGTGTAGATAGGTCCTTCTCTTCGCAACACCGATTTCATCAATGAGACATGCCCGACATGCACGTCCTTATGGATGCTAGAAGATATCAATGAGCCAAGATCACCCCTAGGCTTGCGAATCAATGTCACATGTGGCCTAAAAGCCTTAGAATCAAACCGAATGCCTTTCTCCCTCAGTGCTCCTCGAAGCATGTTAACGTATGATCTCAATTCCTGGTTATCATCAATCCCAGCATACCATGTATCCCCAAAGTTACCAATGCCATTCAACGTAAGGTCAAAGCCATCAAACGGAATATCTTCCATCACATCCAAGATATCCAATGGCTCTGGATAATCACCGATAAAGGCAAGTGTTACATGAAGATTGTCGTAAGAAGTATAATTACCACGAATCCCTTTGGCGTACATTTCATTTTGAACTTGAACCAATGCATCTTTCACATTGTCATCAAAGCTAAGCGCTATAAATAATCTCATGGAACTATTATACGCCATAGAGATTCAAATGAATACAAAAAAAAGCATGCTTCCGCATGCGTTGTGGGCCTGGCCGGCAGCGTGCCTGCCTTGCCTTTCGGCTACGTCGGCCGCTGGGGCGCTT
>OMYM01000427.1 GCA_900315225.1 uncultured Erysipelotrichaceae bacterium | reverse complement strand
GATTAGTTGAAGGAGGTAGGAAATGCCAAACAATCTAGAAATGTTCAAAGCCTATCTGCCGCTAGTGGATGAAGTCTTCAGAACCGGGTCCACCACGGCCGACATCGACACGCTCAACGGCGGGCTGATCCAGTATGTCGAGGCAACGCATGAATTCAAGATCCCGGTCTATTCCACCAACGGGCTTGGCAACTACGAGCGGAACGGCAAGGGATATCCTGAAGGCAGCGTCACGCTGACATTCGAGAACAAGAAGCCGAACTACGATCGCGGCGTCAAATTCGGCGTTGAGGACCAGGACAACACTGAAACTGTTGGCATCGCTTTCGGAAACTTGGCTGATTCGTTCATGAGAAACCACGTCATTCCAGAAACAGACGCGTTCAGGTTTTCAAAGTATTTTGATGCCAATGGGTACGCGCTAGTTTACTGCTTTGCGATGCTGCTGGATGGAGACGGTCAAAAGCTTTCCCTTTTCGACACCACTAGGAAAGCGATGAAGGGCAGACACGATGTCGTGAGGATGATAGACTTTGATGATAAAACTACAGGCATGAAAGATGTCTACTTTGGAGGAAAGGCATGACGAAGTTGAAAGATAAAACGTATGACACTCTCAAGTGGTGTGCGATCTATCTTCTGCCCGCCTAGACAACGTTTATCGGCGTTGTCGGAATTGTGCTGCGATGGGAACACACTGCGGTTGCTACAATGATTTGCGGCAGTGCTGGAACGTTCCTTGCACGTGCATCGGCATGAGCGTGTCGGCGTATGAAAAAGCCAAAAAAGGCAGAATACGAGGGCTTGGATGATGAGTAGCTGGCTGGCACCGATCTATTCAGGCATCATCTCCCTGCTGCTTGGCTATGCCGTGGCGCGTGTCAAGTCATTGCGCAAGCGCGCGGATGACGCGAAAGATGCGGCGGATACGGAATATAGACTTGTGAGGGAGAGCCTTGGCGCTCTTCTGCGCAACGACATGTTCGCGATCTACGAGAAGTACAAGGGAGATGAACATGTCCCGCTACAGACGCAGGAAGAGATGGAGTCGCTTTGGCAGGCGTACCATGGACTTTGCTTCAATCATGCTGGCGATACGATCCACGCAGAGATCATGGTGAAGAAGCCTATCGTTGTGAGATGAGATAAAATGTGATAAAGTTCTGCAACAGTTCTCCACATACCGCGTAAGTCGTGCAACAGGTGGAGCCGTGTTTACTGAAAGAGCCATGGTTTGCCATGGCTCTTTTTTTTGTTTACGCGGGCTCCTCGGTTGATTCTCGGTTAATACAGGGGGATTTCGGTTGAATCTTTCACCTTTTTTTGCGCCCATTTTTTCGCCCGAAGTGCGATTAATTGTGAGTGATTACAGTTAACTACAACATGAGCAAACACACAAAAACCCGCTTGGAAAGCGGGTTTTTGTCACCAGCGGTTAGATGCTGGCAAAACAAGGAAGTGGGGACGATGGGACTCGAACCCACACGGTGTTGCCACCATCGGATTTTAAGTCCGATGCGTCTACCGATTACGCCACATCCCCGAAAATAAAAAATGGAGGTTCCTGCCGGGATCGAACCGGCGCTCACAGAGTTGCAGTCTGTTGCCTTACCACTTGGCTAAGGAACCATCGCTCATATAGTATAGCTCAAACAAAAGAAGTTTGCAACTGTTTTTTTCGAAAAACACACCATGAGCCTTCTTTTTTCAAAAATGGAGGTTAGCGAGTTCCTTGTTCACAGGACATCAAGCGGGCGTATGCGGCCTTGTATTTATCAATGCGTTGGATGTCATGCGGGGTGATTTCCCCCAGTCTTCCAAGATCCATGTTGTGGCGCAAGTCCGCCAGCTTTACTTTTCTTGCGATATCATTGCCCATCAAGCGCTCGATATAGTCCTCGTAGGGCGTGTCATCGTCATGCGTGAGCAGTTCCAGGGCATCCATTGTCGCGCTTGAAAAACCCATGGCGCGTATTTCATCCAGTGTGATGCTGGTGTCTTCGGCGACATCGTGCAAAAGCGCCGCGCATATGCTGTCTTCATCATCCATCGCTTCGGCGACTGTCCAAGGATGGAAAACGTAGGGGATTCCAGCTTTGTCTTTTTGACTTCGGTGGGCTTCCCACATGAGATTGATGGCGCGCTTTGTCTTTTCCGTGTAGATCATTGTCAAATTCTCCCGCTAGCCATTATACCAGCTAGGGATGTCGCCTTCAAATCAGTGTTGATTATTGGGAAAGAGAAGAATATAGTATTATCTATTGGTGTTTTTTGCCTTTTGGCGAAACATTAGGAAGAGGAGATTGAGAATGATTTTTGTTACCGGTGACATCCATGGATCAATTGATATAAACAAAATATCAAAGGCGCATTTTCCTGAAAGTAAGGCAATGACAAAAGATGACTATCTGATCATTTGTGGCGATTTCGGGCTTGTCTGGGATTATTGCGGTGAAAACAAGGAAGAGGCGTATTGGCTGGATTGGCTGGAGAATCATTCGTTCACAACGCTTTTTGTCGATGGAAACCATGAATGCTTCCCTCGGCTGCATGCATTGCCGCAGAAAGAATGGAATGGCGGTAATGTACATGTTGTCCGTGAGCATGTTCTTCATTTGATGAGGGGGCAAGTGTTCAACATAGACGGCAAGATTTTTTTTACGATGGGAGGCGCGTCCTCTCATGATCGGGGACCGTTGGTTGGAAACACCGAGGAAGTCATTGGAAAATATTGGTGGAAAGAAGAGATACCTAGCGTGGAGGAAATGCAGGAGGGCTTGATGAATCTGCAGAAGCATGGCGGCGAGGTTGACTACATCATCACGCATTGTCTGCCATCCGATCTTCAGAAAAGATATTCGCAAGGCAGGTACAGGCGTGATCTTTTGACTGACTACCTTATGTATATAAAGATGAAGGTAAAGTATCGCCACTGGTATTGCGGTCATTACCACACAGACTTGGACTTAGTCGACGATGTCACGGTATTGTATGATGAAATCAGACAAATCGAGGCATAAGGGAAGTTTATGAGGATATTGGTTTGCAATGACGATGGGATTGACGCGCCAGGGCTTTGCGCGCTGGTGGATGCCTTGAAGAAAGACCATGAGGTTCATGTGGTCGCTCCAGTATCGCAAAGAAGCGCGTTCAGTCACTCTATTTCGTTTTTCCGCCAGGAAAACATGGCATATCAAAGAGATCTTCCTGGCGCCAAGTCTGCTTGGGCAATCGATGGGACACCGGCAGATTGCGTCTATTATGGTCTGCACGCATTCCATCTTGCGCCTGACCTTGTGATTTCAGGCATCAACGATGGTCCCAACATGGGAACAGATATTCTTTATTCAGGGACGGTCGGGGCTGCAATGGAAGCCGTGATCCATCATGTTCCAGCCATTGCCGTGTCGCTTTGCGCATATGCGCCGCGTGGCTTTACTGTTGCTTCAGAGATTGCAAGGCTAATGGTTCCTCGTTATTTAGCAAGCAACGCGGCGGGAAAAGCGATGCTAAACATCAACGTGCCTGACTTGCGGCGCGAACAAATCAAGGGATTCCTTTGGTCTCTGCCCGCTGAAGCAATGGAATATGAGAAGCATTTTTCATTACGGAAGGCAGAAGGGGGGCTTTTGATTGCCAGCCAAGGAGTGCTGGCATCGAATGAAACAACGAAAGGAACGGATGCCTGGGCGGTTGAAAATGGATATGTCGCCCTGACAATGCTAGAAAGCAGCCTGAAAGTTGCGGATGAAAGGCTGCATGATCTATGCTTGGAAAACCTCTAATCGATGCTCCGAGGAAACTTTTTCGAAAAAAGTAAAAAAAGTACTTGCAAAATCTCGAAAGATGAGCTATTATATTTAGGCACTGAGGAAGTGCGATGCGCCGATAGCTCAACTGGATAGAGCATTTGACTACGAATCAAAAGGTTACGGGTTCAACTCCTGTTCGGCGCGCCATCGGGATGT
>OMYM01000377.1 GCA_900315225.1 uncultured Erysipelotrichaceae bacterium | reverse complement strand
TAGATGACCTTGAAAAGTCAATTTCAAACTTAGATGTTCAGCAAGGACGTGCGGTTATTGAAACGGTGAATGGAGTGCAGAGGATCAGAGGGCTGGCAGGCTCAGGCAAGACAATTGTTCTTGCGTTGAAAGCCGCATATTTGCATGCACAGCATCCTGAATGGACAATTGCAGTCACTTTCTTCAGCAGCTCGCTAAAGGATCAATTCAAGAGATTGATTAATTCTTTTTATATTGATCAAACGAAATCGGAACCCGATTGGAATAAGATTCTGATCCTTCATGCCTGGGGTTCAAATTCCCAGAACCCAGGCATCTATTATAATTACTGCCTTGACCAAGGGGCAGAGTACTTCAATTATAACAATGCCAAGGACAAATTCGGCAGTGATCTTGCCTTTTCTTTGGCCTGTCAGACAGCCATCGAAACCACTGTAGAAGTAAAGGAGGCATATGATGTTATTTTGATTGACGAGGCTCAGGATCTCCCACAATCCTTCTTTAGACTCTGCTATAAATCCCTTCGGGAACCGAAGAGACTTGTATACGCATATGATGAGCTGCAGAACTTAAACGCTCAGCCATTACCAAGTCCTGAAGAGTTGTTTGGCTTAAATGATAGCTCATTGCCAAACGTTAAATTTGTATATGATGAAAATACAGGGATGTCAAAACAGGATATCATTCTAAAGAAATGTTATAGAAATTCCCGTCCCGTATTGGTTACAGCTCATGCCTTGGGATTTGGTGTGTATAAGCCGGAAAACCCAAAAACGGGAACCGGTCTTGTGCAGATGTTCCAAAGGAAGAACCTTTGGAACGAAGTTGGCTATCAAGTGGAGAGTGGCCAATTAGCCAATGGAAAACAAGTAGTTTTAGGAAGAAACGATGAATTTAGCCAAAATTCTTAGAGAGTCATTCACCAATCAATGATTTGCTTGTTTATAAGTCTTTTGAGACAAAGGAAGAACAAGATGAATGGATTGCCAAAGAAATCATTAAAAACCTGACAGAAGATGAATTGACCACAAGGGATATCATCGTGATTAACCCGAATCCATTGAGCACAAGGAATAATGTCGGCCATATCAGAAGATTATTATTTCAAAATGGAATCAATAGCCATATTGCGGGGGTAGGTTATTCACCAGATGTATTTTACTTGAATGATCATGAATCCGTTACATTTACAGGGATCAATCGCGCAAAAGGAAATGAAGCTGGAATGGTCTATGTGATAAATGCACATGAATGTGTTAGCTCTGAACAAAGCACTTTTGGGGCAAATATTTCAATGAATCGCAATCGTCTTTTTACCGCCATTACCCGTAGCAAGGCTTGGGTTAGAATTGTCGGTGTTGGCGATGAAATGAAGGCATTGGAGAAGGTATTAGATCTTGTAAAGGATAATCACTTCACGCTAAACTTCATCTACCCCACACCCGAGCAAATCAAGTATTTGAATATCGTCAACAGAGACATGAATGATAACGAGAGACGTAATATTGTTCAACATAACCAGCATCTTTATGATATTTTGGATGACTTGAAAAACGGAAAAATGCATAGAGAGGATATTCCGCTGGAAATAATAGAACAATTCTTGAAGATATTCCAAGGAAACAACAATGGAGGAGGCACGTACTGTATTTAGACAGATTCAGCAAATGAACCTTGAAATGATTGAAGCACCATTGGTTGAAGATCAGAACCAGGTCGTCAAAAAAAGTAAAAAGCCCTCCTTGCATACGGGTGGTAAGCTTCTGCTTTGAATTCTCTTGCGCAAAGCTAATACATCTTTCAGGTATTACTTGTAGTTCTTCCAAGCACTCAAACAAATTTCTTATGAACGTATCATTCAAACAGATCATCCATTGTAATAACATTGGTGAATATGCTACTGTAGTTGTTTGGTACAAGTCCCATTGTTGTTATCAGTGTTGTTCGAATGGATTTCTTTTTCGGGATGAGTTCACCAAGAATTCTCTGTCTTTTCAATAGTGTCATGTAGTATTGCTTGGACACCGTGAACATTTCCCCATAGAATTTCATTTCACAGACATTGATGACATTATCATCCCTGTCTATTAACATGTCTATTTGCGTTCCTTCTTCATCATCGCTTCTCTTAGACCAAGAGGATTCACTGGACGCAACACCTTGGATTTGAAGGGCTTTCTTTATCTGGGGAATGTGATTAAAACAAACATTCTCAAAAGCAATGCCTCTCCAGCTCACAATTTCCTGGTGCGTTTGGTTATTCGTCCAGAAATTTCTATCCATCTTATCATGGTTCTTCACAAAATGCAGGAAGAAGAGACAGAAGGGATCTACCAGCTTATAGTGATCCGTCTTTCCCTTAACCCCAAAAGGAACATAGCACAAAACAAAATCACTTGCGACAAGTGCATTCAGTTTCTTTGTCAATTCACCCCCATTGGAAATCCCCGTTTTTTCGCTGATTTCTTTTCGCGTAAAACCAGCGTTTCTTTGGCTGAGAAGTTCAACGATGCGTTTCATTTCCTCGGGGGAACTGAAAATAGAGGAGAAGAGACGGTCGTACTCAATGCGCAACAAGGCATCTTTACCAAAAAACAATCGATCTATATTTTGGGCAAGGCTTTTTCTATTGTCATAATTACGCATGTAATAAGGGATCCCGCCAACAACCATATAACTTTGTACAATGTCATAGCGTGATAAAACAAATTGCATGCTTTGGAAATATTCTTCACATTCATGCAAAGTGAATGGAGAAAGCTTGATGATGCCTGTTAGCCTTCCATACAATCCATCACGATTATCAATCAGGTTATCCAAGATCCAGGAATTCGCGCTTCCACATACAATCACCATTAGGTTTTTCCTATGGCATCCCCAATTATTCCAAAAATGCTCAAAAGCAATGAGAAAACCAGAGTTTTTAGTGTCCATCCATGGAAGTTCATCCAAAAAGACAAGTTGTCTGTTTCCTGTGTCGCAATCACGCAGATAACATTCCAACATATAGAAAGCATCTTGCCAATCCTTTGGCATACGCTTTACCTTGGCTCCATGCATCTTTAGGCTTGTGTAAAAACCTTTAAGCTGTTCTTTTTTCAACCGATTGTTCGCTTCAATAGGCGACATGCCCGCATGTTGGAATGTGATTTCATTCGAAAAGACTTCATTTACCAAGTATGTTTTCCCAAC
>OMYM01000208.1 GCA_900315225.1 uncultured Erysipelotrichaceae bacterium | reverse complement strand
GAGGAATTCAAAATACTGGATCAAGATGAATTGCTTGAAGATTACTATGAGATATGCAATAGCTTCCGCTTATCGCCAAGGGAGATGCGGGCAGTGTGCGCGTCTTTCTTCTATCTCAAGAAATATGAGCTAAAGGGATATCCGCTCAATGCTTTGCGGTTGTATTTCTACTTGTTAGTCTTGAAGTACAAGTATCCCGTGGAAGTGATGAAGTATATTGCTACTTCGGAAATGGTGGAGGAAAGGACAAAGTTCTACAAGGAACATTTGCCAGTATTTGCACCGTATAAGGTGACGGGTGACGATTCCTTTAGCATGGTTTTCAGGGAAAACAAGAGGATCAAGGATTGCGAAGGATTGCGAAAGATTGATGCGAATGGGCAACCCGATGATTATTCGACGTTTAACTCGAAGGATAAAATACCTGGTCTTAATCAAGAAGAATCACTGTCGTTTGCGTTGTATGCCAAGGATATAGAGAATCTCAATGATATTGGGGATCAGTTGATACTGGAGTATCTTTTCAATAAGGTGGAGCTATACAATACAGCATTTGATTCAGAAGAAACGAAATAATGCATGACAGTTGATTATTTCACCACTTGTGTAATATAATCATTTCGTAATAAAGGAGAAATAATATGAGTGGTTTATTTGATTTGACAGGCAAGGTTGCACTGGTTACTGGTGCGTCTTCTGGACTTGGCGTGCAGTTTGCCAAGGCATTGGCGAAGCAAGGCGCGGATGTTGCGATCTGCGCGCGCAGAGTTGAAAAGCTTGAAGCGGTAAAGGCTGAGATTGAAGAGCTTGGTGTCAAGGCATTTGCGGTTAGATGCGATGTCACGGACAATGCGGATATTGCAAGAATGGTTTCCGAGGTTGAGGCATATTTTGGCAAGATCGATATTCTTGTGAACAATGCGGGTGTTGGCGATGCAAGCCCAGCGGCTGAAATGACAGACGAGACATGGCGCAAGGTCATTGGAACTAACTTGGATGCGGTGTATTTTGTCGCAAGGGAAGTTGGCAAGGTCATGATCAAGAATGGCTATGGCAAGGTTATTAACATTGGTTCCCTTCATTCCGAAGTCGCCATGGCTCCATGGCCCGTCCCGGCATATGCGGCTGCCAAGGGTGGCGTGAAGATGTTGACAAAGGCACTTGCTGTTGAGTGGGCGAAATACGGCATTACCGTAAATGCGATTGGACCGGCATACTTTGCTTCAGAGATGACTGGCGCGATTATGGAAAATGGTGGTTTTGATCAGGTTGCTCAAGCATATTGCCCAATGGGACGTGCAGGCAGACCTGGCGAGCTGGATGGCGCATTGATTTACTTTGCTAGCGATGCATCTAGCTACACATCGGGACAACTTCTTTGCATTGATGGCGCTTGGACGGCGATTTAAGCGAAACATGGAAACGGGAACGATGGTTCCTGTTTTTTTTACGTCTTTCAAGTACGTGAAAATTGATTTAAAATGAATAAGATGAATATAGGGGGTGGATATGAAAGAGAGTGTACCAGTTGGAAAGCGTAGTAGTGCGATTGACCTTATTCGTGGGATTGCCATATGGATGGTGTTCTTAAATCATTTGGGGCAAGCGTTTGATGTTCCGTTTGAGATTACAAGATTTGGTCAAATGGGGTGCCAGATGTTTTTTGTCGTATCGGGATTTACGTGTTGCTATTCCTTTAACAAATCCAAGTCTACGATGGATTTTTATCGCAAGAGAATGAAATCGTTGTTACCAGGGTTTTACACAGTTTTAACATTGGTTGTTCTCGCTAATGTGGTGTGTGTACGTTTTTTTGGCAGGTTCCTTGTCTTGGACAATATCGGGGTTGTTTCGGTTTTGTGCAATGCATTGCTGGTTCATGGGCTATTGCCTTTCTGTAACAATAATGTGTTTCCTGGCGGTTGGTTTGTCGGGACAATTGTGATCTTGTACCTCTTGCATCCGATTATGGAGAGTTTGTATCGGAAGACAGAAAAGCATTGGCTTGTGACCCTTGGGGTCACAAGCACAATGCTTGTTGCGACAGAATGCGTCAATTACCTGATGAGTGGGACGTGGGTTGTTACGAATAATAGCTTTGTGTATTTTCTGTTTACCAACCAGATTGGATGCTATTTGCTTGGCATGCATATGAATAAACAAATGCAGCGGTACAAGAATCTTAACAAGGGAGTGTTCCTTGTTGGCTTCGTTGCTTCCTTGGGATTGGCTTTGTGGATGTTTTATGGTGGGTTTGCGTTAAGTTTTGTCGTAGCGCCATTCATGGTCGGTCTAGCAACATGTTTCATGTACTTGTTGCTTCATGATGTGGATATCAAGGGAAAGCTTGCGGCTGGCATATGTCATTCAGGGAAAGATTCCTTCAATATCTATGCGACACATTGGTATGCTGCGTGGAAGTTCTCCCGTACTGGCATGCGGCTTCTTGGACGCATGGGGATTGACAACATGGGCGTATGTTTCTTTGCCATGTTGGTGCCATGTGTGATTCTTGCGTTGATATCCGCTTGGTTGTTGAATGTGGTCATGGAACGAGAGAGGAAGCTTTTAAGGATTTAGATCAAATTGAATATCCTGGTATAGGTCGTTGGAGAGGATGTCGGGATTGTCGCCAATAAATGCCTTGGCGGCTTCTTCATCTGCCTGTAATTGCCACATGAGCCATGCTGTGACATATCCATCGGGCATGTAGAGAACTTCGCCATGTGCCGTGTCTTTTCTTCTTGCCATGGCTTTTGGGGCGGAGATGTCATCGTAGATATCTTCTAGTTGTTCAAGGGTGACGACATAGTCATCACCTCCACCTGCCCCTGCGATGAGCAGGATGGGGATGTCGATTAGTGTTGCATCGTAGTCCCATTCGAACTTGTACAGTGCGTCTTTGTTTACCGGGGAGAGGGCGATGGCTGTCTTGTATGTGTCTTTGTAGGTTTGCCTGGTGATGGCATTGATGACACCTGCCCCTCCCTGGGAGTGACCAACGATCCCCACGTTATCCCAATCGATTCGCTGGTAGAGGACATTGTTGGAACCATCACTGTTTACAGGGGTTTTATCAAGGATATGCAAGTGATAGATGCTCATGTCTGACGCAAAGCCATTCCAGGCGAACATTTCCTGCGTTCCAATGACGATGAATCCCCAGGAAGCATAGTGCTTGGCAATGGCTGGGTATCTTGATACAGGGGTTCCACTGCCGTTGCTAAGGACGACAACGGGGAGTTTATTGGTATTTTGGGAGATATCGGAAGGGTAGTAGATGTGATAGGACTTGTACACTTGGTTGAGAGCGTCCTTGCGTAAGGAAACCTTGTGAGGACCATTTGCCATGTAGGTTTCCTCGATGGTGGTTCCGGTTTCCGTGGTCTTTTGGTAGTTGCCAGGAACGGCGGGGAGTTTTCCACCGATGCGGGGGTAGGCGTAGATAGCAATGACAATGCATGCCAGGATGCTTAGGATATTCCAAATCAGCTGTATTCTTTTTAACATGATGGTTCTCCGATAAAAGGCATTGGGTTTCCCAATGCCTTATTTACCTAATGGGACTAGACCGAATTCACGGCGCATTTTCTCGGTGATCTTTTCTTTTCTTCTAAAGAATAATTCAAGCTTGCGGGCTTTTGACAAATCATTGCCATCAAGCATGGAATGATTGTCACCGGTGTTTCTGACATATACGGTGGTAATAAACGGGATAGTTTTCAGCTTTCTGCCGATGGATGCCATGTAGTTAGGAATCTCACGATGAGATCGGCGGATGATGTATTGATCCTTGAGGTCATCATGAAAGTTGGCAGGCATGTGGTCGGGAAGATCATCAACGGAATAGTTGATGATTGAGCAGGAACCACAGATGCGATAGAGTTTGAATGTGCGTTTTACGTATGAAAGACCTTCGTTGTAGATGTAGCCATGGAGACTGACAAAGCCGTTTGTTCCAGGATGGTCGACGCAATATTGGGCGATACGGTTGGAAACCATGTCATCGGAATCCAATAACATGGTATAGCCGCCGCCTGCCTCACGGATCTTGGCAGCGATCATGGAGATTTTCCATCCTTTGTCCAACATCATTTCATACGAATCGGTGGGGAAGGGTGTATCTGCCCGTAGAAATTCCACTCGATCGTCATAGGTATGACGGAGCGTTGGAAGATCATGGCATGCAACAAAGATCTTGAAATCAGGATTGGTCTGGTGGTAGGCAGAGCGCAGTGTACGCTCGAATACTTCGCATACTTCTTCCCAATTGTGGGAAACTGATTTGGAGCGTAGGGGAATGCCAAAGTAGATCATATGTCCTTTCTCTTTCTAAAGAGTGAAGTTCAAAAGCTGAAGGTCAACACATCCTAGGCGGTATTTGAAAGTCTCACTGCCGCGCAAGAAGTCAACTTGCTGGATTTCATCGTTTTCATACGTACTTAGGATATAGTCATATGTGCCACGGAAGCCAGGGGAATAGAACGAGTATTGTTCATCGAAACATGTCTGAAGCAGTCGCATGGACGATCTGTCTTTCATGCCGTATTGATAGCCAACGATCTTGTCGTTGAAGCGGATCAAGATCAAATTGGATGCTGGGTTTTCCTGCATGCTCATGGCAACGATGTTGTTATTCAGGTCACGGTGGCGGCGATAGGCGGTTCTGACTATCGTTCCAGCAGTATGCAAGAAGTCAGAATGATTTGTATTTTTGATGGTGATTCTTCCAACATGGATCTTGACGAGCTCATCGATTAGCTTCGGATCAGTGATCATTCCAACGGTTTCGATGGTGTATTTGATGTTGTCTCTCTCCATGCGGTTGAGGGCTTTCTTGAGATTGCTACGGGTTTTCTTGGATACCACATTCTGGTAATCTTCAAGAGATGCCTTGCGGTCGATATGCAAGGCAAGCTCGCCATCCTCGCACTTGGCACCTGTCTCTTTGAGATAGGCGCTAAGCGCAGTATCCGGTCTGACGGAAGTCAGGAAGATGTTCTTCTTAGGAAAATCGCTTCGTATCTGGGTGATGATTGCCTCGAATGCCTCGGACGAGAAGTCGTTGTAGATGACGTTCATGTAGTCGGAGTAGCTGCCCTGGCCCATCAGATATACACCCTTCTTGCTGCCGAACCAACGTGTTTTAGTGTCGATGGTGTAGATGATGGCGGGGAAGATCATCAATGGCTTGCCATTCTGGTAAGCGATATAGATGACGACCTTGCTGTAGAAAGGGTGTAGCTTCCATCCATGCCATTCCTTTGCGAGCAGCCTATGCCATGTGAAATTCTGAAAGATTGTCATGTCATCGCCATTTTCCAGCGTGGCCCATACATCTTTCAATTGGTCTAGGTCTTTGATGCTTTTGATTTCACGCTTGTCGATAATCATACTTGTCATTATGAACCTCCTTGTTCTCTTGATTTCGTTCGCATGAGAATTTAAATGATATTATGATGCACTCCAATGTAGCCGCATTTATATGCGAATGGATTGCTAATTTCTGATAGAAGTTATAAGGTGTAATTCAGGAGTTGCAGGTCTACGCAGCCAAGTTCATATTTATATGGTTCGCTTCCACGCAGGAAATCAATCTGCTGGATTTCATCGGTTTCGTATGATTTGATGATATAGTCGAAAATTCCCCGAAAGCCAGGACTGTAGTGTCTCGTGTTATCGTCAAATGCTGTTTGGAGCAGGCGCATTGTGTTGCGGTCTTTCATGGCATATTGATAGCCTATGATTTCTCCGTTGAAACGGAATAACATAATGTTTGAAGCTGGGTTTTCACACATGCTCATAGCAACGATGTTGTTGTGAAGATCACGATGACGGCGATAAGTTCTCTTGATGAATGAACCAACGGCAGAGAGAGGGTTGGAATTATTTGTGTTTTTGATAGTGAGTCGTTTGACATGAATCTGAACAAGTTTTTCCAACAAGGCTGGATCGCTAATCATACCGATGATTTCGCTGGTATAGGTAATGCCATCTTTTTCCATACGGCGCAAGGCTCTGTTTAGATTATTGCGGTGTTTGCTTGTAAGGGATTTCTGGTATGCTTCCACCGATTCCTTGCGGTTAATGTACAGCGCCAGTTCACCATTTTCGCAATGGGTTCCTTTTTCCTTGAGATAGGACGCAAGGGCAGTATCGGGACGGACGCTGGTCAAGCTGATTTTCTTCCCTGGATAATCCTTGCGAATCTCATCTATGATTGCTTCGAAAACCGTGCTTGAGAATGTATCATAGATGACGTTCATGTAGTCAGAATAGCTGCCCTGTCCCATTAAGTACACACCTATATGATTGCCAAACCATCTATTCTTTGTGTTGATCTTGTAGATGATGGCAGGAAAGATCATGGAAGGTTTTTCGTTTTGGAAGGCGATGTAGATGACGACCTTGCTGTAGATAGAATGCAGCTTCCATCCCAGCCATTCTTTTGTGAGCAGGCGATGCCATATGTTACCTTGGAAGATCGTCATATCTTTCCCTTTTTCTAGAGCTTTCCAAGTGTCCTTCAGTTTGTCTATGTCGTCTATTGTTTTGATTTCATGCTTTATGATCACTGTTTCTGCCATTTATCCACCTCCTTATTCCAGGTTTTTCTTACGCATGAGCATTTGTATGATTCTGTGACGTTCTTCTTTGTTGCATACGACCGTTAGATGTAGAGATGCCCCAATGAAGAAAAGGGCGATAGCCGACAAAATGAGCATTAGCCAAGAGGATGGCTGGTATAGTTTTGACAAGCCATAGAATAGGGCTGTCATGATGGCACACGAGACAATGTTCAAGATCATTCCAGGATAGAAAGTATGCCACGGTTGTTTCAGGACATGTGCCATGTACAATGGGTTTGAAATGAATGCAATCACGACCGAGACGATGACGCTTGTCCAGAGAATGGCGTAGTTGCCAAGGCTGGTTGTGCTTAACAAGATATACATTGCCGAGACGTTGAAGATGCCGCCAAAGATGGTCACGATGGTTGGAAAGCGGTTCTTTGCGGTCAGGACATAAATGTAGTACAAGGGGAACATGGGACCGCTAGGGACAGTCGCAAGGTTGGATATGATGGTCAAGCCATACACCAGCATGATGTCTTCCTTGGGAATCCACAGGCGGTAGAATGACACGCCAAGGGCAACGAAGCCAGCAAACAAGATGTTTGACAACATGCCGGAAACCTTCATGGAAAGCTTGAGTTCCTTCATTAGGGTGCCGATTTCCCCCGTGGCATAGCTCTTGAGGAACAACGGCTCAAACGATTGACTAATGACGGAGAAGATGCCATTGAAGAAAGAATGGAATGTTTTAGCAATAGCAAGCTGTCCCATGCCAAGCGGTGTCAACATCAGATTGCAAATCCACAAGTCTAGTCCATCGTTCAATACCCCGCCAAGAGAATTCATGCTGGTCCAGATGCCGTTTGACAAAAGGTTCTGGACAGAGTGAGTAGAAAAGAAACGTGTCTTGATTACAAGTTCCTTGGCGTAGCGCCGCCAGATCCAGATGGCCCCGATCGCAAGCACGACCGCCTGCAGGGCACGTCCTGCGCCAACATAATATACCGCAGGCTTCAGGAAAGAATAGCACCCCACCAACAACATGGCTTCGGAAAGATAAGCCATGACCTTGAAGATTCCCGCGACATCGAGCTTATTCTTTATATGGGCGGTAGAGGTAAACGCGGTTGTCATGGTGACAATCCAGAAGTTTACAAAGATAAACAGGAACAACAGCTTTACATCTGTGACAAGCTCGGGGGATATTTGGAATATCGAGTCGAGGAAGAAGATGCACACCAAGGCAACGACAAACAACAACGTTGCCAGGAAGGCATCGCCAAAGAAAGTGGAAGAAAAGTAGATGTTTGCTTGTTCCAGATTGTCTTCGTGATATCTGATCGCAATGTAGCGCACAGCAAACGCATTTAGCGCAGCTGTTAGGATCATTGCGTATTGTTCAAAGTTCTTCGCCATGGACACAAAGCCGTATGCCTCGGTTCCAACGGTGTTGGAGATAACCGGAACAAGGCAGAATGATATCAGGCTGTTGATTAAAAGCGCGCCTCCTGAGATCAGTATTGTCTTGAACAACTTTCCATAGCGTGACTCTTCTTTTTGTTCCATTGCAGTCATTAGGTAGCCTCCTAGTTATTCTTGCGTAGCCTCGTTTTGCACAAATCTTCGCCCGCGCAGCCTTCGTGCCTTTCGCCGCGCCTTTTTCTTCTTTTCCGCTCCATCGCATGCGATGCTAAGCATGACGAACAGAAACAGGGATGTATAGTTTTGGTTGTTGTAGATACGGTCGGTCAGTCCCGCAATGAGCAAGGGCATCATCAAGACGGAGACCAGGTTGTATTGGTCGTTGCTTAACCACTTCACATCTCGGAAAACATAGATCAACGTCAAGTAGTAGGCGGATAATCCAATCAGCCCCGTGTCCAGCCACATTTCCATCATATTGCTGTGGGCTCCATTCTCCATTCTTCGGTACCAACTGTTGCGTTCATAGTACGTATGCAATTTGTTTAACGCGGAAGGTGTTTCCCAGAATTGGAAAACGCCATAGCCGGTCATGGTATTGTTTTCTAAAAGAAAATCAAACATCTTGTCCCACATAGGAATGCGTCCAGTCAAGGTCGCGTCTTTTCCAATTGCCTCAAGAAAAGGCGTGAACAAAGGAATGACTGTCATGGCAACAATCATGAAACTGACCGAAGCCACGACATAAACGAGTCCCCATTGAATGCGGAGATTGCGGTTGTTTAGCTTTTCGTAGACAGTCAGATAGACGATTGTCATGATGGCGGTAAAGGCAGCTGTGGTCGCCTGGCTGTAGGCAAGGACAGCCGCCTGGATCGCAAACATGCCCCAGAAGAATTTGGAAATCGGTTGTTTCTTCCGGAGTTTCAACCGAAAAAGCGCATATTGCAAAGTCAGCCCTACGGCAAAAACACCTCCCAAGGCGTTTTTTTGCGCATAAAGACCGCTAAAGCAATAGCCATAGTCTTCATCGTAGTGGAAACCAGCGTTACGAAAAACAAACAATGTCAAAAGGTTGGCCGAGACATTGCCAATGACTGCAAAGTACGTAAGATTCAGCAGATGTTCCATGTCATAGTTGTCGCCCATCCAAAGCCCAAAGAAAATCGTGATCGAAAAACGAATCAAGATTGTGGTCTGCTTGACTTTATTGGGATTCACGGCAAGCGAAATGGAGTACATGATTGCCAGCATCAAGTAAATGGGAAGATGCTTTTTTTTGACCTGCAGGAGCTTGATTTCCAGGATATTATTGGCGCTGCACATCATAATGATGACCAACTGAAGCACCGATACACCGTAGTCAATCAATTTTCCAAGGCTCGGCCCGCCAAAGACAATGGTAAGATTTCCCGGAAAGCCTAGGCGGGACATGAGGGAAAAGACGACCATGACTTCGATAAAATAATTGATGCTGCTGTCATCTGTTTGTTTTTCAAGCGTTCCAGCCACGATTCACCCCCTTATCTTCCTTTATTATCAGGATTTGCAATCTTTATTATAGTTCTGTACGCGTTTTTGTGCAACATATCTTTTGTTAATTGCATTATTACATTTGGACGCACAAAAAGGTAGAATTCTGCATCGTCTGTCTGCTGTGATATGCGGAACGACAGTAGATACCTGTTCTAGTGTGGCACTTGGCGCAAAGGCTTGCGCAAGCGCTAGAGGCATTATATGGAGGATTTTGTGCGGGATGCCTTGCGCCAAGATGGTTGGATGGAAGACATGGAAGTTGCATGCTTGGAGGCAAACATATAGAAAGTCATTGGTTTGGAAGGCAAAGATTGATTGTTTTGCGGATATCTTCAATTTGTGGTTTCTGTGGTTTTCCAAGCAGACATTTGGGGAGTGGTCGCGTGCGCATAGCCATTTCCTAGATACAAAAAGAAGCATGAGGCATTTTGCTTGACGAAAAAAGACAAAAAGACATTTGTTTTGTCCATATGCTATATGTTCCATTTACGTGGTAGCGCAATTGCGTGGGATTTGCCAATGCTCGTCAACAGCTATATACCCGATGATTGCAAATATTCGGAACATATATTTGATCGTTCTGGCATAGTTGGATATTCAACAGATGAGGAAAAAGTGATTTATCGTGCGTAAATATATCATTGATAGATGGATTTCCGTGTGAACTATTATTTTATTTTCGTGAGAATGGTCTTATTATTTGCTTGCCTGAGGTTGACAATGCGCAAGCGATTCTTGTAAAATCAAATTGCCTAGTCAAAGGGGGCGGCGAGAATTCCGACAGTGAAAGCGCGGCAGCTTTGTCTTGGATAGTGGCGGGTGAACGGTGTAATTGTTTTTGCATAATTGATAGTGTTCTATGATATCGCTACTGAATATATGCTGTTATACGTGGAGAAGTGTACTTAAGGCAGGACAAGGAACTGAAAGGGGTGACAGATGAAGAAATACAGCATGGTATTAGAAATATTGATGCTTTTTTCAGTGTTTCTAATTGACAATTCTCATATGGATGCCCTGTGTCCCGAAAGGAATGTGGTCAAGCGTTTTCTGCGTTTTTCGACTTGCCTTTTGCTGTGCCTGCTTTTAACAATGGATGCTTCTCTTTTGCAAAGCATCATGGATACGATGGGGATTTTCACGTTTCCAAAGTATTTTAATTTCGGTTTTGTGGTTTTCGTTTGCCTGCAATCCCTGCATTTTCATGCGGCTTTTGCTTGTGCCATAACTGCGCTAGATATTCTGGCGTGGGCTTTTCTTGTTGCCTGCAAGAGCGAATGGACGCTTGGAAATGTGCTGTTTTTCAATGATTTTCTTCCGTATAAGTGCATCTATGGTTTGTTCATCTTTGTGTTGGTATATAATATAGAAAAGAACCAAGATAGGATCGAAAGAATGATCGATCATGGCGCTGTAGATGCTTTTGCAGGCATTGAAGTTCATAAGCCTGTCCTTTATCGTTATGTGTTTTTGCGGCAGTATTTTAAATATCTGTTTCGGATATTTGATTGCGCTGCTATGATTGCCTGAATGGTAATAAGGAGTCTAAGATATGAAATTTGTCATTAGAGACGATGATACCAGCTACTTTACTTCAAAGGAGGACCTAGAGAAGGCATATGGCTTTATTGAAAACGGCCAGGTGTCTTTGTCTGTCGTGCCCTATGCGGTACCGCACCATGAAAAAGGCGTGCGTCCATATGGGGAAGGGATTCCCTATGGCTACTATCCGGTTGGGGACAATGCGGAGCTTGTAGCATATTTGAATAATAACAAGGATAAATACGACCTTATGCTTCATGGGTATAGCCATGAATACCAGATGGTCGATGGCGAGTGGCAGCCAGAGATGATCTGGAAGGACGAGGAGAGGATCGCGAAGGAAATGAAGGAAGGCAAGGAATACCTCGAAAAGGTGTTCCAGAGGGAATTCACGGTCTTTATCGCCCCAAATAACGCGGTAAACGCCAAGACTCTTCGTTCAGTGGAAGCCCTTGGCATGGACTATGGCGGCATCATCAAACATCGCGACAGGGATTGGTCGCCAAGGTATGCGATGAACTATGTGCATCGTTATTGGATCCGCTTGCGGACAGGCATGTTAATGCCGGGGGTATTGAATTACGGCAGGCACAGGGAAATGGTGTCGTATGGGCTGGATGATTTTGAAACGCTGATGAAGGAATATGAGCTTTGCAAGAAGATGAAAGCCCCGTTTGCCATATACACCCATTACTGGGTCTTGAACAAGGATCCCATGCTGAAGCAGAGGTTGCGGGATTTGTACCACTTTATGATGTGCGAAGGCGCTGAGCTTGTGTCCATGAGCTCATGCTTCAAGGAAGCAAGGAAATGAATATACTGGTATATACGCAATACTATCCCGCTCCCAAGGCAGTCAGGGCGCTGAATGACACGCTAGTGATCCATTACTTTGCGAAAGAACTGCAGAAGGCAGGACACCGTGTACAGGTTGTTTGCGTGTCATTGAGTCGGGTGCAGTTTCTTCTAAAGAACAAGTTCAGGGACATTATTCCCACGGAAGAGGATTATGTGTATGATGGGGTCAATGTGCATTTAGTGCGCTACCAGAAGCTAAAGCCGCATGAATCCTATCCCGATGCATTCCAGGCTTCCATCATTAACAAGCGTCTCAAGAAGTTTAAGCAAAGGCTGGGATGGAAGCCGGAAAGAGTGTTTGTTCATTTTCCCACAAGCTTTACTGGACTGGATGAGATTTTAGCGGACGGGGTTCCCGTGCTTGGGGATTTCCATAACTTTGACGCTTATCATGTATTGCCTCGCAAGGAAGGAATCAAGGCTGCTGCGTTCATTAAGAAGATCAAGAACTGGGGCTATCGGAACGTGCGGGTATACGATGTACTCAAGGGCATTGATTCGCGTGAGATTGTTCGGACATATTCTGGCATAGACGATGCATTGCTTGCGGGAGATGATTTCATCCAAGAGAAGAAACAGCGCCATAACAAGACGATGGAGATCGTGTTTGTTGGAAGGCTGTTGCCTTTGAAAAACGTTGATATCATT
>OMYM01000558.1 GCA_900315225.1 uncultured Erysipelotrichaceae bacterium | reverse complement strand
TATATGCGGAACGATTGTAAATATCTGTTCCAGATATTTGATCGTTCCAGTATATATCTGCATAATTTCAGATAAAAATACTCTTTTGGATTGTCGACATATGGATTAACGATAGACTTTTCCACAGTGTCATGGTCATTTTTGCTACGATTGCAATCGGGACATGAAGGCATCAAGTTATCCCACTCCACAACTGAATCAGGGTATTTTGATTTCGGCTTAAAGTGATCAATATGCATGTCCGTTTTGCCAGAACCTATCTTTTTCTCACAGTAACAACACTTCCCATTTGTAGAATCAAGCAAAGCTCTTCTAATATAATCTCTATTCCAAACCGATTTACTTTTTTTACTTTCGAAATACTCTTGTGTCAGTTCTTTCTGCTCTTTTTCACTCAATTCAATCGGCTTTTGTGGACGAATTAACTTTATCATCGTAAACTCCTATGCCAGCAATTTGGAAATCCAAGAGTCGGCGAAGAACACTATCCGTGTGCAGCATTTCCTTCAACTTCTTGTAATTCTTGATTGCTTCTTCAGCGTTGTCCAAGTCCATTGCCCTGTCGTACGCATCTTTTGTTTCTTCAAATATCTTGGAGGTTGTTTCAGGCAATTCCATGACATCCCTCAAGATTTCTTCTATCGTCCAACCTTGCAAGCCATACTGGGTCAAACTAAGCTCCTTGATGCCAATCTCGCCTTCTTCGTCCATGGTAAGTGGGATTATCTCGTCTTTCCCCAATGCCTGAAGAATGTTCGGGCTATGCGTTGTCACAATAAACTGTGCTTTTGGAAAAATGTCCCTCAGTGTCTGTAGCAACCTTGACTGCCAAGATGGATGCAGATGGAGATCGATTTCATCAATCAGCACCACTCCATCAAAATCACTCGCACTGATTTCCTCATCCGTGAATCGAATCTCTATCTCCTTGATCAGGCCAAGGATCAAATACATGCATGATTTAAATCCCGATGACAGATATTCATAGTAAATCTCTCCTTGATTGCTGGAAAGCATGATGTCCAGGGTCTGGGCATCAATTCTTGAATAAGCAATGTTTGAATCAAATATAGAAAATGCCTTTTGCGCATAATCTAAGTTCTCTTTTTGAACTTCTGTAAGCCCTTCCCCGATCTTTCCGAATATACACCTGTTGCAAAACCATCCCTTCAGGTCCTCGGAGGAAATTCCGTTTATGAGATTCCTTTGCAAAAGCCATTGATTGCTTTGGGCATCACGTGGTATTGCTGTTTGTTCTTTATAATCAATGGATCTGTCATCCTTAAAAAACATGATGTTTCGTGCATACTTTCCGTCCTTTGAATCGGTTTTTTCGGCTGGTTTAAACGCAGTTACTTGCGATGTTATTTTTTCTACTATTCCGTTGTCGACTTCATACTCCAAGCAATATTGTCCATCGGAAAATGATGCATTTTTCTTCAGAACAGAATTAATACCCGAAAAAGCATCAACAATCGTGTTCAAGATTGTTGTCTTTCCGGTGCCGTTTTCTCCGCATATCACATTCAGCCCATCATTAAACACAAGACTCAATTCGCCAATTCTGCCTATTCCCGATATTCTCAAACTTTTAATTTTCATTAGGAACTCTCCCATACCCATTAATTTAATGGGTACATTATACAATCAATCATTTGCCATGTCAATGAGGATAACGCATTATTACCATCACGCTGACCGATACGGTGGGCACGGTCGGTTGCCTGGTTTGTGGCAGCGATGTTCCACCATGGGTCATAGTGAATAACGACATCCGCACCAACGAGGTTGAGTCCTGTGCCCCCTGCTTTCAAGGAAACCAAGAAGACTGGAACATCCCCTTCGTTGAATTGATGCACAAGGGTGATTCTTTGGTCTTTTGGAGTGGATCCAGTGATCTTGTAGTATTTGATTCCGTTGCGGTTGAGGTCTTCTTCCAATAGCACAAGCATGCTTGTGAATTGGGAGAATACCAGCATGCGATGGCCGCCATCCATGGCGCTTTGAATCAATTGCAGACAACCATCTCGTTTGGTTGATCCACCTTTGTAGTCCTCAAACACAAGTCCTGGATCACAACATATTTGTCTAAGACGCGTCATTTCCGATAGAATCTTAATCTTGTCGGTTGGGCTATCGGTTGTCGTTGCGATCATTTCGCGCATGTGGACGACCTGGGCATCATATAGCTTTTGCTGTTCACCTTCAAAACGGGCATAGCGGACTTCTTCCAATTTGTCTGGCAAGTCTTTCAAGACACCCTCTTTCCTTCTTCGCAAGATAAATGGCGATACCATTTTCTTGGGTCTTTCCGTTGCTTCTGCGTCTTTGTTCTTGGCGATGGGTGATTCAAATTTACGGACAAATTCGGCAGAGCTGTAAAGGAATCCAGGCATCAGGAAATCGAAGATACTCCAGAGTTCGGAGAGTCTGTTTTCAATCGGTGTTCCGGTCAAGGCATAGCGATGTTCAGCGTGAAGCAGCTTGACCGCCTTGGCGACAGCTGTGTTTTGGTTCTTGATGAATTGGGCTTCATCAAGAATACAGGTATGAAGATTGATCTTCTCGTAATGTTCGATATCTCGTTTTACCAGGTCATAGGAAGTGATGTACACATCATAGGGAGCTTGCTCACTTGCTTCCTTGAGGGCTTTCTTGCGTGTCGCGGCTGTTCCAGCCAAAGCGTAGACCTTTAAATCAGGCGCAAAGCATCCACACTTCTCCACCCAGTAAAATACCAAAGATGCGGGACAAACAATCAAGGAAGGCTCTTTGTTTCCGTTTTCCTTTGCCTTTAACAACAAGGAAATCGCTTGAATGGTTTTACCCAAGCCCATTTCATCAGCCAGAATACCACCAAAGCCAGAATCCTGAAGAGTACTGAGCCACTTAAAGCCATATGCTTGGTAAGGGCGCAGAATATCTTCCAAGCTTTTCGGTACATCATAATCAGAATCACTGATTATCTTGAAGTTTTTCACCAAACCACGGTATATGCGATCACGGGAAGTCACCAGATTGTTATGTTCTTCCAGCATGCGGTCGATGTAAAGAGCGCGATATATCGGTATGTGTAGTTTCTTCTTAATCAGAACAAGACGCTTTCCCTTTTCCCCTATTCGAAAAACCAGTTTCACTTGCCCTTTTTCAACGTTAAGTTTCGGCTTCAAAACCACATCCTGCGGCTTTTCAACCAATGGCACGGCAATCACAGCCGCAGCCTCATGTCTTGCCTGTTCCAAGCTGCTGAAAACAACTCCGCTGCTTCATCTATCGGATCCTTGTCAGTATTGTTTCGGTTGGTGTATTCAATGATCCGATCAATCAACGCAAGCTCAAATTCATTGAAGACAGACGATCTGTCGTTGCATGAACTTGAACCCGGACTTGAAATTGATTTTTCCATGCGGAAAATGTTTCCCGGAAACGATGCTCGCCACGATCAATCTTTTCTGTGACATCATCTATATGGACTTTTTTATATTCATCCACATAATAGCGGTTTGTCATGCGCCCATCAAGGATCTTATTCATGTTGTACAGCATAAACGGAGTACGCCGAATCTTATCCTCGAAAGCCTTGAGAACAGGAATCAACTCGTTCCTGGTCGAAATGTCCGCATCGCGCTTCCTGCACTTTTGGGCAGGACCATAATCCGCCTTGCGCCTATCAAACTCATCGGAAGACTCCATCCATTCAAGCTTTCCGTTAACCTCTTCATATTTCATGAGCGCTATCGCCTCATGGACACACCACTCCCCATGACAAAGCCCGCATGGAGCATTGCTGTGTTTCAGTTTCCTTTCAGGAAACCAATACAAGGAACTGAGGTGAACAACACATTGTTGCGATGACCCTGGTTCCGTCCACATATGAACATCATAGCTTTTATACGCCACTTCATTCATTTTGGTGACAAGATCCATATTCGCCGCCGCTGTCTGTAACACCTCTGGTGAAAAATAAGCCTCCCAATTCAAAGGTCCGCTAAGCTTTTCAATAGGCATACCCTGTTCATCATATCCGTTTGTCATAAAGCTCTCCTTGCACAATTCGTTATAGTATAACAGATAAATCCCAAAGACAGAAGCATAATGCTTCATACGATTGCCCCATTGGTGTAAAATACCATGTAGCGGACAAGGAGGAAATCATGAAAACATTAGTCGCATATTTCAGCGCAAGCAACGTAACAAAAAGAGTAGCGGAAAGACTGGCAACACTAGCAAACGCAGATCTCTTCGAAATCGTCCCGCAAGAACCATATACCAAGAAAGACCTGGACTGGAACAACCCCATAAGCCGAAGCTCGATTGAAATGAAGGGCAGGACTGCAAGACCTGCAATCGCACGCAAGGTTGATAACATCTCACAGTATTCACATGTATTTGTAGGTTTCCCCATTTGGTGGTATCGCGAGCCATCCATCATTGACACATTCTTGGAATCCTATGACTGGAAAGGAATCACGGTGATTCCCTTCTGCACTTCCGGAGGAAGTGAACTGGGAGATTCCCGAAACAGCATGCAGAGACTGATCAAAGGAACAGTGGTTGATGGAAAGAGATTCCCCGCCAGTGTCAAAGATGAAGAACTCAAGGCATGGGCAGATGAATTCAAGTATACTCAGATGCACAATTAGC
>OMYM01000123.1 GCA_900315225.1 uncultured Erysipelotrichaceae bacterium | reverse complement strand
CCGTTGACCTACGGTCTTGGGCGATGGACAGTGTCCTTCGGGACACCGTATGCATTAGCCATAACGTTCACCTCCATTAACGGAGATGAAAAAATGCGAGGCGTTTGCGGTCCCATTCCAGGCATGCTGAATGCTGTGACAATCGCTTGCGGAAAAAGGAAGACGCTCAGGATTGGGAAAAAAGAAAGGGGAAGCCCCCTTTCCGCCGTTGACCTATGGTCTTGGGCGATGTACAGTATCCTTCGGGACACCATATGCATTAAGCATGACTCTCACCTCCATTAACGGAGATGAAAAAAATGCGAGGTGTTTTGTGGTCCCATGTCAGGAATGCCGAATGCCTTTGGTAATCCACTAATAAATAAGGAAGATGTTTAACGGCATGCTTTTTTGTTCGCTGTGCTAAAGACACATGAAGCAAAAAAAAGAAGACTGGCTAATGCCTCTTAATTGAGGCATTAGCCAGTCTTTGTTTGGAAGGGTGTTTTCAATGTTGTTGCTGAGTTTAGATTCATCGATAGGACGATGTGGTTGTGTTCGTGATATTACTGGGTCGAAATGTTGTTGCTGAAGCAGTTCTTGTGATGGTATCGGATTGTCCGAAATACGATTGTATGATGAAAATGCGAGGTGAAATTCGAAGGTATCATCGGAAAGAATAGGATTGGGAAAATGGTGGGGATATGTAATCTGAAAGAGGGCAGGAACACTTTGCTGATGAAGGTTTGCAGCGGTGAAGGAGAACTCGTGATGAATGTGAAGCAGTCCTATTCATTTGCGATTATCTGATGATTCGTTCTGGTATAAATCTCTTCCCATATCGAATAGTTAGGTTGTTGGATAGACGCTTCAATGCTTCTGTTCCAGGCTCTGCCTTTGGATTGCCATGCTACTCATACTTTACGATTCTCTTTCCTATTTCCCAATAGGGCTTCACAATATCATCCTTTATCATATTACCCATAATTACCATCTCCTATCACCATAATATACCATATTATCTAATAAAATACAACCATTGCTTGCTATGGAGTTTATGAACGTAGATTATACTGGAACTGTTATTTGAATTCTTCGCATATGAATGAAGGCCGATGTTTCCATCGGCCTACTGGGTATTATGATGTCTTGACTGTCTTCAATGAGTTGATTGACATGAAGAATTCTTTGATCTCGTCTTTGGTGAATGGACTATTAGATAGTAAGCCACAGTAGCCGTATAGTTCCCATGAGAGGGTGTTGGTTGATAGACCGTTGGTGTTATGCATTCCGATAGGGGTGTTGGGGTCGGTGTCTATATCGGGGGTTAGGTTGATTTTTTGGAATGGACTGGATACTGGGCTATTGAATTTTTTGTCGGTACTGTATTGGGATTGGTTGGGGGTGTATGTACCGTATTCATTAGCGGTCATTGCTACTTTTAGCAGCAGGTATTTCTTCTTACCATTGCTATCGGCTTCATAGATCTTGGCTCCATCGGCACCGTATTGTGCCTGCATGACATATCTTATATGACTGGTTTGGTTAAGGGAATCTAGCTGTTTGCGGATGTTGATTAGTCCATCTCGTATTCTTTGGATGCTTTCCTTCAATGGAAGTACTCGTTTAATTAGATGTATGTCAGCTGTTTCGAGTATCTCGGATGCTTTTTCATCAAGATAAGTATCGAATGAACGGAAAGGGTTTTCGGTGGTTGTGAACTTGTTTATAGAGTACTTCTTGATGTTGCGATAGAACCAGGATGTATTGTCTTTTTGGGCGTATGCCCATAGTTCTAGGGTATCGTTATTACGTTCGTATTTAGCGGAAGGGGTGTAGCTGGTTGGTAACCAACCAGTGTATATGAGTTCACCCTCGGGGGAACAGAACTGGGTGTTGTTTTCGGGTGGGGTGGTTTCCTCGGATGTAAAGGTAATGTCGGTGTTGTCGTCTAGGATAGTGGGTATCTTTTTTGTCTCTTCAAGACGTGAGCCACAGTAGGGGCAGAAGAGTGCTTTTGGCATGTCTTCTTCGATTGGTATTGGTTTTCCACATCCTGGGCATGTTAGTTCTGTATCAGCCATTCTTATTTCTCCTTGTCATGATGATGTTATGCTTTTAAGCTATATTGTTTGTTATGGGTAATGATGATCTGTGCCTTGACAAGCTGGTTTAGGTATTTTCTTGTCTGTCGTTCACCGAGATTGAGATATTTAGCAATCTCTGTTCTTCGGGCGGTGTGATGTTCGGTTAGGTAACTGATGATGAGGCTTGCGATTTCTTCGGGGGAAGCGGTTGTCCAGGCATCGCTGTTATGTTCTGTCAATGGGAGTGTCAGGATTGTTTGTTCAGGTTGGAATGACTGGGTGATCTGGGGTTCGTCAAAGCCTTCTCCATGCCATGCATGGTATATGGCAGGAACACCGCTACCGGTGTTTTTGCCTATGTTTACGAGGGAGAACATTCGCATGATGAACACGTTTCTTGGATCAGCAAGTCCCCCTCTTCTGGCCTTGGAAACGGGGATACGGAACGTTCCTGGGTTTCTCATCGTAATCTTGTCTTCATCGATATGTATATCGATAGAAACTGTCCCGTGGTAGTCGGCGTTAATCACACAGTTAGCCAGTGATTCCGTGATCACCATCTCTATGACAGATCCTGTCTCTGTATCTAGTATTTCACATAACCTATTCCTTGCATAATACAGGAAGTCAAACAGATTCATCTCTAGTTCTTCATCCTGAAGAACTAGAGAATAAGAAGGGATGACTTCCTTGATCCTGTCATACTTGCCAAACATTAACAATCCTGCCATGGTAGGATGATCATTTACACATGACTGTAGGTATGTGTGAATGTTACCGGTATCTATCGTTCTTACATGATGAAAAACATCAAGATAACGATCAACAGTACTTGTATCAAAGACAGATATGTCAAGGGTATCCAATACCTTGGTATCGGCGGAATGGACCGCCGCATCCCTTAACATTGCTTCGATCTCTTCCCTTGTGCAATGATAATCCCCTTCACCGTTTCTACGATATGTACCGCTATACATGGAATCACCTACGAATACAGGCTTGTCATATCTTCTTGCCCGAGGAACCTCAATGACAATAATCCTATCTCCATGAATAGTCTCAATGTGAATGTCACTATCTGCCAAGATATTGGCAGAAACCCTCTCTTTGTTATTCAGTATCTTCGTGAACTCATCCACCAATCTCTGTGGATCTGGAAGATCCACAGTATGAAAAGACTTATCCCGATACTCTTCTACACCCAGAAGAATAACGCCTCCCAAGGTGTTCGCAAACGCAGAATACGTCTCCCATATGCTTAAAGGAAGACCTCCCAATGCTTTCTTGGCTTCAATCCTGTTATTCTCCTGATACTCTTCTATGCTCTCTATTTGAATCATATGCTAACCTCGTGTTCCTCCCAGATATTATAGCAAGGATTGCATATCGGGACAATAAGAATTATAATTGATTATACCCAGGAGGTGAATATGTCATGATCAGTGAACTAGAATTCGAAAACGATGCTCTTGATAGAGGAGAATATGCAATGACTCTATTCAAGATCATCAACGATTATGCGCCAAAGGAGCCAAAACACGGCTTTGAAGTCGTAAGAAAGATAGAGATGGGACCAATCAACCATGGAGAACTTATCCTCCCAGATACCCCTGAAAAAGACGTGAGAGACATGCATGCGTTAGAACATGGTGAAGTATCACCCAACATCCGCAACGACATAAAGCGTACCCCAACGGGATTGTTGTATTCCAGCAAACTGCATCATCTTGATAATGAGGCATTTATCATCGCTATATCTGGATCCTGGGGAACGGGAAAGACCGAGTTCGCAAAGATATTTAGAAATCTTCTTACAGACAAAGAGATTAAACACTGTAGTGAAGATTACGCAAAGATCATCAAAGAAAACAGATACAATAACGAGGGAGAAGACGAAGTCATATACTTCAATGCCTGGCAAAACGATTTCTTTGATGATCCCTTGATCCCGTTCTCACGCATGTTAATAGAGCGTGTATGCAAGAATCATCAAACAGAGTACCAAGAAGCAGACAAACAATTCACAAGCTATCTACGCATGTTGAGGAACGCAAAGAACGATGAACCTGAAGACAATAACGACAACCTTCCCCTCGACAAAAGAATAGAAAAGCTAAACGATGCACTTCAAGCATGCATAAGCGAAAAGAACCAGAAGAAGGTTGTCGTACAGGTGGATGAACTAGACCGATGCAAACCTACATTCGCTATTCAGCTTCTTGAAATCGTTAAGCATTTGTTCAATGTCAAGGGACTTGTCTTCATGTTCTTCCTTGACATCAAGGAACTCCGACACTGCGTCAAGACCGTATATGGCAATGAATTCGATGCTGTGGGATATCTGGAAAGATTCTTCGACTACACATCCATGTTACCAAAGGGAAACGAAGAAAAACTCTTCAACAAGTTCGCTGATGAATACGAACTGCCTAAAGATAGAGCTGAATACTATGATCTATGCAGGCTATTCAAACTTACCCCT
>OMYM01000332.1 GCA_900315225.1 uncultured Erysipelotrichaceae bacterium | reverse complement strand
TCAAATGCTCTATTGGAGCATTGACAGACGCTGAACGCCAAATCATCACAGACGGCTGCCTGATCAACTACTACCGCAACAACTAACAGTATGAAGGCATTGTCCTCCAAGGAGAACAATGCCTCTTATCATTGGGGAAATCATCCATGCAACACGCGCCACTCGCAAAGAATTTGCGGGTGGTACGTGTTTGGGAGCAATGACAATAATTGTGGTAGCGCGGCAACATTGACCCCCTTGAATGACTATGTTGAAACATATAGCAATCGATATAAATTTAAGTGTTTAGGCACCACCTGACAATACCAAGGCCAAATACACTCAAATTCCAGTCAATCTATGAGGAAAATCATACGAAAACCAGTTAATCGATACAATAAGGATGAATTACATTTTATTTTAATATTTATGTAATGTTGTAATCTTTGAATCCGCCAAAACGAGACTGACCAGATTTTTACCCAAAAGAAAGTGCTTACATGCCCAAGAATTTCGGTCAATCAAAATCACCAAGACCGTAAAATTGCATATGTTTGCGAGATCTAGCTTCCAAAACTTAGTTTTAACGATTTCGTATTGTGCGGGTACCAGCTGCTCTGCCTGAAATATACGAAATTACCATTGACAAGTAAAATGATGGGATATAATATAGCAATGGTGTATAGAAAAGGGAGGAGATTGACATGCTTATTATGTTTAAAGTAAAGAACTTTTTGTCTTTTAAGGATGAAGCAATTTTAGATCTGCGTGCCACCTCAGATGTGCAACATCCTTCACATCTGCTTCATGTGAATGAAAAGTATAATCTACTTAAAGCAGTAGCTCTTTACGGTGCAAATGCATCTGGTAAATCAAACTTCATTTCCGCAATGTATTTCTTCGAAAAATATATTTTCTCTCAGTTTATTGGTAACAAGGAAAATGACTCATGGGATCAAGGAAAACGATTCAGGCATGATCTTGAACCGTTTGCTTTGTCAAGCGACAAAAACAGGGTTTCTGAATTTGATATTATTTTCCTGAGAAACAATAAGCAATTTCAATATGGCTTTGAATGCACCGAAGATGCTGTAGTAAGCGAGTGGTTTTACATTGATGATAAGAGAGTTTTCGAAAGGATGGGTGGTACGATCACCTATGGGTCGGAATTCGTGTCACTTCTTTCGCAGTATAATAAGATTCCTTCAGAGCGATTATATATATCGGTGCTTGAGTATTTTCTTGAGGATGAAACAAAGAAAAAAATCTTGGGAGACTTCATCGATTTTTTCCAACAAGAGTATAATGTTTACTCGGAAATATTGTTCGAATCAACTGTCAAGGGTGTTGCTGGAATGATTGCTTATTCGTCTAAAGTTATAAGCGATCATGAATTCAGGAAGAAGATTGAACAGTATCTAAAATCGATTGATGTTGGGATCAAGCGGTTGGATATTCAGACTGAAAATATTATAGATGAAAAGACTGGAAAGCAGAAGGAAACAAAAGTGATTCGCACTGTCCATGATATTTTTGATGAATCAGGGAATGCAGTAGGCGAAAAGGTCTTTAATCTCTCGCAGGAATCATCGGGTACGCTTAGGTTTTTTGCCTTTATTCAAAATGTCATTGAGGTAACTTCCAATGAGGGAGTGTTTATAGTTGATGAATTGTCTGCCCGCCTACATCCTTTGTTAACAAAAATGATTATCGATATCTTCTGCTCAAAGGCTAATACCAAGGCGCAGATTATCTTTACTACACATGATATCTCTCTTCTAAATAAAGATCAATTTAGAAGAGATGAAGTTGTTTTTATCGATAAGAATGATCGTGGGGAATCAAATCTCTATGCGCTTTCTGATTTAAAGGTAAGGGAAGATGCATTCTTTAATAAAGATTATCTTCAGGGAAAATATGGTGCTATTCCAATTTTCAATTATGAAATCATGAATGGTGGAGGTGCGAATGGCTAGAACAATATTGTCTCCTCAGCGTTGTTCATCGATGATTCCGCTGAACATCGGTCGAGTAATTTTATTCTACGATGGTTCTACTGAAAAACACTCTGTCTTGGGACAACGACAAAAGCCTTGGGTCACTCTATCAAGTGATCCAAGGCTTTTGTCTGATTTTATGATTCTCATTTGTGATTGCCCATGCTTAAGCTTGCCAATCAAATGTTATGTGATCACCAGTCACATATTGGTATTAGCGATATCACCGATGGGAATGAGATTGAAGAACGTAGAGATCCATGTGCCTCATATTCATCATTGCTTAAGAAAAGTCATACGACCACAATGTTACGTCCTTGCATCTTTCCGATATACAGCTTCTTATCTGCTCTTTCAAATACTTCTTCTACTGTAGAATGATAGTCGTATTCTTCTACACCAATGGTGATGGTGATTGAGAAATCAACAGTACCATAATGCAAAGGCATGTTCTTTGTCTTTTCCTTGAGTTCTTGCATAGCTGTTCCAGCTTGGTCAAGGTTTAGATTTGGCATGAAGAAACAAAATTCTTCTCCTCCCCATCGGCATACGGCGTATTGTGTTCCCGTAAAACTCTTGAACAGATTTGCTAGTTCTTTCAACGTATAGTCGCCACACTGATGTCCGTATGTGTCGTTGATACGTTTAAATAAGTCAATGTCTGCTATGGCAAGGCAATAGCTGGAATTGGGATTGGCTTGCTGGTAGCGGTCTATTGTGTAGAGCATGGCTCGACGGTTGGGCAATCCCGTCAATGCATCTGTACTCGCTTCCATGTGCAATTCTAGATTGTCGATGGTGAGTTTTCTCTCGTTTGCCTGAATACTGGAACTGAACAAGATATAATTCACTGTCAATATTAACAACGGGACAATGCTATTGATGATCTGGAAACACAGATTCGCCAAATGATCAAGAGAACCCACTGCTCCATGCAACAAAGAATATGTAAACAAGGATACGCGAAAAGCCGAAAGTCCCAGAAAACAAACGATCTTCCATATCGGAGGCACATAGATGTTGAAATAAGTCAGGGAAAGAATCGGCACAAGAATGTTTGGGCTGCCTGCCGCCCAGCCAAACATATGGACGAACCATGTCAGCCACAAGCCGATCAACATGGATATGCAAAAAAGATTTGTACGTGGTCCCATCTTTTCAATATTGAACAAGCACAGAAAAACAAAAACACATACGACAACAGGAAACAGCTTCCATTCACCTTGCGTCAAGAACAACAGGACACAATTCGCAAGATAATAGAAAGCAAGTATTGCTTCGCTAATCAGTAAAGCCTTACGGTAATATTCAGGCATTTGTTCGCTTGACTTTGGAACTTTCTGGTGCAAAAATTCTTTCAGGAAATCCATTGCATTCACCCCACTTTCCTATCTTTGCATTCATAACCATATCCCAATCTTCTATGTCGAGAAACGGCAGCACCTACTGGTTTTAGAGCGACCCGCTTTCCCGCATCTTGCATGGCTGACAGTCCTCTATTACAATTTTAGCATGGTTCAGTGTTTTCATCAATTCCCAAACAATGCGCCATACCCTTTTTTTGTTCATAAAGCCATCAGCCAGAGACAGGCTTGCTCTTGAAGGCCTGTGGATCCTTCGACTTCTTGAAAACACCAAGATGACAGGTCAATCGATGCAAAGGAGAAAAGGCTTCTGGAATATGTTATATTATCAAAGCTTTGGATAGCGCTGGTGTGGCTTAGATCTTCCATGATAAAATGGAGAAAATAGGGTTTTTACCATAAATGACGCGGTTTTATCCATGCAATTTACAGTTTGAAGATATACAATTGAAATAGTTATACTTGGACGCACAAATAGATAGAATTCAACATTGTCTGCCTGCTGTCATATGCCCAACGATTGTAAATATCTGTTCCCGTATAGCAATTCTCAATCCTTCGCATTCCTTTATACCGCAGGGATGCGAAGGATTGTCGTATTCATGCCATAGACCCTATAGTAGCTGATGTCTTTGGCCAAACCAGCTATGATGCGTATGCCAATGTTTTTGGTCAGATCACTCGTATTGGAAATGATCTTGGCAAGTTCAGCCATATTGAAAGATTCACCATTATCACGGATACGTATGATGAGATGAGCATCTTCCATGACCAACCTTATTTCTGCCACATTCCCCTTGCCGGTATTATGCAGGATGATGTTGTCCGCCACTTCTTGTAGACACAGGCTAGCAGTATACGCTGTCTTTTTGCTTAGCTTGTGTCCTTTGCAGAAAAGGTATATCTGTTCGCTTGACAGGGAGCTTTCTTCCAGGGACGTGATTGGATAGCTGATGAGATCTTTCTCTTCCGGGCGAAACCGAGAGTCCAGGCGTAGGTAATCTTCGACACTGGGAATGATTCTTCTCGAAGACATTACGCTCTTTGCATACACGTAGACAAGGGAACATGCCTTGGCCAAGGGAAATGCCAGAAAGAGTCCATGGATCTTGAAAGGCATCGACAGCACCACAGCAAAGAAAAGGGTAAAAACAAGGTTGGAGAGAATCTCAAGCCTGCGGGCATCCTTCTCTTTCCCTGTCGCCTGCAGGAAGCTTACCCATGCATAGGCGAGGGCGCCTAAGGGAACGGTTGTGGCAATGCATCGCATGTCAAAGCCAAGAAGAGAGAAGCCTGCGCTTTGGTTTTCTAGGAATATCAAGCCAATAGGCTTGGCAAACACAAGAAGGACAAAACAGATGGCAATGCTTGAACAAAGAATATAGAAGTGCGCCAGAAT
>OMYM01000184.1 GCA_900315225.1 uncultured Erysipelotrichaceae bacterium | reverse complement strand
TGCCCCTGTCACCACCTCTGGTTGAGTATATAATTAAAGAGGATCGGTCCTCAGTTAGTACCGGAATCCTGGAAGTTTATGTATATAGTATTTCAGAAAGCGCAAGAATGCTCCCCTTGATCATTCTTTCATCAAGCGGAATCAAGTTTCCCTTCTCGTCAAATCTTTTCTTAGCCATTGTTTCAATATACGCAATGTCGTCTGGCTCCACATTGTCGTAGCCTAGATCCCGTTTGACAGCATTAAAGAGTTGCCTGATCACATCGCCAAGCGGGTAGGAAAAAATTATCAGAAATGCTATCAATGAAACCCGATGAGGCACTGTCAGCTCAATCATCTCTGAACAAGGCATCAAAAACAAAAGCGAAACGTGGCGTTCGCGTCCTTAATTAGGTACCGTATGTCTTGGACCATGCCATAAGAATGGTCAACCCTCACAACTGTAGCTCTGCATATGCAGTGACCACGGGTCTGGTTGTCGAAAGAGATTGTTTCTAGACTCACTCAAAGTAAGGTTAAGATACTGACTTTCCTTCTTTTGGTAGGCTGTAGTGTTCCGCTAATTGTTTTCAACCCGCCAAGGGTTTCGATCATTTCGTCGTATGTGGGTTCTGTGATGCCAGTTAGCGTCAAGGAAATGACTGGTGTTGTGCCCTGTTTCTTCATCATTTCGACATTCTTGCCAATCTCACGATTTAAGAATGGCTCTGGCTGATTTTGATACTGTATCGAGAAGAAACGTTTAATCGTGTTCAAGGTCAATGTCTTGCCGAAACGTCGTGGTCTTAGTATCATTTCCACCTTATGCTTTTTCCGAAACCATTTGCCAATAAACCTCGTCTTATCAACATAAAAAGTGCCGCTTTCCGAGATGGTTTCATAAACGTCTTCGCCTATCGCAATTTCTCTATTTCCCATCGTTCTACTCCCTTCTTGATTTCGTCATACTATCAGCCAGGCTTCTCTTGCAATGAAAGAGCTTCTTGTTATACACTTTATATGGTTATCGAGGTGAACTCATGAATGTCAAAAATATTACAATCAAAAAGCAGACGTTTGCATTGGATATTCCGTATGTACGAATGATGGCACCAGAGGGTTGGGAAAAGTCAGTGAAGAAGTATCCAGATTCATATAATGGATATGGCTATCCGTATGATTTCAAGGTGACTAGCACTTCACCAGATCATAGCTGCACTTTGAATTATCATTGCCCTAGCCGGTGTGTTGATGATCATCTGAATCCACGGAAAGACTATGTGGTAGATGAATATGGTCGTTTGCATTGCGGGTGTTATCTGGTGGAAGATATCCTTGACCAATGGGCTGCAAGCGCTCTTGGCAAATACGAGAACTTTCATTTCATCAAACAGTTTGATCATAAAGGCAATGCCGAGAAACAAGCTGAAAAAGAAGCAAGGATATTGAAAGAATATGAGAAAAATGGCGGCTTGGATGTCTTGAACTGGTATGTGTATAAAGGGGTGATCAGGGAATATGGCTATACATTCAAGGGACATTCATTTATCCGAGCGTATTCCATGGTCTTGGACGCAGTAGATTATGTAAAATGGAAGACTGTGTATGTCAGCCCTTTTGCAACACTTGATCTCATGCGCATGGTATATCCATACTTACAATATGATCAAGATAGAGGCCAATATATCTACGTTGCCTATGGATTGACTTCCTGGATGACCAAAGATATCTTCTCCATGGATTGCCTGGCAAGTGATTTTGATGGGTTATACCAAAAGGTGTTTTTACCCGCAATCAATGAAGGAGTTAATTTGTGTGACGAATTATCCCGGGATCTGTCTTCAACCCAAAAGAAGATCGATGAAAGAAATGCGAAGCTTCGGAAAGAAACGGAAGAAGCCGCAAAGCTTCGCAATGATATGAAGATCAAGAAAATGCAAGATAATCGAGCGCAAAGGGCTTATTTTAGCCAAACACAAAAAGATATCTCAGCCTTAAGGCAAGATTCCTATAAGAAGAAACAAGCGACAGATGCCAGGGTTCGCAATGCATGGAGCGATGCAATCAGAGGAGATACGAGATTCGAGGATCGCTATGGCCGAGAACATGTCATTCGTACATATGATAATCATGCATACCGTAGCGGCGATACGTATGTGACTAGCAATTCTCCTTTGGATACTCCATTTGGCTGGGAAGAATTGAAGAAGAAATGATTTTGAGAAAAATTCCTCCTTGCACACGGGTGGCCGTTGAAATGTATCAGCATTGTTTGATGCTCGTGTTATCCGATGTAAATTTGTATATTTTTGAAATTTTTCTAGATTTTATAGACATTTGATCATACCGTTTCTTCATACGCGACAAAAACAGGATTTTTGATATGAGCAACGAAATTTACGAATAATGCGTTATAACAAATATTTAATAAATGATTCGTACAGTTGTTGAGTCGCTCTGCGCGTGTCGTAATGATTTTGATTTATTAATCAATTATTTTAGATGTATTAGCTTTGCGCAAGAGAATTCAAAGCAGAAGCTTACCACC
>OMYM01000508.1 GCA_900315225.1 uncultured Erysipelotrichaceae bacterium | reverse complement strand
CGCTAGGGGATCCCTGGACCAGATCCTGGAGGCTACGCTCAGCTACCTGCATGCATACAAGGAATATGTCTACCAGCACATCCTGGCAGGGGTATTCATTGGCAAGTCGTATCGTGTGCGGACAGAATACGAAAGCGGGTATGGAAGGAGCGACATCATCGTGGAGGATGCCACAAGGAAAAGGGCGTTGGTGCTGGAGCTTAAGCAGGTTGAGAATGAGAAGGACCTTGGGAAAGGAATTGCCGAGGCCTGCGACCAGACGAAAGCGAAGAAATACGAAAGCTCGCTTATCTACGATGGATACACGGACATCAAGAAGTATGGGATGTCGTTCTGGGACAAGAGGTGTTTGATAAAAGCCATGTGAGTCACATGGGTTTGGAAGGATAAAAACACGGCGGGTATTCCCGCCGTGTTGCTTAGTCTAGGTCTTCTCCGTTGCTCTTGTATACTTTTTGCATGTAGTAGAAAGAGTCTTTCTTTCTGCGTGAGAAGTCACCTGTTCCATCGTCATATCTGTCTACGAAGATAAAGCCGTATCTCTTTCTCATTTCGCCTGTTCCAGCGGATACAAGGTCGATGTGTCCCCATGGTTGGTAGCCCCAGAGTTCTACGCCATCAAGTTCTATTGCGTCTTTCATAGCCTTGATATGGTCTCTCATGTAGTTGATGCGGTATGTGTCGTGGATAGATCCGTCTTCTTCTACAACGTCTAGGGCACCAAGTCCGTTTTCTACGATCATCAGAGGGATGTGGTATCTTTCATACATTTGGCATAGGGAGATCCTGAGTCCCATTGGATCGATTTGCCAGCCCCATCTTGATGCTTCAAGATATGGGTTCTTTCCACCCATCAGCTGGTTGCCACTGGTGAGTTCGGCGTTTGGATCGCTGGAAGCGGTAGCTGACATGTAGTAAGAGAAGCCAATGTAGTCTACGATGCCTTGACGAATGATGTCAAGATCTCCGTCTTCCATCTCAATGACGATGTTGTTTCTTTCAAACCACTTCAGTTGGTATGATGGGTAGTATCCTTTTACCTGTACGTCAATGAAGAATTCTCTTTTGCGCATCTCTTCGATTGACTTCATGACATCAGCTGGTTTGCATGTCATTGGATATACAGGGGCATAGGCTACCATCATGCCGATTTTGTTTTCTGGATCGATTTCGTGTCCACGCAAGACTGCCTTGGCAGATGCTACAAAGATGTGGTGGTCTGCCTGGTATCTTACTTGTGGGTCCACGGAGTGGATGCCCAATTGCATCCAGGATCTTAGGATGTTGATTTCGTTGAATGTCATCCAGTAGTGGACTCTTCCCTTGAAGTGTTCGAATAGTACTTCTGCGAAGTGTACGAAGTAGTCGATCAGTTTACGGGAATGCCATCCATCGAGGTTGTCCGCAAGATACATTGGAACATCGAAGTGGGCAATGGTTACAATTGGTTCTATGCCGTATTTGAGGCATTCGTCTACGACTGCATCATAGAATGCGAGACCCTCTTCATTTACCTTCTCTACGCCATCGGGAATGACTCTTGACCATGACATGGAGAAGCGGAAGGAGTTCATTCCCATTTCAGCGAAGAGGGCAATGTCTTCCTTGTAGTGGTGGTAGAAGTCTGTGGCGTTGTGGGATGGGTAGTAGATGTCGGGGATGATGTATCCCGTTGCTCCTTCGGGAAGCGATGCTTCACGGGAGAGTTCGAGGATTTCTCCTTCCTTGGTCTTTACTGTGTATTTGCGGGGATGGTCTTTGTCTCCGCCTTTGATTGCGTCAGATGTAGCAAGGCCTCGACCTCCTTCGAGGTAGCCACCTTCGTATTGGTTGGCAGCGGTTGCACCGCCCCAGAGGAAACCTTTTGGAAAGCTCATGGTAGTTACTCCTTTTCAATACTGGTATTATACATGTGAATGATATTTATGTGAAGCATATTTTGTGGTATGCTGGATGAGGAGGTGGATATGGAACCAATGATGACGATCCACGTACAGGTGGACACAAGAAATATATCGCATGTACAGAACATGTATGGCAAGGTGACTATGTTTCCCTTGAAGGGAAACATAGACAGTGTGTTCTTCAAGGGAAACATTGTTACAGGATCTAGTGATGTCCAGACAGAGGATGCGGCGGGTATTTGTCGCTCGCAAGCAAAAATCATGATGGAAGGGGTGGACAACATGGAGAAGCCATGTCGTCTGTATATGGAAAACAATAGCATCATAGCAGTGGGTAAGAATACCTTTGCGGGATGCCCAGTGTTTCTTAGCGATTCTTCGTATCTTACAGAACTGTTGGAAAGACCTGTGTATCGGACAGAGACACAGATCACTCCCGTGGGGAGAGAGATACGTGTATATTCACTGAAGGAAGTGGAAGTGCCTGTGAATATACATGTGGAGAAGAAGGAAGAGGAGGAAAATGAGCTTGTCGCAAGCGAGGAAGCATTGGAGATAATGAACTCTATCTACAATCATAGCTATGTCAAACGTCTTGTATTTGTGGGTGACATGAAGGGAACAGCAAAGATTATCGATCATCCGGAACTGTTTGAAGCAGCTGGATATCTTACCCAGTTGTCGGGAAGCTATCAGTTGTTGTTTATGTTGAACGAACTTGATCAGATGATTGCCTTGGGATATATCTCGGGGAGAGTGAGGGACATTGAACAAGATGCTCTTAGCATTCTCTTGAGTGTCATGAAAGAGTATGGCAAGGAGGATTGGTTTGAAAAGCCAATCTCTCAGTATGAGCGATATCGAATCGGAAGATAGAAAGTTGCTTGATTGATCATCGCGTCAAGATGGTGAAGAAACCTCTTGACCATCTTAGCTTGCGCGCCACAAGATGAGATCTTGTGGCTTTTTATTTGTCCTGTGAAACTTGTTTCATTCAGATTTGTAATAATACGTATGAATACATGTGTGATATACAAATGAAAATGATAATTTATTTTTCAATAATTTTTTTATTCAAAATGCTCTCGACAAATCTTGGATTGTGTGGTAATGTATTAACATACAGTTTTCCTCAAGGGAAGTGGATGGACTTAGGGGAGGAGTCTGTCTTCTTGGTGAAATCTGACAAATGATCTTGCCTGTGTGTTCGACAATGAGGGGGTGTCGATATGCTAGGCATGCGGAATATAACAGTCCTTGTGTGCGCAGTATTACTGTGAGACACAAGCTATATACGCAAGATAAAATGGCGCGCACGTTTAGTGAAGGCGCAGGGTTCTCAGACAACTGAATGATGATTGTGTAGAAATATAGGCAGGTGCGTTTGCACGCACCTGCCTATAGATCACACATTATGATATGCAAGAGTATGACAGGAATAGCTGTTTCCTCAGCCAATTTAAAAATCGCTGACAGTCATTTGATGGAAATTGTTGTGTTTGTGGCTTTTACAGTTTGGCTTTCTTTTTCTTCTTTGTCTCTTTGATGTTTCCCTGTTCATCGCGGATGCCTAGAAGCTTAAATTTAGACTTGGTGTTCCTTGTCTCTGGGTCATACCAGCTTTCGCGGGAATATACGTAGATACTTCCATTCTTTTGTTTACGTTCAACTTCACTGAACGAATGTTTGCCTGTTGGTTTTCTCATAGCAATAGCTCCTTTGCAATATCATTGTAATATGATTGCATCATTTCGTCCATAGGCATTGACGCTTTTTAGATGATACTTGTATAATGGATACGCATGCAGGAGGTAGTGATACATGGCATACGCAGGAATCGATATTGGTGGAACACAATTGAGAATCGGAGTATTCGATGATGAGGGGAATTTGACAGACGTATTCAAGACAATCAATGACAGGTCATTAGGAGGAGAAAAGAACATGGATGTTCTCCTTGATTTTGTCAAAGATTACGACATCATGGCATATGGCATTGCCAGTCCTGGACCTTTGGATGTGAAGCACGGAAAGATCTTGAATCCACCGAATCTTTATGGCTGGGACAATTTCGAGATTGTAAGGTACCTGGAAGAAAAGACAGGAAAACCTGTTGCGGTAAACAATGATGGAAACTTGGCAGGACTTGCGGAAGCCAGGATGGGCGCAGGAAAAGGCTATGATTCTGTTGTCTTTATCGGCATGTCCACAGGCATGGGAGGATCCTTTGTGTACAAAGGTGAATTGATCAATGGCGCTCATTGCAATACAGCGGAATTCTACAATGTGATTGTCTGCGATGATCCGTATCACCATGGATCAGCAAACCCTGGCTCGTTGAATGAAATTGCGGGAGGCGCTGCCATGGAGCGTATTGCGACAGAACATTTTGGCAAGCAGATGTTTGCGAAAGATCTGTTTGGATTATACGACCAAGGGAACAAAGATGCTGCGGCGATTTTGGAGAGAACATCCGAGATGCTAGCAAGAGGCATTGCGAATATCTACTACACGATAGACCCTGATATTTATGTCATTGGTGGATCAATTGCGGTGAACAATCCATGGTATGTGGAAAAGGCAATGACGAAAGCAAAGGGATACATGACCGATCCTAACATTAATGTCGCAATGTCGGCATTTGGTGATGATGCAGGATTGTATGGAGCAATGTTAATCGGCAAGGATGCTATGAAGTAAGAAAAAGCCCTTGGCTACTGGTGTAGCCAAGGGTTCTTCAGACTTATTCCCATTCGATGGTTCCTGGGGGTTTTGAAGTGATGTCTAAGACGACACGGTTTACATGCTTTACCTCATTGACGATTCTTGTGGATATGCGATCAAGGATGTCATAGGGGATTCTTGCCCAATCGGCAGTCATGCCATCAATGGATGTCACGGCACGGATGACGATGGTGTAGTCATATGTCCTTTGGTCGCCCATGACCCCAACGCTTCGGATGTCGGGGAGGCAAGTGAAGTATTGCCATATTTCTCTTGCAAGATTTCCCTTCGCAATCTCTTCACGAAGAATGGCATCGCTTTCGCGGACGATTTCCAACTTCTCTTCGGTAATTTCGCCAAGCACCCTGACCCCAAGTCCAGGACCGGGGAATGGTTGTCTCCACACCATTTCTTCCGACAACCCCAAGGCAATGCCCAATTCCCTGACTTCATCCTTGAACAAGGTTCTGAGCGGTTCAATCAGCTTGAACTGCATGTCGGAAGGCAATCCACCCACATTGTGGTGAGACTTGATTGTCTGGGCTGTCTTGGTTCCCGATTCAATGACATCGGTGTACAATGTGCCTTGGGCTAGCCAATGAATGTCCTTTCCCTTCAACAGCTTCTTCACTTCATCGTCAAAGACATGGACAAACTCTGCGCCAATGATCTTCCTCTTCTGTTCAGGGTCGGAGACACCTTTGAGCTTTGAGAGAAACCTTTCAGAAGCATCGACCTTGATCAAGTTGAGGTGCATGTTCTTTTCGAAGGTTTCCATGACAGAATCAGCTTCTCCTTTGCGCAAGAGACCGTGGTCGATGAACATGCAGTAAAGGTTGTGACCGATTGCCTTGTGCAACAAAGCTGCCGCAACAGATGAATCAACGCCACCCGAAAGACCTAAAAGAACCAAATCATCTTTGACGGTATTTCTGATTGTTTCGACTTGTTGG
>OMYM01000274.1 GCA_900315225.1 uncultured Erysipelotrichaceae bacterium | reverse complement strand
TTTGTTTGGATTGACGCCAAAAAGTGCTTGATTTCGGCTGAAAATGTGCTAATATAGTAGCGTGCTGTCGATGAACAGTACTGTGAACCAAACCCATAGGGAATTGACACATTCTCTTAGGTGACTCTGCGTCCATCGCCTTATTAAAAACAGTGAACCAAACCCATAGGGAATTGACACTTCTTCCGCAATAGGTATATAGGAATCTATTGGTTTGTCACCCCAACGTGAACCAAACCCATAGGGAATTGACACGTTGTATGCTCCCGCTCTACACTTTGCATCAATATTACGTGAACCAAACCCATAGGGAATTGACACACATACATCTGACATAATAATGATTATTATTGAAATACTGTGAACCAAACCCATAGGGAATTGACACTAAGTGCTGCCACGCTCCCACTCGCGCCAAGATGATTCATGTGAACCAAACCCATAGGGAATTGACACATGGGCACAGGCCCCGTATCCGTGCGGAAAACGCACTTGATTTGTGAACCAAACCCATAGGGAATTGACACGATAATGCATCAAAATATAACTTGTTTCCCTTGAAATAAAATACAATCGTGAACCAAACCCATAGGGAATTGACACTGGTAATATAATCAACAGTTTGTTCATACGAACACCTTCTCGTGAACCGACCCCATAGGGACTCGACTTGTCATCGTGCTTGATTTTTTATCTTATAGAATTTGCAACATGATTAACACCAAAAAAGGGATCCCCTACATTCATGTAGGGGATCCCTTTAATTCTGTTTGGATGGGTTTATGAAGCAGTCATCTGCTCTGCTTACCTGTCCAATCATTTCTTTTTTGACGAATTTGGTGTTTTGTATTTCGTAGATACTACAGGCATCTATTCTGGTGTTGATGAGGGGAGATAGTTCATTCTTCAGCTTGTTCAAGGCCTTCTCTGAGATTTCCCCTTCGAATACAGATTTTTGGACATGGTTGAGGTACTTGCGACATGTCTTCATGATTCGTGAAGAACTTCGTTGTGAAACATCATAGGTTAGGATAATATACATGGTTTTACACCTTCTGAATGAATGGCTTGAATAGTGTTGGATCTTCCTTTGTGAAGGATTCTGCTAGTTCGTGGATGCCATGACGGATGATGTTCATGTAGGATCGCTTTTCTACGCCCTCTTTGAGGGGTGTCTGTAGCTTGATCTTGAGTTGAACGATGTATTTCTTCATTGCGTCATGTGTGAGGTATATGCCTCCGTTTTCCTGCTTCTCGAAGTCTTCGGAAAGAGTGAACATCTTCTTGTTTAGCATGGAGAAGATGGTTCTGTCAACGATGGTTGGTTTGTATATGTCTGCTAAATCAAGACATAGGCTATTGGTTCTCTTGTAGGGAGAATGAATAAATGATATGCGACTGTCAAGTCGTGTGCGTTGGATCAGTGAGTTGATGCGGTTGTAGAGAAATGTGTTTCCAAAGCTGATCAAGGCATTTGTTGGATCTTTGGGTGGTTTTCTGTTTCTTCCATTTATTGCAAAGTCTGGATCATTGATAAAGATGTTGAAGCATGCGTAGTATGCTTTACGAGCCTGTCCTTCAAGCGCTCTCATTTCGGTGATAGATGATGCTTTTTCAAGACTTTCAATCTTGTCGGTGATCAGGTCAATTGTGCTGATCAACAGTTCCTGGTTCTTCTGTTTTCTGTAGTATCGTAGGACAGCGATCATGTTTCTGAGAGAAGCTTGCAGGATGATGAGAGCATATTGCTTTGTCTTGTCTTCATCACCAAGCACTGTTGCTTGCTTGACAACCAGATGCATGTCAGAGGAAGCATTGCAGGGTGTGAATGTACCAATCATTTCTCCAAAGTCATCGAACAGGTTCATGGTAATCTGTTTCTGGTTCAGTGTCTTGAAGACTGTGGTTGAGAAGACCATATTGCTGTAGGTATTGATCTCATGAGTGGTTTCCAAAGGAATGTATTGCTTTGACTCTTCATTCTCAAAGAGAAAAGTCATATCACTCTTGTTGAGAATGCCATCCTCCAAGATGTGTATGACTCCATTGTTCACTGATAAAGAACCAGGAGTCCATTCACGATACCAGTTGTTACCAGAAGAACGAGAATTTCTCTTCATTGCGATGTCATCGTTCTTCTGTAGGTTAAACTTATATCCAAAGTAGGATGTTTCATAGACATCTGTGACAGAGCTTTTAGTAGTATTCAAAGAGAGATGAAGATCAGACTCACCCATTTTACCAATCTCCTGCAAAAGAGTGTCTCCTGCGTCTTTATCCTTGACAAAGACGCGTATATCATCAGCGTATCTTACGAACGGAACACCAAGGTCATGGAGGAACTCATCCATTGCAATCAAATACAAATTGCAAAGCAATGGAGAAAGAGGACATCCTTGCAGAATCCCTTTCGTCACATGACAAAGCTGATATTCAACCAATACATCACACGTTACTATCTTCATGATGAGATCGATAAATTTAGCGTCATCCAGATATCTTGCTAATGTATTTCTCATAATGCCGTGGTCAAAAGAACCAAAGCAATCTGTGAAATCCACATTGACAACATATGCATACCCATCAAGGATAAGACCACGGCATTGATCAGCAGCAGTTTTCGTTGACTTCCCCTTCTGATACGCATGACTCTCATTGAACATCAAAGACTCTACTATTGGATAAAGAAGCTGATAAGCAAGCTGGGCAATAAACCTATCAACAGTAGAATACTTTGATATGGTTCTAGACTTCCCCTTCTTGCTAACAATCACAGATTGAATAGCATACTCAGGCTTATATGAACCATCAAGCACACTAGCCATAAGAGACTCCTTGTTATCAGAAAGATACCGTGGTAAATCATGAAAAGACATTCTATCCCTGTCATAGGTATCTTTCTTCTCAAACAAATAGTTAAGAGCATTCTCAATATTCTGCTCTTCGAACAATAATTCTATCATCACTTTCCTCCTTGATATATGTTGGTCATATATCTACTATACAATTTTGACAGACCAATAATAAAAAAGTTGATGCACAGACGCGCAAGAAAGATATCGGATAAGATTGCTGGACTCACGCTTACATGAAAGAAATGAAACTATTTTCAACCATGACATTTAGTGTAAAATTACACTTTTTCCATATGGTAAATTAGTGAAAAAGTTGATACATATATGCTAATTTCAGACGTAAAAATGCTAGTCTATATTGTATTCTTTGGGTGAAAGTGAGATTGACGCCAAAATACCCCTAAAGAAAGCGCTTTCAAATAGCAGTTTTGCGGTCAATCAAACGTATCCTGAAAGTAAAAACATACGGGATCGAGGAACTGCTAGTGCTGAAGCTACTGTTTCGCACTTTTATCATTTCGGAAATTTGTTTGGATTGACGCCAAAAAGTGCTTGATTCTGGCTGAAAACGTGCTAATATATTAGCGTACTGTCGATGAACAGTACTGTGAACCAAACCCATAGGGAATTGATGCATCTAGGTCCTTTCTTTACCGAATTGGTCTTGTAACCTGAAACTCAGATTATACTCATATGTTTTCGCTTGATCTCCCATTATACGTCTGCTCTGATTGCAAACTCCTTTTGGAAAGGAGTTTTTGTTGCACCGCTCTTTCGGAGGATCCTTGGTGCCTTGTCTATGTTCCTGTAGGGAAAATGGAAATTCCGAAATATGAGCTACCATAGCTGGTGCATTTTGCGGGTTCTATGAGTTAATGCGTATATTAAAATGGGGTTGCCTTTTCCATTGAGTTTGGACTATAATGTGACTTTCCAAGAAAGGAGGACTGAACATGGGAAGGACGGTATCAACTGGCAGACAGGATTTTGCCCTGCTGAGGGAAAAGAACAACTTTTATGTTGACAAGACAAAATTCATCGAAGAATGGTGGAACGATGATAAGGACGTAACCTTGATCACCCGTCCAAGACGATTCGGAAAGACGCTGATGATGTCCACTATAAAATGCTTCTTCTCCCTTCAGTACAAAGGGAGAAAAGATCTTTTCGATGGGCTTTACATTAGCAAGAATCAGGATATGATGAGGCTTCAGGGCACGGTACCTGTGATCGCGTTGTCTTTTGCGGAAGCAAAGAAGCTCAAGGAATCAATGCTGGATGTTACGGAGTACCAGACCATGGTACTCCGCTTGAAGAAAAAGATGTCGGCGCTTTTCGACAATTTCCACTACGCCTTTGATAGTAAGGAACTCAGCGATGACGAAAAGCGTGACTGCAACATCATTCGCAACAACGACTCAGAACAATTCAGCGATCTTCTGTTCACCAAGTCGATCCAACTGTTGTGCAAGGTGTTGATCAAGTTCCATGGTTCCAAACCGATCATTGTGCTTGACGAGTACGACACACCTCTTCAAGTGGCATATGCTAATGGATATTGGCAGGAGCTTGTCTCCCTGATGAATTCTTTGTTCAACACATCGTTCAAGACCCAGGGCTACTACCAGCGCGTGCTTATTACTGGCATCACCCGTGTCTCAAAGGAATCTCTGTTTTCTGATGTTAACAACTTCAAAACCGTCTCAGTGACGAGCGACCAGTACGTCGACTGCTTCGGTTTCACGGAACAGGAAGTGTTCGATGCATTGGACGAGTACGGCATGTCCGATGAAAAAGAGAACGTGAAGGAATGGTATGATGGCTTTGTGTTTGGAAAGATGAAGAACATCTACAATCCATTCTCCATAGCATGTCTGCTTGACGAAAGGGAATTCAAGACATACTGGGCGGACACGGCATCCAACACCCTCGTGAGCCAATTGGTCAGAAATGGTCCGGACGGCACAAGGGATGATTTCCTTCAGCTGATGAAGGGAGAAACCATCAAGTGCTTCATCAATGAGAACGTGGTTTATGGAACATTGGGCAAACAGACAAATGCCGTGTGGTCGCTGCTCCTTGGCAGCGGCTACCTCAAGGCGGATGAAGTGCAGAAGCGTGGGAAAAACAACAAGCCCCTGAAGAGACCTGTTTACACGCTTTCAATCACCAACCTTGAGACGCAGATCATGCTAGAGGACATGGTGATGGAATGGTTTTCCTCTGGAAAAATGGCAGCGTCCTACGGCAGGTTCATCGAGGCGCTGCTTGCTTACAACATCAAGGACATGAATATTTTCCTCAACGAGGTGTCGCTTAACTCGTTCTCATACTTTTGCACAGACAACACATCGCCGGAATCGTTCTGGCAAGGTTTCATCGTTGGTCTTCTTGTAGCGCTCCAGGACGATTACATCCTCACTGCTAACAGGATCGCTGGATACGGGATCTACGATATCCAGCTCAAACCTCGTGATAAGTCGATCCAGGCGTTTGTCATCGAGGTCAAAAAAGTAGAGGCTGCCAAGAAGACCGTGCTCGAAAGCGATGCCCCTCTTGTGGCGGGCGTGAAGGAAGCATTGAAACAGATCGAAGTCAACAAGTACTACACAGAGCTTGTGACCGAGGGATACCCTATCATCCGCAAGCTTGGTCTTGCGTTCAGGGGACAGAAATGTCTCATTGGTGATGCTCAATTCATCAAAAGCAAGACAAACACAAAACGATTAAACACAAGCAAAGGCAGAAAAGCGCAGGCATGACCTGCGCTTTTTTGGGAAAGACATAGACCTTGCTTGTGATAGTTCTGGATACAAGAAAAGACAGCAAACAAGGATGTGTATGTTACCTTCCTCGATCTTCGACATATGTTTCTAACAAAGTTCCTTTAGAGAATATAGGTGTCTCCGTTCTTCTGCTTTCTTCGGATGAAGCACAACTTCTGTCTCTGGAATTGATTGTTCCGCATTGAATAGCGGGCAAACAATGCAGAAATCCACCTAATTGTTCTTTTCATCCGACTGCATGAGTGGTCGAATTTCTGCATGAGTGGTAAAAAGTCGTCCTCTTGCTCATATGCACGCAAGAAAAAAGATTGAACTTGCGCAAATCTCATATGGCCAAATTTAATGATAGAATGACTGATGGAAAGGTAATCTTTGACTTTTACCAAGGTGTCTATATGGATTATGAAGGAAATATGTGTGGTTCAGCTCATTCTCTTTCTTCCTCCTTTCAGTTTGCTTAAGGAATGGAATGGCTCGTTGGTATTATTTAAATTCACAAGCGCGTAAGAAAGATATCGGATCCAAAGTCACGCTTACATGAAAGAAATGAAACAATTTTCATTTGTAGCTTTTGGTGTAAAATTACACTTTTTGTATAATAAAAAATAGATACATGAATTGTTGCGTTTATGAGAATATTATGCAAAAAGAATTGTATATGACACTGATTCTATGAGTGGAAGTTGGATTGACGCCAAAATGCCCCAAAAGAAAGCGCTTTCATATAGTGCCTTTGCGGTCAATCGAACGTATCCTGAAAGTAAAAACATACGGTATCAAGGAGCTGCTAGTGCTGGAGCTATTGTTTGGCATTTTTATCGTTTCAGAAATTTGGTTGGATTGACGCCAAAAAGTGCTTGATTCTAGCTGAAAACGTGCTAATATATTAACGTACTGTCGATGAACAGTACCGTGAACCAATCCCATAGGGAATTGACACTCATAGTGTTGAACACTATCCACAGGATCCAAATGATTAGTAATAGTGAACCAATCCCATAGGGAATTGACACGCTCATACTTGTTCCAAGTGTGCCCCTCATACCACATG
>OMYM01000125.1 GCA_900315225.1 uncultured Erysipelotrichaceae bacterium | reverse complement strand
TCATGTGGAAATAGGGGGAATCGCCAAATGATCTACCACGAAATGAAAGACATCGACATTGAAATAGCCTGGGATCTTGTTCTTTCCCAAGCAGGAAGGGGTTTTCAAACGTCCAAGGGTCTTCCCTTCACCTACCACCAAAAGACAAACAAGGCAGGGGAAAAACTTAGCGAGCTTGTCATTGACCGCAAGGAAAAGACCATCACAAGAAACACTGTCCTACTGGCATATGCCAATGCATTGCGAATACAAAAAGAGGAAGGCTATGTGAGTGGTCCTAAGAAGCTTGGCTGTTTTGGCGCAAGTTATCTGTATCCGATCTTCCTGGAACTGGGTGTATGCACCAAAGAGAAACCTTTGTCTTGAGTCAATCGTAAATAGCAATGGTAGCTCAAAAAGCGAGGGGATCACCACAGGAATAATCTGTCGCATGGCTTCAATGAACATAAAACAGGGCAAACGATCATCATCGTTTGCCCTGTTCCAGCATGGCTTAATGGAGTTAAGGAGTATACGTCACAAGCCATACCTATCCAGAAGGTTGGGAAATAATCGTTTTAATGTCAAATATGCCGCACTTAGCATTGACAAGATAACAAACATGCTCAATGAGATCAAGGCAAGGAACTTCAAGAACATTGAAGAAAGAGTAAACTTTGCTCCAGCACCGATGTAACGCCCACAATATGGACATATCCTGATACGATAATCTACCTCTTGATGACAAAACTTGCAAACTCTATTGTCCTGTTCCTCTTTAACCTCCCGCATTTCCCGTATGTATGCGAATGCCAGACACGCAATAACAAGGAGAATGGAAGGAAACCAGAGATTGTTGCCTATGACCCCCAAGCAAATGCATATAATTCCAATCAACGCCGAGAAAAACACCATATAAAACAAATCAACTGTCCGAAAACCACACATTGGGAAATGCATAGATTTCGGTTTCCTCCTATCGACATCTATTGTAGCCTGTCAGCCTCAACAAAGCATTATTCATTTGAGGAAAAAGACACATTATGAACAATAAACACATGAAGATTGATGCTTATTTGTTTGTTACAAATATTTTTCTCTTATAATTGGTTTTTGTTTCGTTTTATTGATTCATACTATTTTCCAATGTCTTCGTTTTGTTCCGCAACATAATTTTATTTAAAACTAGAGTTGCACATTAAATAGGTTTCTTAATACATTCACCACATCATCCGTATCAGCTTTGATATTTGTTGCTTCATTAATCTTGGACAGCGTATCCAGATCGGTTATATTCGAGTAGTTATAGGCAATTGTATATATCGGTATCTGAAGACCTCCGACAATACCCGTGACTCTGTTTAGACTATAGCCACCGTTTTGTTCACCATCGGTCAAGACAAACAGCATTGTTTTAGCATTAGGGATTTCTTCCAGTTTCTTTTCAATCATATCAAGGGCTACAAGGACTGCATCGTATGTCACGGTATTTCCTCCCGCGTAGAAATTCTTGACTTCGCCTGAGAAGTATGCTCTTTGTCTGTCATCGAATTGGTTGATGGGAAGGTTGATTGTCACATCGGATGAATAGCTTACCAGACCAATGTAGTGTTCTGATCCGATGTAAGATGATGCACCTATGAGCGATGTCTGTAGGGATCTCAACGGTTCCCCACTCATGGAACCTGATACATCCGCCACAAACACTGCGATGACTGGTCGTCCTCCGGTTTTGTTTTGTTTCCAGGTTGCCTGGGCATTTAAGTAACCAGTGCCCGTAAGACCATTGTCTTGCCCAACATAATCGTCATGACGGTTAAAGCCTTTTTCTGTCGCAAGTTTCTGGTTTTCTTCGTTTTGGCAGTATTCGGTGAATATACGTATTGCTTCGTTTTCATCTTCTGAGTTCCACTCAAAACCATATACAGGATGATCGTGTCTGATTCCAACGGGGAAATACTCGTAGCTCTTGAGTTCAGCTGTATTGATGTATGCTTGTTCTTCCATGACCATGGCACTGATCAAGCCTTTCTTTGCCTGATTGCGCAATACACCTGTGGTGTATGCGACAGGGGGAGCGTTCTTCTGGTATTCCAGCAAGGCTTCGCTTGCCTTGGCGGATAGTGGGTCGTTTTCATCAAACGCCTTTAACATGGCCGTTAGTATGTTCAATCCCGTGGAACTGGTATAGGGATTTGTGTAAGCGAAAACGATATCCCCGGCATTGGCAGCCTGAAGCACGTTCGCAACCGTTGGTTCCTTGTATTTCTCGATAAAGTCATTGTATACGCTTTTTTCCATCAAGATGCCAGCGGTATTTCCTGCGATTCTGTCGGTGACTTTCTGAATTCCAATGCCAGAGGCTTCCAGCATCATCCCCCATGCTTCATTACTTGGAATGAAGCATTCTGGCTTGTACACGCCTGCCTTGACATATGTAACAACCTCGCCCGAGGCCATCTTTCGCACCGAGATGGCGATTTTTTTGCCTGAAGAAGTCGTCACGTTGGCTTTGTTAAAATTGGTTGCGACGATATTCAGCCAATCATCTGGTTCCTCCGATGAGAATTCCGTAGCGGCAGCGATTTCCACCACCACATCGCCATTGCCTTCCACCGTGATTGGGAAGGTGTCGATGTCCGCCAAGACATCCTTCTCACTGATATCATCCGAGTAAATGTCCATGACAGGATTGCTTACAGTGTCAACCTTGACATTGGACAAAAGAGCAGACAGTTCCTTCTTTGCGTCTTCATAGCTCAATGCGTCTTTGCGGTTTTCATTCTCCGTGTACACATCGCCACCGCATCCGGAAAGCGTTCCGCATGCCAGGATGGACACAATCATCATGTTCAGAGCTTTACGTAATGTTTTTATCATTTTCTTCCTCCATATGCATTACAGTTTCAGCGAAATGTTCTCATTCTGCTGCCTCAAAGGCGATGCCAGGTTTCCAACCAATATATCTTTGTATTGTTCAACCATCTCGATATTACTGCCAGAAGAGCCTTGATCATTCAAGAAACCCGTGAGACAGACCAAAAAATCCTTTGTCGCATCAAGCAGTTTCTTATTGTCTCTGACGCATACCGCAATATGGTTGCGGACTTCCTGTTTGTCGTCAACCCCAAGGACCTCCATGAAGTTCAACACATTTCGCACATTGCCAAGGATCTCTTGTTCAATTCGTTCAAGAATCCCTTCGGTGTCGGATAATGCCTTTGCGCTATTGTTCATCAACAGCCTTGCTAACCTGTCTTGGTATGCGTTCATCGTGGATAATTGCTCGGAAAGAACGCCTATCTCATCCTGCAACGCTTGCCACTTGCCTTGCGATTGCTTGATCAATTCCCCCATGATATATGCATCAGACAAGGTTCCCGACAACATTCCATCTTGTCTTGTTTCCGGTTCCGTTATCTGCTTCTTCATGTTTTTCGTCAAGATAAATCCGCCACAGGCAATGCATGCCAATGTCGCAATAAGTGCCATCGTCCCCACGACATTGTTCAAGGAACGATATCCCCTAATGCCATACTGGACAATCATCTCGTTTGCGTTCATTTTCACCATGATATTCGCCACATTCACGACAATGATGATAATGCCAATGACGATCAGTGATCCAATGTCCTTCTTTCTCATGCCTTTTTCTCCATCCCTAGCTTTGTTGTATTCGCCATATACTCATGTGCCCTCACCTGAAGTTTCCTTAGCATCTCCACCTTGGCTATCGCGTTGTTTTGTTCCAAAGCAACGCGGTATTCCAAAAGCGTCTTCTTAATGCCACCCAAGCGTTCTATTTCATTGTACACCGTAAGAGACAACTGTTCCAGCACCTTTTTTGTCCGTTGGTCATGGCATCCTTTGCCTCTTGAGAGAATATCATCCACCAATGCTTCTCCGTTCTTGATCTTTAAAGAAACGGCAGCCAGAAGTATCTCAATCCTTGTTTTTTCTTCCGCAATACGTGTGTACACGCTCCCGGCATCTCGGGCATATTCATCCACCCTATCTGCCAGTTTTTTCATTTCCAATCGTTCTTTCTGTAAATGCAAGAAATCCATTGTTTTACCCTTGTTGTTCGGTCTGTCTTGGTTTAGGTCCCGGCTTTCTTCGCATCGATCCATCTTTATTGGTATCGGAACGTTTCGTCCCTGGTTTCACACCAGGCTTTTTCCGTGGCGTGCCATCCTTGTTAAAATCCGATCTTTTGGTTCCTTTGGGAACACCAGGTTTGTTCAATCTTTCTTTCGCGAAAGAGTCTTTTTCATGCACGATGAAATACTTGGTGTTTTCATAACGCACTGCCTCTTGGAACAGTGATTCATCCACCCCAAAATACGCTAAGCTCGGTAGCAGCTTGTCAATATTCCGTTGAACATTCACATAGATGCCTTCATTGTCCATGATAACCAAATCATTCAGTTCTTCAATCAGATCCTCGTATGACATATCTGCTTGGCGAGAAGCCAGCTTTGCTTCGTATTGGATGATTGCGCCAACAAAAGAAACAAGCATTTGGGATTGAAGGCTTTGTATGCTATTGCCATAGGCAGTAGCACCCAAGGGATATTTGAAACATTCGTTCGCAAGGCAAATATCATTGATTTCCTTTGGTCGCATGGAAGCAGAGGTCACAACACCTTTCATGCCCATAAAGTCCAAAGCCCTCTGTTGTTCTTCAAGCGAAGGACGTTCGTCAGATGGTAATTTATCCAGTTCATCCATATAGCGTCCCAGACTTTCGAGTGCTAATGTGTAGTCATAGAAGATGGTCATATAGTTCTCTTTGTTTACATCAAATGCATTCACAGGTTCCTGGATGGCAAGCAAGCCTGTTCCAGGAATGTATCCTTGATACGCCATCCTGATCTGTCTGCCATGGTTCTCGACCATTTTCTTGTATTCTTCCAAGGATTCGATCCTTGTGATCATATACCCTAGGTTATTCTCTTCAAAGCTATCCAATAGCTCTTTATCGCAAATAGCCGCATCCAAAAAGATACCTGCCACTTTCACATCATGCGTGCCAAGAAAAGCAATGGTTTTCTGGATATCCACCAGATCCGGTCGCGTTGTCTCAAGCAAATCGAACGTCAAGGGCATTCCCGTTGAAGATACAGTGTAGGAATAGATGACATTGTCTGTTGAGCCAAGGACAATCCACGCTTCCGAAACACCTGATTCACGGCACTTTCCCAACCACTTCTCCTTGAAGGAAAACACCTCGCCATCGGCTATGCCTTCTTGGAAAAGAAGCGCATATTCTGCCTCTGAGCAGATTTTATCATTGAAGAGCACTTGTTCTTCTATCTTCATCTCGCCAGGGAGAGAGCATATGGCAGCGTCCAGAATCTTATTCGCATTGGCTTCACCAAAAGCAGCTTGAACAAGTGAAATGATGTTGTCTTTGTTATCGATGGCCTTG
>OMYM01000318.1 GCA_900315225.1 uncultured Erysipelotrichaceae bacterium | reverse complement strand
TTAGTACTTGTCATTTATAGACCCCCTTTCCGTGAAATACACGACCAATAAAAGCTGTCTAGCTTCTTCTTTTTCCTACACCGCATGTACCAGCCCATGCCTATGAGCGATGCGCCAAATCACGTTAATTTGTCGCCAAGCCGAAAGCATCACAGAAAACAACACTGACGCACCTCCGCCATGACATGATAAGAGTATCATCGTTGCAAGGAATTTTCAAGTCCAAAATGTTCATGCATATAAGTGCGAAATCCCTTTTCACATGCCATTGTTTGGTTGATTTTGGTGTGGGAAGTATAATTTTTATTCTCATTAACAAGACAGAATTTACAATTCCCATGAAGAAAGGAGAAAGCTATGGGAATATACGTAAATCCAAACAATCGGAAGTTTTGCAAAGTTCTCAAAGCCGGCAACTACGTGGACAAGACAGGATTGATTTCATACATCAACTCTGTCTTGGGGACGAAAGACTGTGAAACTGTTTTCACCCGTCCCCGCAGATTTAGCAAGACCACCGCATGCAAGATGCTAGAAGCATACTACTCTGCCGGCGCTGATTCAGAGGACTTGTTCAAGGGGCGGGAAATAGAGAAAGACCCCACATACAGGGAACATCTAAACAAACATCCCGTCATCAGCTTTGATCTGCTCGCGTTCAAGGACAAACGGAAAAAACTCAAACCCAAAAAGGAAAATCCAGCAATGATCAATGATTACATTGCTTTTTTGCGTTCATTGTTCCGTTCCCAGGATACGGATCTCTACCTTGCCGGCGTGTACATGACGGGAATCCTTCCTATCATCAGGTATAATACCCACTCGGCGCTTTCCGACTTCAGGGAGAGAACAATGATCAATCCTGGTCCATTAGCAAGGTATGTCGGTTTCACCCAAGAGGATGTGCGAAAAGTGTGCGATAGATTTGGTGCCGATGAACAACTGATGAAAGATTGGTATGATGGCTACAATCTTCCTAGTGCTGAGGAGGTGTACTGCCCATCCTCCGTCATGGAGGCGGCGAAGAACGATGACTATTCAAGCCATTGGTCCAAGACATCCGCCATGGAGGCGTTGACCGACTACATTTACACGGATCTTGATGGTGTCTATGATGCAATGAACAAGCTGCTTGACGGAAGGAAACAAAAGATTAACCCTGATACATTCCAGAATCGTCTCGACCAGGTAAATACAAAGGACAAGGTGTTGACCGTCCTTGTCCACCTTGGATACCTTGCCTACGACTACCGTTCCAACACTGTCAGAATCCCCAACCTGGAGATTCGCCAGCAGATGCTTGATGCATTCGCGGGAGCCCCAAACGAAGAATCCTTCAAGCGTGTCCATAGATGCAACAAGGTGATTGAAGCCGCAAGAGACATGGATAACCAGACCATCGCAAGGCTTCTCAAGGAAATCCACGATGAAAGACCTCCCATCCACTACAACAACGAGCAGGCGCTGCGCTACGTTGTACTCGATGCATTCAACCTTTCTCCAAACGCATTGTTCACATCCTTCGAAGAACTTTCCAGCGGGCAGGGATATGTGGACATTCTTTTCAAACCACTCAAGAAGTCTAGCGACACCCCCATGCTTGTGGAGCTGAAGCACGGTGAATCAACCAACAAGGCAATCAGCCAAATCAACGAGAAGGACTACATCGCCCACCTGCGGAAAGCGGAATACCATGGCAACGTCCTTCTCATCGGCATCAATTACAGTCCTCACACGAAAGAACATACATGCAGGATTGAACTGATCAGAATCTGAAACAATCGCCCAGTCGCAAAATTACCATGACTCAAAAGCCAGCAAAATGCTGGTTTTTTGATTAAGCCTTCATTTTCAAGCATGTTTGCGTTTCCTCATAAGTTCCCTAACCATTGGCGTTGTTGTTTTTTGATCTAGGTTGGCAATACGTCTATTTGTAATGGTTCCAGGCTGCATGGCTCTCTTTAGTGTTACAACCTGAAACATCGTTAGTTCTCCGGTATCGATTAACGATTCTATCTCCCTCGGACTCAACAGCATTTTATTCCCATCAACAATCTTCCGCAAATAACGAAGCTAATGAGAAGCTTTATACCTACTCTGCTTTGCTCCTTCAAGCATATAGGCAATTCTAGTATTCTTATAAATTTTCCCCATATTTATTTAGCTCTTTACACTGCCATTCATATCGGCAGCTATCTCTCCACTTGAATCCTATAACAAAGACCGCCAAGAAACCTTAATCGTATAAAATTTCACTTTTCATAAATCTGAAGGTGTCTATATGCATTAGCCAGCCGCATCGAATCACGCGAAAGACCATTCCCCTTTTTTGCATCGTGGTCAATTTTTTTGTTGCGATAGCTTATCCATTTCATGTGCTGTAATCAGGATCCGAAAATCCTCATCAAGTTTCAAGATTTCATTCTTAAACTGCCGATTAAATGCCTTCATCGAATGCCTTGCTATATCCTTCCTATCTGTTACTATACCTTTTTCATAGCATCATCATCCTTCAGAAATGCTTGTGATATACGCTCACTTTTGTGCCCTTATCAGGGCTACATAAAGCGGACACCTTCCTGTTGCAAGCGATTCTGCTTCAGATATATTATCCTAAATGATGCATATTATTTTTGGGACGAAGGGAAAAGGAATCATTGACCAGTTCACTTTTATTCTGCTCCGCCGCAAGATCGTCAAGGTTTTCTGGCGAAACGCCAAGACTCTTCAAGAGGACGACCTCCCTTTCCGACTCTGTGTGGTTGTTGATGTATTCCCCACCTGCATAACATCCCGCATGGATATAGTCAAGTTCCTTGATCTCCGTGTTTGGTCTTAAAAATAATAGATGAAAATATTAGTTAGCTTATTTGGAAAATCAACGTATAAAGTGAATGGTTCATCAATCATATTTTCGTTGTGTCAATTGAAGTTTGGGTAGGATTGGGTAGTTTGGGTAGTTTGGGTAGTTTGGGTAGGATTGGGTAGGATTGGGTAGTTTGGGTAGGATTGGGTAGTTTGGGTAGTTTGGGTAGGATTGGGTAGGATTGGGTAGGATTGGGTAGGATTGGGTAGGATTGGGTAGGATTGGATGAAAACAGTTGATTACATCCAATCCCACCCAATCCTGTTGAAAAGTCCAAGGCATTTCATCGTACATAGCGATGTACAATCACCTCTTGATAAACTACCCAATATTCCTAATTACCCATACTCCTGAACGATTATTTCCTTTCCTGCTCAACAGTCCTTTTTTAATAAGTACTCGTACATAATATTTGATATGGTTAGTGCTCACATTCAACTTGTCAGCCATGCTTGCCTGAGAAATATTAGGTTCCTCGCGAACCAAATCTAGAATTCTATTTTCTATTTCAGTTATATCAACAACTGAATTTTGAGTACTTTCTTTCTCTATTGTTTTAAGATAGAATTCTGGCTGGATTGGAATTGTTACGCAGACCGCCTTTCTATCTTCATCTGTCTCAAACACAGCTCTAGGTGAGCCATTTTTTTTGAGTTCTGCTTGAATTGTAGGAATCCCAGTGCATCTTCCTTCAGTTAGATTCAGTTCCTTCAGGAATTCACCAAGTCTTCGGTTTCTGTAAATTCTAGACTTAAATCTTTCGCCTTTTTCTATAAGATTCATCGGCACTGAACGATCTATGCCAGGAAAACTTATAATTCTGATACATGTAGGCTCAATTTCAATATGGACTGGTTCATGGCTCAAGTAGTCCCTATGATAAAACGCATTGACAACCGCTTCTTCTAATGCTTCATACGGATAGCTCTTGAAGCGGTTGACCTCCATTCTATCTTGTACTTTCTGAACATATTCTCGAATTGCAATATCTTGTAACGTCTGCATGGTACGTTGAATGATTTGCGGCACTGATCCAGTAATAGGAGGAATCTCAATGAAATTCTTCGGATCCTCAACACTACCGTTCGGAAAACGAACTATTTCTGCCTGCATGTATGGAAAGAACTTATTTGGATGGTCACAGAACATCATCAACGCAACATTCTTAATCCATTGTCTTTCTAACGGACCATTCAGCAAGTCCATTTGATTAAGAATCTCCTTGACACCAAGCTTAGCTACCTGTTTTGCCAGTTTGCTTCCTGTTTTCTTCAAATGATCTTCCAACAAAACCGACGAGATATCATTGATAGTTGCTAATGGATTTCCCTGAACATCAAATGGTTCATGCGCGCTCATCGAAAGCAATTCTCTTTCTTGATCAGTTGTTGCAACTACAGAATTGCTACCATACCTTATAAAATATTTATAATTATTATCATGTTTTGACGTAACATGTTCAATTGTCTTATATGGCCTCTGCATTCCCGTAGGAACCCATATCACTATGATATCCTTGCCATCAACTTGTTCAGGTATTAGTTTTGCAAAATAGAACGGATGTATTTTCCGATTGTAGCCAACCATGTCCTGTTGGATTTTATCAAACGTATTCTTAGGAATGCCCAGTACCGGCCGTATGGCAATACCTTCTATTTCATCCACGCCTACAAGAATATAGCCTCCTCCGATATTATCAAAATCATTTGCATATGCACAAATACTTCTGTAAATATCATCTGGATTCCAACCTTTCTTAAATTCTACCCGATCAGATTCTATATTATTCTTCTTAAGCAATTCCTCTATATCAAATTCTAGTTCCATCCAACGTTCTCCTCTCACTTCGTATCGTTATCACCATTATTATAACTTTCATGTGGCTTCTTTTCATCCAAGAAAGACAAATCCAAGTCAGTTATAATTGCATCAAAGCCATTAGCTCTTTCAATGATCGTAACATTTCTATCAATCTGCTCAGACAAAGCGTTACGCATTGCGACCTCTTCATCTGAAGGATGTAGCAATAAACGCAAAAACCTATTTGCATCTTCGCCTTCAAGCGTAATCGTTCCTACATTAGTGTCAACCACCTTAGCCTCCTATAGCATCTCACTATCATAATCTTTAAATTTTATGATTGCTCATGCAATTTTAATACATGGCAACAATTCAAATGGTTCATCATTCGATAAACTTGCAAGACCTTCTCCTTCTCCATCGCCATTGAATTATCACAGTTCCGAGATAATTCAAATAATAAAGCGGGATTGCTGCTTCCTTTCAAAGTGACATTCAAAGTGACATTCCGAATGTCACTTTGGACTTCCCGACTGTCTAGAATTCGGATGGACACACCTCCTGAATTCGCCTAAAACAGCGGGGTTCTTCAGCATCGAACAAGGCAAAACGGGATTGCTGCTCCCTTTCAAAGTGACATCGAAGTGACATTTCGAATGTCACTTTGAATTTCCCTCCTGCCAATAATACGCTTGGAACCAAATCATACAATTTATACGACTATTGTAATCCACATGACAAAGCGTTCTTGAAATAATATCTCTCGAAAACCCTCTATAGTTATCAAGCAAGAACTCTTAATACCTCCCATTTCGGTTCTTGCTTAGACCCTATGCGTTGGATATAACCTTTATCTTTCAGAGAAACCAATACCCTCTGTACCGTTCTGACTGTTCTTGATATTCTTTCGGCAATCTCTCCTCTTGAAGAGTCAGGGTTCTGCATCAGCAAAGCTAGAACAGACTTCTCGGTTTTGTTCAAATCAGCCGTCTGAATATCCATTTGAATTTTTGACCTGTAAAGAATAAACTTGAATCCAAGCTTATTGTTTTCATAAGAGAATCTTACACCAGCATCCTTGCACAGAGCCTCAATCCTTTTATATCCACTTTCCAACCGTTCTATCGATTTATTAAGATACAGGATCTTGGCAATCGTTGCATTACGAATCATAGATTCATAATTTCCTTTCATATATTCATCTGGTTTGTAGGCACTGGCATATTCACCTGGACTATAAATTGTAATCATGCTTGGATGAATACAGATCTCGTGATTTGTAGGACCGTTGTAGACAGCATGTGCAAAACCATTTGCTAATATTTCTCTGATAACAGCAACAGGGATTTCTGGTATATCAGATCTTTCTGTGCCAACAATTTCAGCTCTCCAGCGGATGTTTCTCAAAATATAATCCTCTGCGTTTCCAAGAAGGTTGTAGATATTATCCTCAAACAGCTTCATGTCGAGGAATGTGAGCTTATCATCTGTTGCAAATATGGCAGCCTTCAGCGTGACTGGCTTTGAATTCCCAAACAAATACTTCCCAGCATTATTAAGATAGTCCCCATTCACCAATCCGTATCTCTCCAAGATAATTGGACATGTATATCTTCCCATTGGAATCCTACCTACAGAGATAGCGTTCTGCCAGAATGCCTTGACTGCTTTCTTGTCAATCTGAGTTGCCAAGTCATTGGAGGATGTTTTCTCCCATTTCTCCCTGTACTCATTGGCAACAAAGAAGCTTTTAAGCTCTTCGGGAGAAACCACACGATCTTCATCGGCAGTTCGAAGATAGTATCTCCCTGCGGAAGAATACGGGGTATTGTTACCGCTGAACTCAACCTTAATCAAGTGTTTCCCCTCCAGAACAACTTCTTCGATAACAGGAAATATTTGAGGTCGAATATTCTCGTACACGGCTCTTGAAACATCCCTAATAGATGATTCAGCTACAGTCTGTCCAACTACATCACCATTTGGTTTTACGCCAAAATACAATGTTCCAACACCATGTTTATTCAGAATGGATGCTATAGAAATCATCCCTTCCTTCAATTCCGAAGTTGACTTCTTGAATTCAAGTGTCTCGGATTCCTTTCCTAAGTTCATTTTT
>OMYM01000293.1 GCA_900315225.1 uncultured Erysipelotrichaceae bacterium | reverse complement strand
ATGCATTGTCATCACTCAATCTGGTGAAAGATCTTTATCTCAAACATGAGACAGATGAATTAGCTGTTCAGTACATGAGGGGGATGGGCATTCTGGAAGAGAAGCGTAAAGAACAATGAATAAACCAGGCACTTGTGCCTGGTTTATTATTTTCTTTGTGCTTTCATGGCTACTTTGCGGGCATACATAGCAATGTCTGCCCGTTTGAACACCTGTTCAACACTTTCATCATTGTTAGGTTCATAGAGGGCATAGCCTATGGATGCGGAAGTTCTGTCCCACTCGTTTAAACCAGGTTTCTCTTGGAGTTCTTCGATGTGTTCGTTGAAAGAAGCGATACGTTCTTCAATAGCGTCATAGTCATCTCCTTCTACCAATACAACGAATTCATCGCCACCAATACGGTATACAGTTGATGTCGTAAAGGTGCCGCGTAACAAGTAACAGACGTTCTTGATTGCCCGATTACCACGTTCATGGCCATAGGTGTCATTGATCTTTTTGAGGTGATTGACATCTGCCATGACAATGCCAAAGCGTGTTTTATTGTCTGCTATATGCCAGTCAAGACGTTGTACTTCTGTCTCGTATGCATTGCGGTTGAGGGCACCGGTCAAGGCATCTTTATGGGCTAGTTCTGCCATGGCATTCGCATGCTCTTCGGAAAGCGTGAGTTGGGTTTGGATATCTATGATGCGTTTCATGTAGTTTTCTAGCTCTAGGATCATGGCTGCTGTGTGTTTACCCAATTCAGCGATCTCGTCTTTTCCAGAAGTCTCTTTTTCGATGCGTTGAGCAATGCAAGCATCTTTGTTCACGCTGTAATTGTCAATATCATTTGCCAGATTCTTGATGCGTTCAACGTAAGCGTCATTGAGTACAATCAGTATGATGATTACAGCTAGGATCAATACCAATGCAGTAACAAGAATCTGGTGCAAAACGTTGGTAAAGAACAATTGGTTGAAACTGGAGATAGTTATTTCGGTTCCGATGACACCAAGTTTTATTCCTTCGCAATAGACAGGTGTGAACCATGCATAGGTGTTATCGAAATCATTGCGGAATACATCACATTCCCCAGATTTTTCTCCTGATAACCAAGCTTGCCACATATTAGGGTGTTCAGAAGGGTCTTGATATTGTGATTTGCCTAGAAGTAGGCAACTTTCATCGATTGGTTGACCAACTTCCCTGGTCGGATTAAACATATAGCAGATGGTATTTGTTTCTTCATCAGGGATGAAATAATAGACATACTGGAGACCAAATGTATCCCGAGCAGCTTCAAATATGAGACAATAATACTCATGCCTGAATTCAGCGTATGCCAGTTGTATTGTCATGGGCATTTCTTCCAACTTGACATCAATGCCCATGACTCTTCCAGGATATGTTTCGTTGAACATATGGACGAACTTTGCGCGTGTGGCAGCCATGTCGTCAGCTGTAAAGTCTGCGGGAATGCGCATTTCTTCGTAATGCTCCATGAAGAATCTCTGATATGTAACAAAATCTTCCGCTTTATCAGACAATATGTCCGACATATAAGTCGCAACATTTTGTAAACGATCTTTTTGCCGCGTTAGTTCACTGCGACTTTGATACATATATGTTAAAACACTGGTGATAGATAAAGTTACCAATGTGAATATCAGGAAGATTATCCCAAGATTTACAAGCATGCTGTGTCTTATGCGTTTTTTCATGATTCTCACCTCGCCCGGTACTTTATGCTATTATAACATTTTTTCCACTTGCTGAGAAATAATTTTCGAACAGATGAAAACAAAGGACAGTCTATGCATTGAAATATTCGAAAATGCATTTTCGGTTTTTTTCCATGATTGGGAAATTTTAGTATTGACTATTTTTGCCTCTATAGTATAATATAATGAAATATAAGGCTAGGAGGTAACTGTATATGATCGATTATGAGAAGAGGTATAAAGCTGTCTTGGATATTGTGGATGCTTTTCGTAAGGATCATAATGTTCCCTTGAGATACCCGGATGAACATGAATATTATGATTATTTGATGACAACGACAATCCTTTCCAAATGCAATGTGAAAGAAATTGAAATGGCGATAAACCAAGGGGTTTTTGGCATGGCTGGAGGAGAACTGGCATTTGCTGTGAGGCATGGAAATGTTAAGAAATGTGAAGTCTTGGTTAAACATGGTTTTCGATTAAAAGGATCTATAGAATCAGGATGTATTGTTAAGGATTGTGAATATTATCGATACGTGAACGACAATTATTCCCGTTTAGACAATGCGAAATTTATCATTGAACATGAGGTGGAGACGGGTTTTGTCCCATCGGTCGCATTGTTTGTGGCCATTGTCGCAAATGACACAACTATGCTTCATCTGCTTGAACAAAGGGGTGTTGTTTTGACGGAAGAAAGCTTTGAGGGAATAAAGAATCGAACTGGATATTGGTGGAATACATACATTCAGAATATTGTGTCATCAAACCGTGAAGAGGATATTGTCGAAAAGCTTCTTTCAATGCATAAATATTTCGGGTGGTTCTCGGTGACTAGGCGTATGGTCAAAGAGAAAGTCCTGCAGAATAAAGAAACATGCATGATGGTTCTAAAGTCTCCCGTCAAGCCACGCGTGCCAATCAAGACAATAATCAAGGCGATCAAGGACGATCATGAGCTGATACAGGCTGCCATGGACGAAGGATGGCTCAACAATCCAGACCACCGAGACATGCTTGTGAAAGAACTTCGAGATGATGGCAGAATACAAGATGTCGCATGGGTCATGGACTATCTGAAGGATGCGCAATGGGACTTTGATGAAAGTCTCAACGACACCTGTTCATTGGAAGAAGTGCAAAAGAATTGGGAGTATACGATAAAAGACGGATATGCTACGTTGGATAGATACATTGGAGAGGAAACAGATGTCATTGTGCCTAATCGTATTGATGACATCCCCGTCAAGACCATAGGCAATGCTTTCTTGAAATTTAATGTAAAGGACTATGATCATGAACTTACACTCAATGAAATCAAGAGTATATTCTTTATGGAAGGCATTGAGGAAATCAATGCGGACACATGTTATGCTTTACATTCTCTGGAAAAGGTTACGCTTCCTTCATCGTTGAAAAAAATACATATAACAGACAAAAGAGATATGATATTTCCCTTTTGTTGGAAAATCCGCGAACTTGTCATTCCAAAGGATGTAGAATTGTTTACCCTAAGTTCCTTGTGGGCTCTGAATTTAAAATACTTGACTTTTCTTGGGAATACAAGAATCCTCATGTGCCAAAGGAAAGAAATGAAAGATTGTAGGGAGACAACGATCATCGCTCATCCAGGAAGCCAGGCATGGGACTTCGCTGAAAAGCATCATTTGCCTAAACAGGAACTACAAGATTAAGAACTATCTTGGTTTAGTCCCTTCCCGCAAGTCTCTCAAGTATCTTTTCCAAGAATCCCTTTTTCTCATTCATCTTTGATGGAGCTATGTAGTCAATCCTTTCCGCATGGATCCCATCCTCGTTAATAGCCACTGTCATGTAGGAAGGATGGGTTCCATCGCGGTTATGATACACCGATCCTGGATTCAACAAGCGTATCCCTTCCTGCACCTTGTCTTGGCATACATGCACATGGCCAAAGAAAATCGTATCGCATCCTTGGCTTCTTGCATTCTCTATCATGTTTTCGTACTTGAAATACCGGGGAAAGTCTTTATGTCCATGGCATATATAGATCCTATGCCCCAGTATTTCCAATATCCTGCAGAAAGGAATGAAAGTCTCTGGGAAACTGTCATGGTTCCCCTTGACGCACAAATATCCCTCAAGATCCCTGGGAGACAGTTCACTGTCTCCCAGATGAATCAAGTAGTCATAGTCACTGTATAGTTTCTTTAGGTAGACAAGCGATTCCCTGTCCCCATGGCTATCGCCAACCAATAGTATCCTTACTGTATTCATACAGTAAGGATATCATGTTTTATTCAATTGTAAAGCTGAAGAAATCAGTCCTTCCTAAAGAATTCCATGTGAAGTAGAGAGGGTATACACCGTTAACGGGAAGAATATTTGCGCTGAACTCAGTACGTGTTGTTGAAGGGTATACTTGGATACATGCGGCAGGTGTACTTTTTTCATCATAGCGTACTTCCATGATTCCTTCCGCATCCGCTTTTACCTTGATCGTGATCTTCGTTGGGTTATTGAACAAGAAGTATTTGAATCCAGCAACGCTGCCATCGTTGAGATGACAGATGTACTGGTCAGGATCACACATCCTATCTTCACCCGTCTGGGTGAAGGAAGGATGTGTGTGTTTGTCCTTGATCTCAGTGATCTTGCATGCGCCTTCCTTTGCTTTTAGGACACAAGCAATCCGTGCTTCATATGTGCCACATCCCTTGAGAGGAGCGCCATTGAGTCCACAACTGGTCATTTCCATCATGGCAAAGTGTCCGTTTTCATCCATGTGAATTTCTTCAGCAATTCCTTGTCGAGAGAATTCGGTGTAGTTTGTTTGGCGATGACCAAAGACATAGTATTTCCCGTTAACCCGTTCGATTGAACCGTGGTTGTTGCCCCAGTAACATTGGGCTATTTGATTACCTTGATATCCGATGTTTCCGTTAGAATGCAAAGAACCACCATAGACATATCCACGGTTAGGACCTTCTGTGCTGACAGCATATGCAAGTTCATGCGATAACATTGAAGAATAGATGAAATAATACTTTCCGTTGAACTTACGGATAGAGCTTGCTTCATAGAATTCATGTCCTTCAAACGGCGTTCCTGTGCCATTGGCTCTACCTGGTATGATCTTGACAGCTTCCGTCTTGATTGTGATCATATCTGCTTCAAGCTCAATGCAGTCGCATCCTGTTTCGGTTGTCTCATTTCCCATCATGCGACAGATTTCAGCTGAGCCAAATCCTGAATACAACCAAACCCTGCCATCGTCATCGGTCAATATGCCGGGATCAAAAGCAAATTCATCACCTGGACGCTTGCCATACACCGTACCGTCTTTATGATGCACATCGCCATAGAATGCAAACGGTCCCTCAGGATGATCTGCGACCGCCACAGAGATCACCCCCACAAAGTCAAATGCATAGTAAAGGTAGTATCTCCCATCTGGTCCACGAGTGACATCAGGCGCATATAAAGCCCTTTCCATCCACTCCATCGGCTTGGGGTAGATAGAGAAATTGGGATCCTGCTCCCTGCGGTAAATGACACCTTCATAGCGCCAATCAGAAAGATCGTCAATAGGGGCACTCCAGCAAACATAATCATTCAAACAATAAAGAGTACCATTAAAACGATCATGACTCCCATAGATATACAGTCTATTGTTAAATACATGTGGCTCTCCATCCGGTATATATTCCCATGAGGGTAGATAGGGATTGAAAACCTGAGATTTCATATTGCATTTCCTCGCTTTCTTTCTCTAGTATACAGCAATAATGATATGCTTTACAAAAGAAAGTCAAATCCCGTTGTCTCTAGTATCTCCTTGATATTTTCACTGGCGTTGTAGAGCTTGAAATCGCCATCTGGCAAGGATTTGTACATGATCATGAAAACCCTCAATCCAGCAGAAGAAATATACGTCAAGTCACTTGCATCGATCCTGATCTTAACGATCTTTTTCTCGGGTTCTCTAAACAATGTCAACAGGTCGGGTGAAGAGATTGTGTCCAGTCTTCCTGATAGACGAATGTTCATCTTGTCTTTCTTTACGTGTGCTTCGGCTGAGAAAGCGTCTCTTTTCGCATGGTATTTCTCTGTTTCATCTTTCCAGGGAACCATGACCCATAGCTCTAGTTGACGGTAGAGTTCCATGGCGTTGTTTCTTGTCTTGTAGAGAAGATTCTTCAAGGATGCCAATTCCTCTGGCAAATAATCCATCACAGGGATCCTCATCAAGTCAAAGCCCATGTCATCGATAAACTGTAGGACAGTTTCCTCATCTTTGTCGAACAAAACACTCTCATGCATGCCAGCTTCGTTGTTTGTCAAGGACATTGCTTGCGCATAGTCATCGCCCAGAATGCATCGCATGATCTCTTCCTCCTTCTGCGCAAGAGGAATATCCATGGTAATCCAGCATCCACCATATTCACCAATCAGTTTTCTTACATTCAAGAAGAATTCTTCTGTCTCCGACTGTGTGAGATATGGTAACAAGCCTTCTGTAGTTATCAACAGTTCCCCTTTAGCATCTTTCAATGCTTTCTTCAAGGAGCCATAATTCGTTGCGTCCGCTGCACTGTAATGCAGGTATTGCTTATCGTCTTGTTTGACAAGTTGACGTATGGCAGGAAGCAGTTCATTGATTACCGCTGGCAAATCACATCCGTAGTAATCGATCTGTTCTTTCGCAAGCCTTAATCCTCTTGAGCTAAAGCCACAAGGCAAGTCAAGTATCTGGGTAATCCCTAATTCCTTGATATAGTTCTCGGTTGTGTAGTAACGTGCCTCTATATTGGCTGTATAGCCAGAATTTGCTTTCTCTAGCAATGCCATGGCATCTTGAGAAAGATGTTGTTCAACATCTTTCTCTCTTAATTCATGGCGTTGCAAGATGTCAAGTAGTTTCTTGGCATCTTCCTCCCCATTTCTAGCACACATATATAAACAGGACCTAGCTGTCAAATACACGGGATTTACTTCTTCTGTCATTCTCTCTAGTTCATCCATCGTCTTGTTCCCCTTTGTTGGTAATTATACCAGACAACCCTTTCTTTGGGAAAGGAATGTGATGACGAATAATCTTGCGAAGAGATTTCATTCTGGAATAAATTGTTGGATTGTAGTTGTAATTCTTTTTAACATAAGATATAATCGTTATAGTACATGTAACATGCATAGATAAAAATATATGGAGGTAAAACACATGGGTATCACATTGAATCATAAGCTTGGCTTTGGCATGATGCGCTTGCCATTGACGAATACAGAGGATCCCAAGAGTATTGACATTCCCTTGGTGAAGCAGATGGTGGATATATGCATGGAGAGGGGGTTCTGCTATTTTGACACGGCGTATCCGTATCATGAAGAATGTTCCGAGGATGCTGTGCGTCAATGTCTGGTGGAGAGATATCCTCGTGACCGTTATATGTTGGCGGACAAGATGCCGATCTTGAAAGTGAAGTCTAGCGAAGACTATCAGAGAATCTTTTCCGAGCAGCTTCAAAGATGCGGCGTGTCCTACTTCGATGTATATCTTCTTCATAACCTTGGCAGAGATCGATATCCAAATACGGAACGGTTTGGGGGATTTGCGTTCTTGAAGCAGTTGAAGGAACAAGGTTTAGCAAGGTTTGTTGGTTTCTCTTTCCATGATGACGCAGCGACATTGGATAAGATTCTCACAGATCATCCAGAGGTGGATGTTGTGCAATTACAGATCAATTATTTGGATTGGAATAGTGCTGTGGCACAGTCTGGCAAGTGTTATGAGATCGCAACGAAGCATGGCAAGGAGATTATTGTCATGGAGCCTGTCAAGGGAGGACAGCTTGCCAAGCTGCCCGAGCAAGCGATGAATCTCTTTACCGACTTCTATGGTAACAATGCGCCTTCTCCTGCAAGCTTGGCAATTCGATATGTTGCGTCCTTGGAACAGGTCAAGGTTGTTCTCAGTGGCATGAACACGGTGGGACAGGTATTGGACAATACAGAATACATGCAGAAGTTTGTTCCTCTTTCCGAAGAAGAACACGCTTTGGCACAACGGATTGAACAAGAATTGAATCGTTCGATCAAGGTACCGTGTACAAGTTGTCGCTATTGCATGGAGGTTTGCCCGATGAATATCGCTATTCCAGATTATTTCGGATTATTGAATCTGCATGCGGTGACGGGAAAGAAGACGAATATGTACTATGCGCGTTAT
>OMYM01000132.1 GCA_900315225.1 uncultured Erysipelotrichaceae bacterium | reverse complement strand
TCAAACACAAGATTTGGAGACTTGTTTTATTCCATGGCATTCTTTGCCCTTCGAATTCCCGATCAATATGACTGAATCAACTTTAAATCAAAAAACATTTCCTTTAGTTTCTTGTTCATCCGAATTTTGCAATTGTTTATACACCAATTTGAATCGGCACCATTTTGTGGGGCAGGGAGAAGCATTTTGGCTTCCCCCTCAGGGTTAGCCATCTATGTGTACAATTATACACCATATTGAAGTGCTTACCAGCCGAAAAACCTTTATTTTATGCGGTTATCTATTTTGGTGTATAAACAATTGCAAAAGTCGGATTGTTCAGGTATCTCCTGTTCACAAACTCGGTTTTTTCGTTAAGATCCTGAATTGTAACTGGAGGAAGTGGACGATTGTGGCTGATAAATGTCAAATGATCCGATGATCCGAATACCAGTAGACCTCTACGCAGTTCTCGTTGGCGTACTCTTTGTGAAGAATGCAATTCATCAGCAATTCTATAAACATCGTTTCGGGCTAGTTGTATACAATATGGGTTTCATTTGTCACTGGATCGCGAACGTTATAGAAAGAGGAAATTTCTTCTTTGAAGTAACGAATTGCTTGCATTGCCTGTTTCCATATCGGTCCATCAAATCTCTTTGACTTCATCTTATCCGTGCCAACGGCTTCTCATATCATTTCCAAGTATGCATACGGAATATACTCGGCAGGTCTATCCGCAAACATCAGTACCGCAAAGTTCTTTGCTCTTGACTCTCCATATTCGTTCTCGCCAATCAATTTCATTGACCGCGCAAGTTCGGTCTTAGACAAAGCAAGCAGATCTTTATGGGTTCCTGTCTTTGCCAAGTATTCTCGTATGTAATCACCATTCAAATCATCCAATGTCGCAGTCTCATTCAATGCTGATGAGAAACAATAGTTTTCCTGTTTTTTCATGCGTTCAAACTCTTCTCTTGCCTTTAGTCTATACGTATCATGTTTCACCGTATTCCTCCTTTCCTGCATCATTTTTAGCTATAGTCCTTGTGCAGAACAATATATCATGTTTCATAATGTAAGTCAAATCTTGCTGAAAGATTTTGATTCAAAAGCAGAACGAAAATCATTTTTCTTCACCAATGCAGTGGTACACCCAGATTGACACCCTTGCGCACGACCGTAAGAAACGGACGGAAGGGATTGGCTTCCGTTCCTCAGACTCCGAGGAAGACCTTATTCACTGCCAAAAGCACCTTCACACGCAATGAAATCACAGGCATCTGGATTAAATGGCACAAAAAGATGGCGTTTGCTTTCTTTTTGTGTTACACTTTTTTACACACAGAAAAGGAGTAACTATTATGAGCTTTCCAAAGAACTTCCTCTGGGGTGGCGCTGTCGCCGCCAACCAACTCGAAGGCGCATGGCTTGCGGATGGCAAGCAACCCAATGTCACCGATATCATGGTAGGCATCGGATCCAAAGATCCAGGACTGAAGTGGAACTACGAAACAAACAAATGGGAAATGTCCCTCGACCCCAATAAAGTCTACCTCAGCCATGATGGCATTGACTTCTACCACCGATACAAAGAAGACCTCGCCCTCATGGCAGGCATGGGATTCAATTGTTTCCGCACCTCCATTGCCTGGGGAAGAATCTTCCCCAATGGCGATGAAACCGAACCAAATGAAGCAGGTCTCAAATTCTACGATGCATTGTTCGATGAAATGATCAAAGACGGAATGACCCCCTGCATCACCCTGTCCCACTACGAGACACCATTGCATCTGTTGACAGAATATGGCGGATGGTCCAACCCTGTCATGATCGATTTCTGGAAGAGATATGTGACGACCGTATTCACCAGATACAAGGGAAAGGTGAAATACTGGCTGACGTTCAATGAAGTCAACGCCATGTTAAGGAATCCATTCGTTGCGGCAGGCATGCTTAACATCACTGATCCTGCCGACAAGAATGATCCCATCGGATCCATCACCCAAAAAGAAATCTGGCAAGCATACTACAATATCTTGGTCGCTAATGCTTGGACGGTCAAGCTCTGCCACGAACTCGATCCCGATTCCCAAATCGGTAACATGATGACTGCCTCTGGCACTGCCACATATCCCGACAACTGTAACCCTGACAATGTCCTTGGCGCTCTCAACACCCAAAGAATGGCTGTATTCTACATGAGTGATCCAATGATGCTTGGCGAGATCCCTGGCTATGTCCACCGTATTTGGAACGAAAACCCAGATCTCAAGCCAACAATGGATGAAGCAGGTCTCCAGTTGATCAAAGAAAATGTCATGGACTTCATCTCCTACAGCTACTACCGCTCAGCTGTATATGCCGTAGACGCTGCCATGATCTCCAACACCGGTGGAATCAAGGGAAAGACCAACCCATTCCTGAAGGAATGTTCGCCAAAACCATGGAGCTGGCCAGTCGATCCCCAAGGCCTGCGCTACACCATGAACGTTCTCAATGACCGCTACCACAAGCCACAGTTTATCGTTGAAAACGGTATTGGCCTAGACGAAAATCTCGATGAAACCGGACATATCGACGATCCATTCCGAGTCAAATATCTCGAGGATCACCTTCGTCAAGTCCACGAAGCAATCCTTGATGGTGTCCCATGCATTGGCTACCTCTGGTGGGGACCCATCGATGTTGTATCCGCTGGTACAGGCGAAATGAAGAAACGCTATGGCTTCGTCTATGTTGATCGCTTCAACGATGGACATGGAACACTCGAAAGAGTAAAGAAAAATTCCTACGACAGATACAAGGAAATCATTGAATCCAACGGAGAAATTCTTCTCTAGACATAAAGCGAGGGACATGTCCCTCGCTTTGTATTGTCATTGAGAATTTGTGACAGATTCCAGATACTCCCGTAATTGATCACCCGTATATTCTTTCTTTTCCAAGCTTTCAAGAAACACATTGAACGCATAGATCACCCTTGGATGTGATAGATAAAATGTTAGGGTTGGATGTTTTAGACGTGTCATAATCAATGTATGTTCCGTCATTCCCACCCGACAATCCTCGCTAAACTGCCTAGGAAGCGCATAGAAGTGATATCCCGGGTATTGTTTCAATCTACGGATGATTTCTTCCATGTGTTCGACATATGTCTCAGGATCGTATTTCAATGGTGTCCTCAGAATATCTAGGTTCATGTTAGGATCCAAGATACTATATTCCTCGAATGTACCCGTAAGGACCGCTCTGTCAAACATGCCACTGATGCCTTGCCATTCCTTGATGATCCATTCGCGATCTGCTTCTTTCGTATGATTGCGATCCATCACCTTGACCAAAGTCTCGTATGGTATGGTCGCAATTGAAAGTGTGTTTCTGATAACCTTGACATGTGATTCAAAGGATAAAGGTTCCCTTAACCCTGCCATAGGCCTAACCAATTCCCTGCTTTGTTCTTTCAATGCATTGAATTGTTCATGGAAAAGCCCTACTTCCACGGGATCTGTGTGATATCTATACATCCTGTCTTTTTTATACCCCGATACATGTGATCCTTCAACAACCGCCTTATCGGACATGAAAAGGGTATTGCTAAAACGACGGTTACGCTCCCTGACACAATAGAAAGATTCAATCAGTCCCGATAAATACAAGGGAAGCCAATTGGTTATGGCATTTATCAATTCATCCACCTCCCGATCAATGTTATGTATGATATGTATGCGTATGCCTTTCGCAAGGCATTTCCCCATGCAAAAAGCCCATTGCCTGCGAAAGACAGGGTCGTTGTCAATCCATGCCGTGGACGCATCGTCATAGAAGTAAAGGTCTTTCGTTCCATCAGTAGAAGACTCCATCAACAGCCTGAAACACGCTTGCTGGAAACTCTTCTGACCTATATAGCAAGCGTTGATATCATATGTGATTTCTTCTTCAGGAGCCTGCATATACTTGTTCTCTACGCTCAAAATATCCGTTAACAGCGATTGTAGTTTCTGCACCTCGAAATCATTCGGTTCACCACATAGCCAATCACGTAACAATATGGTTGCTTCTTCAGAATAAAGCGTCTCTTTGTCTATGCCCGTTGAATGAGAAAGTTCGTCTATTTTATCTATCTTCTGTATTCTCTCCAGAAATGTACGGCATATTCTTTCGACATTCTCAGGCGAAGACTTGGCGCTACGCAACCCACTCCTAAATCTCGATATGTATGAAGCATCCATATTCACCAATCGAGCGAAATGAGCATTGGAAAAAGAAGATATATTCATCAACGCATCAAATCTCTCTCCAAACACCCGATCCCCTTCCAGTTTCTTCTGATGCTTGGCATCTCGATCCGATTCTTCTTCGTTGCTGTAGAGATACATCGTCAAAGCCTCTTGGATGACGCTTGCTGTCTCATCTTCGCAACCAACCAACTGACGCAACGCGTCCATCCTATCCGTCTCTTGCGCAAGCTTGCATATCCCCTCTATGAGCTTTCTAGCGGTCTTCCCCGTTCTAGCAGGCACCCTTCCACCCGATGCCATCCGAGAGATCCCAGAGGGATCCAAACCAATGTATAACGCCATCTGCTTGCCAGTCACTCCCAGCAAGGACATCGTTTTCTTTAACTGATCGCAAAACATACTCCTCCCCTTTCCAACATTGCCAGATAACTGTCATTGCCAATAAGCATGCCAAACATTGCATTTTCACAGTAATAATATATAATATACACGGACATGAAGAAAGGCTCATCAGTGGCATTCCCCGACACTGTTGGCCGTGCCTTCGGAACCACTTGACCTATCCGACACTACAGTGCTGTGATGCGAAATACATCCAGTTGTCCAGTCGGGGAATGCGAGCCTCATGTCCCAAAGCCCGCACCTAGGCTATAGAACCACTAAGCGTGCCAAGCACGCTTTTTCTTGTCCCTTGTGCGCCACACAAATTCAGCTCTATGCCATTGCAAGACGATCTTCTCCATGAATCTCGCGCCAGTGCCTACACTTCCCTCTTATACTTGGACGCACAAATATGTTGAATTCTGCATCCTCTGCCTGCTGTTATATGCGGAACGATTGTAAATATCTGTTCCAGATATTTGATCGTTCCAGTATATATCCATCTACCTCCCAGATCATTATAGTCCAAAACATTCCATTATGCCCGAATAACGATCTCATGCAAGCCACAATGCCAGGAAAATGTCTGTCTTTCAGCAGAAAATGGAACGCTATGGAAAACGAGGTTCTTGTTGCACTTGTTTTAGAAGTTTGATGAATGCTTTGTTAATGTAAGCATATTTTTAACTTAGTTAATTATACGATTGAAAACACAGGGAAAGAATCCTATAATTCTACTATATCGGAAGCGCATACTGCGTGCCGATATGTGGAATGGCTGGATGTTGCGGTTTGTTGTCGACCGTTAGATCCATAAGTCTACATTCATATTCAGGGAGGTAATGATATGAATCCAAGAAGAAGCCTAGGGATGAGGATAATGAGTCTTATTCTCGCTCTAGCAATGTCGCTGGGTTTGTTTCCAAGGATGACGAAAGTCTATGCCTTGAAAGAGACACAGCCTGTAGGGCAATTGAAGATTCTTGCCCGATACAATGATTCCATGCAGTTTTATGATGGGCATGTCTATCTGTTGTTCACGTCCTATCAGGATGGAGTTGAGATCACAGTGGATGACCTTTATGCAGGATATGACATTTCTGATCGCTATTATGAAGACATCCGAAAAGACATATCCTACGGATCCAACCACAACAAGACAACAACGGTGGATGATTACTTCACCGAGAACAGGGAGATGAATTCGGTGACACTGGATCGGGGTGAGATCGTCACCATTGGCATGTATCGTGATTTTGATCTTTCGGTTCTTGAGGCTGCCTTGGGATGTATCCAGAATAGTACCATCGCCAAGACGACCGGTGACTTGCCGGATATTGCGAAAGCCACTTTCATGGAGAATCTCTTCTCGTATCTGAAGTATGGGAATCTGACACCCGACACTGCCTTTGCCAGAATGATCGCCGATCTACAGGAAAGAGGCGTTGATCCCATGATGTTCCTGGATGGAACCGTAGGCGGTGGTGTTTGCTTTAACCGAGAGCTGTATAACCAGAAACTGGAATGGGATCAGTATGAGAATGTCACATTTGCCTTGGACATTTCACAGGATCAACTGGATCGGATGGTGAATGCATTGCAAGGAAATTTGAATCGTTTCTCTATTCTGAAGAACAGTTGCGCCACTGTAGCGATCAGGGCATGGAACGCTGCCGTTGGCACGGATGGCAATGGGGAAAAGACGGCATATTACCTGGAACCTTCAGGTGAAGGGATCTTCGCCTATATCGATGCGCCTAAGACGGTCAAGGAAGAGATCATGAACAAGCTTCCAGGCTATTGGCTGAATAACGCAGAATGCGTGGAAGAGCCTGATGCTGGATTCCTTGATGAGACGGGATGGGTGTATGTCAGTGCGCCTAAGAAACTAGATCCTGATAACGGAAAAGATTCCATGGCTTCCACCAACACCGTTATCCCTCAATCCAGCAAGCCTGTAGGAAGACTTACGCTTGCGGCAAGGCATTTCATGCAGGCACAGATTGTTGCGCATAGCTTGATCACATTTACACCGTATGACGATCTTGAACTGGATGCCAGCTGGTATGACTATTACCAGCCAACAGAGGCATATGTTAATCTCATGCAAGACTATGAGGATCACAAAGAGAACTATGCGATAGATCCAGCGTTGTTTAGCGAGGATTTGGATCTTGGAGATCGTGAAGCATACTTTGAAGTGAAGCGGAATGAAGCATACGCAGAGGCGGAAAAAATCCCCATGAAGGCAGGAGAAAGCATCACCCTATCCAACTACCCACATGATGAAAACCACCTCGTGACAGCCATAAAAACACTGGAAAACGGCAGGATCGCAGCCAATGAAACAACACAATTCCTGATCCAACAAATGCATTTGTATGACAATGGCGAACAGATGGAAGGTGCCCTTGCCTTTGACGCAATGATTGCGACACTGATGCAAATATACAAAGAAACACGCTCAACTGGATCCAATCCTGCCGATGGCATCAGCGATGGAGGCATCGACATCAACCGTGAAGCATTCAACCAATTTGCTAAGAACGATGTCCATGCGCCATACTTGTTCTACACCGTAGAACTGACAGCCAGTGAACTCGCAGCCTTCCAGGCATACCTGGCAAATCCAGAAAACAACTACTATGCACTAATGACCATGAACTGCTCCACAGGTGTAGCAGATCTTTGGAATGCGGCATTATACGACCGTCCTGAATTAAAGGTTGACGCAAATCTGACAGGCTTCTTTGCTGAACCAGAATCCATCTGCCTCGAACTCACCCGTATATTGACAACGACCGGAAAAGAGTTCACAGGCGAAGGAGAAGGTGGTGGATCAAATTACTATCCTAGAATTGCGCCAGGCTACCGCGAACCAATTGTCGCTGCACCAACACCAAAGGAATTGACGTATGATGGAACTAAGCAAGAGCTCATTGAAGCAGGATCTGTTGAAGGTGGAAAAATGTATTATGCTGTAACTACCGATAATGTCACACCTGAGGAAGAAGCATTCCTAGAAACCCTTCCCACTGCAACCAATGCAGGAACATATTATGTGTGGCACATGGTGAAGGGAGACGAAGGTTACCGCAACACAACACCCGAAAGCGTGCTTGTCACGATTAACAAGGCAATGCCTACATATGAGATCCCCACAGGCTTGACAGCCTCCTATGGAGAGACATTGTCCACCATTGCCATGCCAGAAGGATGGACATGGATGAATGAAACGACAAGCATGGAGGAACTAGGCGTTGCTACATTCCTTGCAAGATACACCCCAATCGATACCGAAAACTATAATGTCGTAGAGAACATTGAAGTTGAAGTAACTGTAACAACCGATAACTACACAGGATTCATGTTAGGGAATGGAATGCCTTATTTCATGATTGGTATCGATGATTCCTACTACTGGTATGAAGACGGCATCAGACAAGGAACGTACGACGATGACAAAGGTGTCATGGGCGATGGATTGATTCGAGGACGTGAGATCTATGATCCAAAATCAGACGCATGGTTCTGGCTCGATGCGGTATACGAAGGAGCCGTCGCACGAAACAAAGAAGTGTGGATCCCCTACATATTCCAAGATGAAGAACTCGGTTCCACCGAAGGAAAATGGGTCAGATACGACAAATACGGACAAATGATCAAAGGTTGGTATGCGAATAATGATGGCGTATATTACTACGACAAAATCACAGGAGCCATGTACCATGGCGAACATGTGATCAATGGAAAGAAACATACATTTGATCCAATCACTGGCATCATGACACATTAGAAACTCTCACAAATGTACAAGTTCTAGAATTACATCAATTTATAACTTTTGTCCATTGACATTTTAGCGCAATGAATTATAACATTCATATATGATGAGATGTAATAGACATCCAAGGAGAGGAAACAATATGGAATTTAACTTAAAAGACCCTAAAGATTGCAAGTTTGATGCTGTAAGCCTTGGCGAAGTCATGCTCCGCCTTGATCCAGGAGAAGGAAGAATCCGCACAGCCCGCTCTTTCACAGCGTGGGAAGGCGGAGGCGAGTATAACGTTATCCGTGGACTTCACAAGTGCTTTGGTCTTCGCACAGCTGTCATCACAGCATTTGCGGACAACGAAGTAGGACGCTTGATGAAAGACTTCATCGAGCAGGGTGGCGTTGACACATCCCTGATCTACTGGAAGAAGACAGACGGTATTGGCCGTATCTGCCGCAATGGCATCAACTTCACAGAGCGTGGCTTTGGTATCCGTGGCGCTATGGGATGCTCAGACCGTGCCAACACAGCCATCTCCCAGGCTACACCTGAGGACTTTGACTTCGAATACATCTTTGGAACACTTGGTGTCCGTTGGCTCCACACAGGTGGAATCTACGCCGCTCTTTCCGAACAGGCTTGCGAGACAGTCATCGCAGCATGCAAGGCTGCCAAGAAGTATGGCACATTCGTTTCCTATGACCTCAACTACCGTCCTTCCATGTGGAGCGCAATCGGTGGCTTGGCAAAGGCACAGGAAGTCAACAAGGAAGTCGCTAAGTATGTCGATGTCATGATTGGCAATGAAGAAGACTTCACAGCATGCCTTGGCTTCCAGATCGAAGGCAACGACGAGAACCTCAAGGAACTCAACATCGAAGGATACAAGAAGATGATCGGCGAAGCTGCCAAGACATACCCTAACTTCAAGGCAGTCGCAACAACACTCCGTACCGTCAAGACAGCTACCGTCAATGACTGGAAAGCTCTTTGCTGGGCAGATGGTGAAATCTACATGTCCAAGGCATACGATGGATTGGAAATCATGGACCGTGTCGGCGGTGGCGACTCATTCGCCTCTGGCCTTGTCTATGGCCTCATGACAACTGGCAACCCAGAAGCTGCTGTAAACTATGGCGCAGCTCATGGCGCACTTGCTATGACAACACCTGGCGATACATCCATGGCAACCGTCGACGAAGTCGAAGCAATCATGGGTGGCGCTGGCGCACGTGTAAAGCGTTAATCCCACACATAAACAGCCACCCTTTCGGGTGGCTGTATTTTTTATTGCCTAATACCTGTCAATGCGTCAAATGTGTAAGTCACACCATGGAATGTATACGTTCCCTTGTACATTTCACCCGTGGTCAAATCATAGTAGTATACGCCATTGTCATTCGCATACCACCCCTTGATCATCTGCCCATGGCGATCATAACGAACCCACTTTCCACCCGTGGAACCAGGTTCCTCTCCCCGATAGATATACGGCATCCAAACTTCCTTGTTCTTCGCTACCGCTCCATCCTTCACAGCATCCAACCAGTACCACGCATTGGTATGGAAGTCGAATATCTCACGTCCCCTGACAAATTCACCAAACTGGGTGTCCTTGACACCTTTTTCATCATCGTATGTTCCTTGCTTGATATTATTCTCATACCAATAGTATTCGCCATCAATTGCCACGAAATTGTATTTAGTGCCATCAGCCAACATAAATCCCGTGTAGTTGGCATCATCTTGAGCTGATGCCAAGGCAGCCAACAACTGTTGCACAGCATCATCTACTTCTTTCTGTGAAGTGACATCTGTTTCATTGATTACCTTTGCTAAAGAGATCACTTGTTGCAAACCTCCAGCGATATTTGGCTTATCATCACTGATGCTATCGAAGTATGTTTCCGCTTCCTCGATCACATCTTCAAGCTTTGTCTTATCCGCATTCACCTTGACATTCACCGCAATATTCTCAACGACACGATAGTTGTCTGTGTCACTTGGCGTGAATGTTGCGGTGAATGACTTCATGCCTACATCAGCCACATCCTGCTCGCCATCCAGCCATTGCCAACCTTCCGGCAAAGCCACTTCCTTCAGCTTCTGACCATATGTTGCTTCTAGACCTTCTGGTGCCTCATACACTGGATCAGCCTTGTCTATCGTTATGACAAGAGGTTCTTCAACCACTTCTCCATCCAAATGCTTCTCATCACCCTTGACCAGATAGTATACGTAGTATGTTCCAGCATTGATTGCTGTGGGGATATCACTTGTGTAGCTTTCTTCACCATCACCATCCACAACCGCATAGTACATCGTGCCACCATTTGATTCTCCTGGCACAATGAGTTCCTGTGGCTCACCAGTATATGTAAGATTATCGATTGGCGTAGGTTCTTTCACCACCGTTGCTGGGCGCATCTTCTCGGTAATCTTCCAGATCTGACCGCCATAATACGGATTCGCTGTTCCAACATACAGTTCATCATTGCATATTGTGAATGTACGTGCGCCATAGTTATACGGATCATCACTGCCATTACCTACGATCTTCTCCCAATCTTCACCATCACCTGTTACAAAGATGTCAAAGCCACTTTCCGCTTCATTTACAATCTTTCTCACTCTTGACCAATACGCCAAGCCAACAATGTCAAAGGCATCCGCCATCCAATCAACCATCTGCCTTGCTTCGGCGGATGCCTTGGCATTCGCCGTATTGAAAGCAACCGTCCCAACATTTTCAAGTGCTTCACGACTCTTTAACAGATCATCAACGCTTGCTAAATCATGGAAGAATGCCTCAATGCACTCCGCCAAATCCACAGCAGCGTTTGTTCTTTGCTTATCAACACTATTGGTTGACATCATCGTTTTATTTGATGTGAGATTCTTCAGTTTCGTAGCAAACGTTCCATTCATCACATCGGAAAGATACCCAGGCTTATCTTCTTCATCCAAAAGCGACATAAGGGATTCCACAGAAGCATTCACGAAATACGTGTATGCTGTAGCCGCATCAAATGTCCCTGTATACAACTTTCCATCATACTCGATAAAACGCCACACATAATCGTTTGTCGTTCCCTTCAAAAGAGCATTGGCTCCTTCCACTTCAACAATATTCTCGTCTTCATCCATGACCCAGATATGCTGTTGGTGCGTTAAGACTTGATAGATTGGCGCAAAGATCTGTTCCAATGTTGGTCCCTCTTGCCCTGCCTGCATTGCCTGAAGTTTAACCATAGCCTTAATCACTGTCTCCGACTGGATGGATGTCGCATTGTCAAACGAACCAATGTACATCTTTCCGTTGTACACATACGGCGTTGCGGTTGATTCAAGCAATCCAGCACCTTTGAGCGAAGACGCATATTCCGAACAACCGTATGATTCATTGTACTTTTTATTGAGTTTTGCGACCTCTTCATTCATCGCCAAAGGATATTTCCCCTCATCACCAACGATTTCCTTCCATGTCCAGCCAAACTTATTCGGGTTATCCCCACCCTTTTCGCCTCTGAACAATGCCCAGCCGCCATCATACGCCAAAATCAAGTACAGCTTATCATTATAGCTGCAGAGATCCCACACATTGCCTCCGCCTGACACATATACCGAAGCATAAGAGTATTTGCCAAAATCACTGAAATCAGCCACCAGACCGCTCCAATCCTCATCGTCGCTGCCAGCTGTCTTTGGGTCAAGGCGACGAATAACAATGGGAAGCGGATATTCTTCACCAGAATGTTCCATGCGATACTTCCACCAAAAACCATATGTTGTGTCTTGTCCCCCGAAGTAGATGGTCGACCCATCGCCATCATCGTATTCTGTGCATGCTCTTAAGCTACTGACCAAACCAATGGTCTGAAAGACAACGCTTGCGTTGTCTTCCTCATCCACCCTCACCAACTGCAACATGTTGGTTCCAAGCGAACCAAAGTAAAGATTCCCATTGTACTGAATCACCGACCTAAACGAAGCCGTCTCTGATGCTACATCCGCATCAGGAAGAATCTGCCCATCTTTATCTGTGTAATACAGTCTTCCATCTTCTCCCCTGACAGTCATTGGCTGATAGATCACTTCCGTTGTTCCCTGCTTGACATCAAACTTGATAATCTGGGGAATATAATCTTCTTCCTGTAGATCTACCGGAACATCCCCTCCCGAAACCAATGTGACCGCCCGTTTAATCATTTCCGGGTCTACATCCGGATTCTGAGCCAACAATGTCTCCGTCACCGCATTCAGCGCCGAGCCAAACAATGTTCTGTTTGTCCCAATGTAGATGCAATCCCCACGAGATGTCACAGCCCAGGCATAACTGTTCAATCGATTGGCAGGAAAACCAGTGATATCATTCGTGTTGATACCATCTGGTTCCTTTGACCCAGCCGTAGGGTTGGAAACCTTAGTAAACGTGTAGTCGCCATAGACATGAACAACGCCTTCACCATCTCTTTCCTCTGCCTTCACCACTGGCATAACCAGAGAGATCGTCATAAGAAGAGCCATGCATACCACGACCAAGTGTCTTTTCAGATTCTTCATACCTTCCTCCTCAATATGATGCTTGATACATCATGATATCCTGCGCATTTTCACATTTGCCATTCATGAACACGCACAATATCATCTATAGATTACATTTGCATCAATACGGGAATTATAACATCAACACACGAGAAATACCATGCTAAACATATACTTTTTATGCTATCACTCGTTTTTACCATCTATTTTAAAATCCATTCCCCACTTGTATCACTTCCTTCCCGTCTTAGCACATTCTCTTGTTGGAATTCTTTTAAATATCTTTTCACAGTACGTACACTCGAACCAGATATTTTCGCTATTTCAGGAATTGTGATATGGCTATTCGACACAATAGCCTTCATCATTTTTTCTGCTGTAAATCTTTTTTTGTTTTTATAGCTTTCCAGAAGTATTTTCGCCTCTTCTGGAATAATCTCAGTGCCATTCTCAGTGCCATTTTCGGTGGAAGCCTCAGTGCCACTCTCAGCGCCATTTTCGGCGGCAGCCTCAGTGCCATCCTCAGTGCCATTTCCAGCGGCGTTCTCAGTGCCACTCTCAGTGCCATTTCCAGCGGCGTTCTCAGTGCCATTCTCAGTACCATTTTCTGTAACAGCTTTTTTTTGCACCACTGTAAAAGATTGACCTTCTTCAGCCAGTACTGCAGCAAATTCCTCATTGATATAGGCAGTTACCGCCGTATAATCATCCGTATCATTGTCTGGCTCAAACACGAGTTCAGGTGATTTATTGTGGCGGAGTGCATTTTTGGCGCGTCTGATTCCCGAACCGTATGACTGAATCAAGTCGAGCTTAAAGAACATTTCCTTCAGTTCATCATTCAAATAGTTACGATCCTTGAACTCCGTCTTTGTATTCAGGTCTTCTATCGTCACAGGAGGTAACGGTCTGTTATGGTTGATAAAGCTGATATGATCCTTAAAAATAGCAATTTCCACACAATTATGCTTCGCGTATTCCTTATGAAGAATACAGTTAGTTACTAATTCAGAAAACATAATCGGAGGCCAGTTATCCACAACATGAGTGGCATTGGTCCTCGGATCCCGAATATTATATGAAGCATGGAAGTTATCCTCAAAATATCGAATAACCTGCTGAGCCTGTATCCAAATAGGACCATCGAACACCTTTCCTTGCATCTTATCTGTACCAATTGCTTCTCTGATCACTTGCACATAGGCATAAGGAATGAAATCGGCTGGTCTATCCGCAAACATCAACACAGCAAAGTTCTTTGCCCGATATCCACCGTAATCACTTTCGCTTATCAGGTTCAACGATCTCGCCATATCCAGCTTTGATAAAGATCGGACATCAGCTGCTGCATTCGTTCTTACCAGATATTCCTTCATATACTCGTAGCTCAGATCATCTAGCGTTGCAGTCTCGTTTAGTTCGGAAGTAAAATGAAACTCCGCGAATTTCTTGAGAAGCTGAAACTCCTCACGTTTATTTAGCTTACGGGTATCACGGCGGACGCGGATATACCGTCCTGCCGGCAATCCGATCTCCCCATCCGTTTCATAAGGACCGTCACTGCCTGGTTCCACAGCAAGAATAATATAAAAACGATCATCAATCTTATCCTGCAACAAATGATACACAGGCTTTGGGTGGATGTGGGAAAACAGAGTTTTCAGCTCATACTCTGTCGTCTCAATCACAGCCTCGTCGATACCAGAAATAGGACGTACAGGCACCGCTTTCCTGCCTGTCGATTCGTCATCCTCTTCCTCGATTCCGATAAACAGGAGTCCTATTTCCCGATTCATATAGTTATTTGCAAATGCACAAGCAGTCTTTAAAATGCCATTTTTCACAACATTCAATGCCGATTTCTTGTATTCGATGTGATCATCTTCCACAGCACAGCGGTCAATGATATCATGCGCCATTCGGATAATTTCTTTTGTCTCCATATGTGTTTGTCCACCTTATTGTTTCTACTGGAATATAAATCTCCTTGGTTTATAATTCCAGAATCTCAATTATTATACATCACAAAATTTAGAAGTTCAAGATATGAAAACATTCCTTTCGGAATGTTTAAATACATCTATTTTAATCTTATTTTATCATCAACGGCATGACCATTGATGTTCCTATACGGTTGTTAATATGCACACGCGCACAATACGTATAACATATTTTTATAAAATGACAAAGCATGAAAACCAATATACAGAAGTTCAATAACCACCACTAAGATTACCAAACGTGGCTTCCAATGCGTTATATTCAGCCCTCATCAAACGTGGAGGAAAATTGTTTTTTCACAAAAACTTCTGTATCGCCTCTTGAAACTCCTCAACAGCCTTAATATCGCCTTCTTCAATCGCATGAACAATACAATGTCCCAAATGTTCTTTGATGATCTCTTTCCCTAAACCACGCAAAGCTGCATTCACCGCCGACAACTGCATAATGACATCCGAACAATCCTCATCATTCTCTATCATCGTCTTCACATGTTGAAGATGTCCAATCGCCTTGGCAATCCGATTCAACTGTTTCTTTTTTTCTTCAGGAGAATGATAATGCCCATGGGAATGCAAATGTGTTCCATCCGCCATAACTACCTCCTAACAATACTTCAACGCTCCATCAACCAATGATTGCACCTTCTCCCATCCGTATGGGAACTCGATCCAACATCTTCTCCAATGCCTTCCTATTCCACCTATTCCTTCCCAGCAACAAGTCCTTGTCCTGTGGAAGAAACCCTTGCATACGTGTTACATTACTCGGATGCAAGGCAAAATACCGACACCCATCAACTTCAAGATTCTCTATGAAGACTTTTTCTTCCTCTAGATATTCCCCAAACGTAGGCTCAGCAAATCTCCCACTCTGAATATCTTCATATAACACGCATCCAGAATCTGCATGCATGGTTCCTGTAAAGATGAGATACGGCTGTGTCTTATTCAACAACTGTGCTGTAGCCACCGCATTCTCCTTATGCCTTCCCTTTCCGGCAGCGCCAAAGATCACATTCGCCCCAAACTCTATTCCAGCTTCCTTCAATCTTAGCAATTGATGCAGCGCTTCATCCGATGTATACCCTTTGTTCAAGTAGTCTAAAGTATCATTCAATCCGCTCTCAACTCCGATATTCAGTTCATTGACACCCAATTCCCTCAACTGCCTCAATTCCTCATCACTTTTATTCCTGATGTTGTTAATTGAGGCGTACATGGCAATTGTCTCCACCTTTGGCAAATACGCATGTATCTTCTCGCACACCGCAATGAGCCGCTCAGCGCTCATTGCGAAAGGATCACCATTCTCTAGAAACACCCGCGCGCGCTCTGGATCATATCTCTTACCATATCTCAATTGCGCATCTACATCTTCTTCCGATACAAGCGAAAACTCTACGCCCTTATACATCGTACAGAAGCAACATTTATTATGTGAACACCCATGTGTCACCTGTAGCAAAAACGATTCTGCCTCAAATGGCGGCCTATAAATCATCTCTTTCATCACATTTTCCTCAAAAAGTAATTGACAACCACAACCACTTATGCTAGACTATATACACGTAGTCAAACCTCTATAGTATGTGCAAGCCCTCATGTGGCTTGCGCATACTATTTTTTATGAAAACACCCTTGCACGACCCGCTTTCAGCGGGGTTCAGGTTACTCTTTCTATGCTTGCGGCTATTCTCCTTCGAATGCCAGGTCTAAATCCTCTATTCCGTCCTTCGGCGCTACAGCGCTTTGTGGCGATTCCAGATTAGAGGATTAGGGATTCAGGATTAGCCACAAAGCGGGCCGCACGCCGACGCTGTCATCATTGACATAGTCGCCGAGGGCGTAGACACAGCCAACGTGGAAGACGAGGGCAGCGCCGAGACTACCGCTACCGGGGGAGCGAAGCCACCACCATGGAGATTCTCTAAAGATTTTAAAAAACCACTCAAAATCTCCATCCTCTCCGTATCTCTTCTTATATGCCTCAACCAATCCTGCTGTGCAATAGGACGTTGGTTGTCCAATCCTATCTTTATCATCATGAAAGTAATTGTTAGCCTCTTCTATACTCAGCAGGAAAACCTT
>OMYM01000152.1 GCA_900315225.1 uncultured Erysipelotrichaceae bacterium | reverse complement strand
GTCAAACCAATGCTTGCATTGTTTTCAAACACATTGATCAATTGCCCGTTAAACTCCGCGTTTATCCAAGATTCAATGATTGTTTTTTGCACTTCCTCATCAGTCAAAGCTGCCCTTGATGCAATCCTTTTAACAATCCTTTCAAATTCAAAAGCAGAAATATCCACTTCATCGCTTTGGGAAAACAGTTTTTTCAGCTTTTCGGAAATCACTTCTTTGTCCTTTTCAAAAGCGATTTCCTCAATGAGTTGTCTAAAAGGCTTGCCTGAGGAATAAAATCTACGCAAGCGTAGGATTTCAGATTCAACCCCGGAAATCCTCATGCGTTTTACCCTTTCGTCCATTCTATTTAGGGAATTACATACCACAAACAGTGATTTACCAACTGTGCTTTTTCCCGTATCATTTTCTCCGGCAATGACGGTGATTCCTTCAATCTTTACACTGGCATTGTTTATTTTCCCGATGTTTCGTAGTGTTATTATCATTTTTCCTCCTCAGTCCACGTGCCATGATGATGCACCAAGAAAGAAAGCCTCCACAAGGAGGCTTTCTCTGATTATTCCAAATTCGAAGAAAAAGTAGTCCTACATCGTCTGTCAACATAATCAGTGTAAGATGCTTTTGCTTTTCAAAATGATTCCATGGCTGGATGCTCCTACCCGGCCTGTAGTTATCGTTGCCCCATCGGTCGGGGTTGTATCCATGCCATCCCTCGCAATGCCCTCGGCTTCATGCCTGTCCCCCATCAAATGTAGGACCAGGTAGTCCTACATAAAAATACCGTTCATGCATGGAGAGGCAAATGGCATACCGCAGAAATCGCATGAATTGTGAGGATTTGAAGCCATTTACTTTGCCTCTGTGGGGTTTGATGGATGTAGGACTACATTTTCTTCGATTTTGAGATAAGGGGGTAGTTTGGACAGCTCGGAAAATTGTGTGCGTCATTTTATCATCGAGTTCTCTTGTAATAACGACTTTAACTAAATCATATTCCAAATCTTGGGTTTATGATATACGTTAACTTCCGCAAGAAACTAACTAAAACCCCAGCTGTAACGCTTTTTTCAAAAACATTGCTTGAAAAGACGTTTTTGGTACAATTTGTAGAAGTCACCATTTATCGAAAAGACCTTAACACAACTCCATATCTATGACAAAGTGAAGTTACGTCCATATTGTCAAATATTTATATTCACTGTAACACCATTATGAATCAGCGTTTTACGAAGTTCATCGTCTAAAATAGCTTTGTTGAAATTCAAACCATACAGATGAATACCCTGAAGAATATAAATCATATCTATACATTCATGTGTCTCTAAATCCCAGATGCGAATTGTGCCATCATATGATGCGCTTGCTATCATTCCTTCAGGATGAACCGCAACTCCTCTGACCTCGCCATTATGCTCTGACAAAGGAACTCCATTTGGTTTTCCAGTATGTGTATTCCAGATAATTAGAGTACAATCATTCGATCCACTGACCAGCAGATCACCTGTCTTGCTAAAGCAAACAGCCCCAATCCACCCCAAATGATTATCCAGCTTTCTACACTTTCCAAGTCTCTTCAAATCCCAAATACGAATGCCATCATTCGAACCAGATGCTAGAAATCTTCCTTTTGGACTCATCGCAATAGACTCTACCCAAGAATCACACTCCAAGGAACGAATCAGTTGTTGAGTCTCTACGTTCCAAATTCGCACCTTCCCATCACCCGAACCACTATACACTATAGCATCCGACCCATAGCAAATCGCTCTTAAATGAGCGTCATGTTTCATCGCATTTCCAACTTGTCTTCCAGTTTCGACTTCCCAAACCCTCAATAATCCATCGTCTGTTCCTCCAGCAACGTATTTTCCATTAGGGCTTAACGCAACAGCTTCGACCCAATTGCCACAATTGATCGGTTTGCAGACTTGCCATCTGGTTTCTATGTTCCAAATTCGAATCGTTCCATCTCTTGAGCCACTAACCAGATATCTACCATCCTTGCTGAAAGCAAGGTCTCTTACCCAGTCATCGTGTCCCTTCCACGGTTCTAATGCTAACTCTCTGGTGTAAGCGTTCCATAATAAAATTGTACCATCGCCCAAGCCAGCGGCCATATACATCCCATTACTACTATACGCTATTGCTTTCAAGAATGTCTCACCACCTGAGATAACAGAGCCAATTTGATTACCCGTTTCCATATTATGCATTCGAATTGTTTGATCCCCCATAGCGCTCACCACAGTTTGTAAAGATTTCCCAAAAACTGCTTTTTGAACATTGCGTCTTGAATACTCATCAAGCATCGAAGTCCGTATTTCTGCACTGGGTATCCATTCGAAAATTGTTGCGTCTTTTGTGATACCACTAATCCGAAAAGCTTTTATATCACAAGCAATTGAAACGATTGGCGACTTAAATTGTATCATCCAACTTGAGTCTTCACAATCAGTTGATGCTAATTTTTGACAATATACCGATCCATCAACTAACCCACTTGATAAATAAAGGCTATCTCCGCTAAAAGCAACACATGAAATCGATGATGAATACCTGAACTCCTTATATGGCAAAACTTTTCTCAAATTCCAAATCCTTACGGTCCCATCATGCGATCCGCTTGCAAAGAAATTGCCATCCAGTGAAGTGGCCAATGAACTAACACACATAGAATGTCCATCTATTACTTCCCAAATATGGCTATCGCTTTGTATATTGCACACTCCTATAGCTCCATCCTCATACCCAACAACAACCATGGAACTATCCTTGTTAAAGACCAATGTCGTTATTCCCGAACTATGCGGAGTTATCGGCTCACTAATCTGATTTCGCGTTTTCACATTCCAAAACTGGATTGTTCCGTCTCTAAAACCACTTGCAAGAATTGTACTGTTCATATTAAAAGCCAGAGCCTTCGCCCATGGAAATAAACCATTTAGAGGACCGCCAATTTTTTGATATGTTTCCGTGCTCCAAAGCATGATAGTGCCACTTCTATAACCAGCAGCAACATATCTTTCATCATAGCTATAAGCAATCGCTTCTACTTGATCGCTAGGCTTAAAACAGTTGATGTCAAAAATAGTATTATTGAAGAACTCTGGATTCTTTGATAATTTGAGTTTACCGTCAGTATTACGAAACTCATACAAGCTGATTCCGCGAAGATCCATTCCACTCCAATTCAAAGTTGCAAGGGATCCATTTTTCATATGCCAAAATATCCCCATCAGGTTATTCACAGCGATTGTATTCATTTTTAGCTTATTTGCATTCCATAGTTCTACTATAGTTTTCTCATCCGCAATGTCTGCAAGGAATTCTTTGACAAAGACGTTTATTGGCGAGAAAAAAGAATCCGGCACATTTCCATTATTCACTAAACATTCATTATAAAAGTGGATTGCTGAAAGCCCATCGCGAAAGTTCTGATGCATCAATGCATACTTGGTGCCTTGATCAATCTTGCAAAACAATCCCGCTTGTCGATAAAGGATATTACGTTGTGAAGCAATAAATGCTTCTCTGCCTTGTTCAACCAATGAATTCTTGAACCATTTTGGCTTTCGCTCGATAAACGTATTTGGCAACCTTCTACTCCACCAAAAATCACAAGCTTCTTGAATATAATCAATATATTCCCTTTCACTGAGTGAGAATTTATCATTCTTTTCCATTTTCCAGCAAACATATGGAGCAATAAGCAGAATTGCAGCAGCACAATTCACCTCGGTGTCAATTTCAAGACTTAGGCATTTGTACAATTCCCTCTCATTATAATTCCAAATTAAACTACCAGCAGAAATAGCATCTTTTATACGCAAATACTGTTCATCCAATTTAGATAAGCCCATTGTGCCAGCATATATATTTAACATCAATGGGGTAGTGATGACTTTCCATATCTTGCTCGACTCTTCTGGCAACGGAACGTTGCGGGATAATAGATACCGTTTAGCCTCTTGTCGTGGAAGCTCTAGGAGAGCTAAAGTCCTCATGTTTGCAACGCCAAGAAACGCATCAATGCGCGATGTTGTAACAATTTGAGTCCCTTGCCTATCTATCGCCCATCTGAGAATACCCGCCTTAACCCTTTCCCGTTTTTCATCGGGAATTTCATTATAACCATCAAGCAGCAATATTACATTTGGACCATTATTCCATGGCTTTTTTGACAGATCAATAATGCGTTGATATTGCTCATCATTATACTCATCGATTAAGTATTCATCTATGCACCTTTTTCCCTTGTCTGCAAATATCGCAAGGTCATATAGAGGAATGTATATCGTTGGGACATTTTTCGGTAAAAATCCCTCTTCTGTAGAAAAGCAAAGTAATGCAACCGTTTTACCAATACCGCCTTTCCCCGTTATGAAAAGATGTACTTGCTTATTTTCACTCCAACTTTTCTCAACAAAATCCTTCAAGGAAAGAATTTCTGTATTATCAACCATTACATTCCTATGATCGTTTTTAATCAAAGAATTGCTCTCTCCTTTCGGAAACAGCCCATCATCCACTCCGTCAACCCCTTGATTTAAAAGTAGAATGCTTTTATGGTTTTCTTTTTTTCGAAAAAGCTTTTCGTTGATTTGGCGGACAACTTCATCTTCAACATCGTTCATGAAAGCACTGCCGATCGACTGGAAGAATAGTTCCCAAAACACATCCGTGTTGTTTCTCTTCCATTCAATCGTTTGCGTATTTTCATATTGTAATTCTGCCCAATTTGGAATTTCAATTCCTCCGTCACGTCTGACAATCATCTTTATGCATGTTTTATTATGCTCTGGAGCATATGTAAGTTCTCTCTTGCACCATTCCGAGTTTAAATATGCATCTGAAATAAGCGCAACAAAAATATCGCAACCATCAATCTGATCAGCAATCACCTTAGGAAACTTTTTACTCGGCCTAATTCCGGACTGGATATCTTTCAACTGATAATTGATATACACATTATCTTTCCAGACAACGAATTCATGGATATAGAGCATTCTAAAAAAATCAGCTGCCCATTTTTCATCCTTATGGCAATAACTAATAAAGACCGATTTTGAAGTATAGACTCTTTCCATAAGTATATTCCTCCGATCCTCTGTTTTGAATTTATCCACGCTTCAAAACTCCTTTAGAAGTATAATAAAGTTTCTTCTTTATGTGCATTTTTCTCTCAGATGTTATTCCTTTTGCCATACTCTTTTTCTTGATTAAACAATTTACCAGTGACCGCTCCTGCCACCGCCAGCAAAACGCACATCATCCATTTCGTTCAAAAGCCGCTGAACCGATCTAAGGCTTATCCCC
>OMYM01000138.1 GCA_900315225.1 uncultured Erysipelotrichaceae bacterium | reverse complement strand
GCAAGGAGCAACAAGAGCAAGCCTCATTGACCAAGGTGAACGATTCGTTCAAAAAGATCATCATCACAGGCGAGGAAAGCCTCGTCCATCGCAACGAGCAAGGCATCACCACGATGAGCATCTACGACTTCCTACTCAACCCCAATGCCTTGGAGTTATAAAATCTAAGCTCCATCCGTCCTATAAGTCCTTCCATCGCATACAAGTAAAGCAAAGCCCCGAGCATCTGGGATGTCCGGGGCTTCTTGATATTTTGCCTATCCTTATGATAGGAGAATCTGTGATGCGGCATAAGCCACAAATCAGCTACTGTGTCGCTCCAAATCCTCTAACACAATCTCACACTGCACTACACCATCCCTGACAACCCAATGCACGGATTCAACCTCACCAACAGTATCAAAGCATAATCCCTCCCATAATTGATCCTTCGTTGGTTTTGGTTCCGTCTCTTGCTTTCTTGGATTAATATACCATTCGGCCAAGTCGCGCGGCAGAAACTCACAATAATCAAACAGGTCGTCATTGTTTATGATGGCTTCCTTCACGGGATCCCAATCAACTGACACAAATTCCCCAACTCTGGGCGCACATGGAAACTCCGCGTCAAGATGGTAACGGAAAGAACAGCCATTGTTCTTAATATACATACTTACTTTCATATCGCTGAAATTTTTGACAAAAATACATTTTAGGAGTTTTCATTATCTAATCCTCGTTATTATCCTCATACTTCTCCACCTTCTCGCAAACAACTTCTTCGCTGGTGATTGTAACTCCTACACCATCCAGAGAACAATCAACAAAACAGTTGTTATACATGCGGAAATTCATTTCCATTAAATACGGTAACTCAAGCGTCCCCTTCATTTCCACCGCATCAATGAATCGGAATGTTGCGATGCATTCATCGTAAATGCTGATTCGTAAAACAACTTCGCCCCGTTTCCATTTCAAATCTAGAATTTCTGCATCATGAAACTTACATCTGTTTGTGTAGTCATACCCTAAGAATTCGTTTATCTTTTCAAGACCTTTCACCTTTGATGCAGCTTTTGGCGAAACAACATCTTTACAGCTGTCTTCAGTCTTTTCATTACGCGCAAACTCCAGGCTACTTTCAATATCCTTCATGATCTTTATCGGAACCGCTTTGCCCGTAGAAGCCCGCCGCTTGAAACCATCCAAAGCCTCTTCCAGCAATGGAATCCTTTTTTCCGTTGACGAATATGGTGGCAGCCCTCGATACATACGATAGCACAAATCAGGATAGCACTCTGCCGATTTATACTCCTGTAGCAAATCGTATGCAACATGAAAATAGGCATTTGCTTTGTCATATTTGTATTGTTTCAAAAGTCGCATACCATATTCATAGTATCTAATACCTAATCGCTTTGCTCCCGTGTCATAGCCCATCTTTTCCATGTAGCTTAGTTCAACCTCTGACGGAAACTCGTCCACACAGTTGCGTAGCGAAAGCTTACAGAAAATCCTTTTGTTTTGTTCGATAAAATTCGCCCAAATCTTTTCCAGCTTTTCTGCTTTTTTCTCGGCGAGCAATCTTCCAGAATGGCCGCCAGTCCAGTCAAATGACCATATTTGTCTCTGTAGCTCTTCCGTTGTCAGTATGGGCAGTACTTCTGGGTCTATAACAGTGTCAACTTTCAAGTCCATGTAATACACAACGCGCCCTCTTCCTGACCAATCTCCACCTCTGTAGGGTTCAGAATCAAAGTAGCCGCTCATGCAGATTCCAGTTTTGCCTTCACCGCAGCGCACCATGAAAAAGCGGTCGCCCTTATGAGCGTCTTTGTGTCGCCACACACTCCAGTTCTTTACATGGGTCCAATTCGCCAAATCATGTTGCATCTGTTCCAACGTATAACTGGAGATAGCTGGATTCCAAAAGAGAATGAATGTCTTCATATTTCACTTTTTTATATTCATCTACAATAAGTACAACTTATTAATTCGTCCATTATGATCCAGGGCTACGCTTTTGCCTTTCCCCTCAATACTTCCCCAGCATTTCCTGAAGCAATGCTTTCATATGCTTCCTTAAAGACATAGGTTCCAGCACCTCAATATGAGCGTTCATGGTGAGCAGTTGCTGGATGAAGTCATAAGAAGGCTTCAGCCGCCATGAGAAGATGGTATAGTCGTCAGTCTCTTCTACGATGCGCTGACTATGGTGCAAGGGCAAACCCTTTAGGAAGTTGCTCTGATCTTTGTCTGCCTTGACGAGGATCTCTTCTGCCTTCAGGTCTGGCTCCACATAGATGCCGAAAGCGTCTTGGAAATGCGTCTGCAAATCAAAATCCTCAGGAGCCTTGAAGGTGGTTTCCGTGAGGTTGAGCGTG
>OMYM01000159.1 GCA_900315225.1 uncultured Erysipelotrichaceae bacterium | reverse complement strand
TATAGACAACGCTTTACCAAATCGACATTGTCAAATGTCGCATAGTTCGCAAGAGCCTGCAGACGAAGATCACCTAGCCATAAACGTCGATCTCTCTTAGGACCATCCTCAAAGACACCTTGCATGCATTCAACGAGTGTCTTGACACCTACATCGTAGATCTTCTGGAGCTGTTCATCCTTGATATGACAAGGCTTGAGTTTCGTGTAATCAGCAGAAGTCTCTGTAACAACCGTTGGATTGGAGAATAGTGCCTGCCATTTGGGAGATGTGTCGATGATCTTGATTTCGACATAGCGGAAACTGTATCGTCTTGGAAGAGATAGTGTTGTTGGGAGTTCATCCAGATGGATGAACTCCTCTTGGATCCAGGAACGACTGAGCCAACCATCATAGTCCTTGGAATCCATTGTGAGTTCCACTGGCATCTCCGCAAACCTTAGCCGCATGTATATCGGCGCATCCATGGGGGAGCCTGTTTGGTCGATGTGAATGCTGAAGGAACCAACCATATGATCGCCAAAATCAAGGATGATGACATCATTTCGCTTCATGGGATAAGTGTGAAGCTGAGCGATGTCTTTGGTACTGGGGAAAGTCCAATAACCGCCAAGCTTGGTGTTATCTTCTACGATATCCACGATGCGAATGGGGTGCTTGGTTTCCTTGTGAATGGTGGGATGAAGCGCTTCTGCCTTTGCTAGAAGTGTTTCATCGTGGTTGAATTCAAGTTCATTGTTGACTTGGAATGAGAATGACATGTTTACTGTCCTCCTATGATAATGTACGAGAGAGTTCTGTTAAACGACTGATCATTGCTCTGTATGTTCGATGTGTTTTGATCAATTCGTTGATTGTGTTCAAGGCGATTTCCTTTCCACCAGGTATTTCGGAAAGGATTGTCAGGTAGTGAACCATTTTGCTATATAATGAACTGGATGGATTTTCATTTTCAAACAATGAATTGACGTGATTGACATATATTCTAATGAGTTCATTGGGATATTCCTTGGCAAGTTTTTCACGGTATAAATCAACAGTTTGGATTGTGTATCTTGGGAGAATACCCATGAGTTCATCATAGAGGTGTTCTTCATAGTACAGTTGTGGCGCAAGACCTGTCATTTCTTTAACAATGTTTGGAATGAGAGAGACCCATTCTTCTTGGGTACTGAGTTCTTTTAAGCGATGGACATCGTCCATGGAACCATAGTTAAGATTTAACAAGGCATACTGTAGGTACTTCTTTTCAAGCTCAGTTTCTCCAGCCGCATTACATGCTTTGATTAATTCGGAACAGGTTGTTTTTTGATTTGTACGATGTGTCAGTTTTTCTTCGAGAAGATGAATCAGTGTTTCCCAGTTCTTGTTTTCCCATGCATCGTTGATGCATGTGTCTTGGACAACGTGGTTGTCTTTATGGGCATTTAACCAATCGTTGTACTCTGTCAAGGGCAGATGAAGCTTTTTGAGCAGGATCTTGTAGTCGTTAAGGTTGTGGGAGATGATCCACCATGAATCATGATCGACGGTGGATAGAACGTCTCGAACTTCTTCCAGTTCAGGCAAGAGGTATTTCTCGGAATTAAAGCCTACTTTGAGCAGGTGGTTGATGTTCTCCTGGAAAGGGGAATAAATGTATGATTGACGCATGCACCAGAGGTGAATGATATCTTCTTCTTGTTCATTCGCAAGCGATATGCATGCATTCCAATAGTCTTCCATGTCGTCTGTGATGGGAGAGTAAGCAAAGCCATTTTCTTCGAAGTCGGCTTTTTCCAGAACATTCAAGGCAATGCAAAGTGCCTTGTGGGTTTTCATGCATTCGCCTTGTTCGAGTAATGGCTTTATCGCATCCGCGAGATATTGACGGAAGGACTCGGTATATTTGTATCCATCGTGGTATGCAACGAAGCCACCAAAATGTCGTTTCATCTCTTTTTGGAATTGTTCGAGATTGAATTTGTCTGGTAAGCTATACTTGTTAATGAGGCGTGACTTGAGGGTATCGTTTATGGGTTGCTGTAATAACTTTAGGAATTCCTTGCGAACATCTTTTTCACTCATGGACATGACGACATCTTCAATAGTTACTTCAGATTCTGTTTGTTCCAGGCTTTCTTTCTTAAGGTCTTTTGCCTTGATTGCTGTCATGACGGCAGCCATGTGACAACAGTTATCATCTTCATCATGTGAACATGAACAAAGCATTGTGCCTATGCTTTTGCCATCAATGAAGAGAGTCACATCATATGTTTCGTCATCACACACCTTTGCTTCATACCAATCGGGTGTTTTTATGACGGATGACACTTTGCCGCTATTGTAGAGCTGTTCACCAAGCGCTTGATCTTTTGGCGTAAATAAGCGAGCCATATTATCCTCCTGTATTCTTCGGTATTATATCATCTTTTGTTCACTGATAACAAAAAAGAGACTGCTAGCAGTCTCTTTAGGTGATTATTTGTCAGCCCATCTCTTCTTCATGACGAAGGCGACATCTTTGGGTTGTCTTTGTCGTGTGAAGACACCTTTCTTGTTACCGTTGACGCGCATGATTCCTTCTGATGTCTGGAAGTCGGCGAAGTTCCAGGCAAGCTCTCCTTGGATGAAATCATAACTGTCAAATACACTGAAATTCATTTCCATGTATTCATCTTGATATTCTTGGCTCCACATAATGCTTGGAAGGGAATGCTCGGATGGCAGGGTGTCAGTGCCAAATTCTGTGAATACGAATGGAACATTGAGGTCCTTTGCCTGCCAGCGGTTCATCTCATCACGGAATTTCCATTCAGCATCACTGATTTCAGGACCTCCCGAGATATACCAACCGTAGTATCTGTTGAGGCAGATGAAGTTACATAACATGTAGCACAAACACTTCTCGGGAGCGCTGTTTTTCTCAAATGCCCCAGTCATTGGACGGTTTTGCGGGTCAATGTTTCGGGCATGGTCGAAGATGGCTTTAAAGTAGTCATGCGCATATGTGCTTGTTGTTTCTGGCTCATTGAACAAGCTGAATGAGAAGACGGAAGGGTGATTCTTGTCTCTTTGGATCATTTCTTCCACTTGCGTCAGATGGTTCTTTAACAGGGCGGGAACGGTTGGTGTTTCGAAGAAATATGTGTATTGTCCTGTTCCTGCTGCCGCAAAGTTATGCGTAGAGCGCATCATGCCTACAGCTGCGACTTCATCGATGATGAGGAAGCCTTCTTCATCCGCAAAGCGATACCACTCTTCTGCATATGGGTAGTGGCTTGTCCGGAAACAGTTCGCATTTGTCCATTTCATGCATTCGAAGTCACGTTTGGCGATTGCCCAGTTGAATCCTCTGCCAAGAATGTCGAAGTCCTCATGCTTGCCAAATCCTTTGAGATATACAGGTTCTTCGTTGATCAGAATCTTTGTTCCATCGATCCTGACGGTACGGATGCCAATACGATCTTCATAGCTGTCGATGACCGTGGAACCATCGTGTAAGATTACTTCGATGGTGTAGAGATATGCATTACGTACTTTCCAAAGATGGGCATTTGTCACATATAGATCGCCAGAGGCTCCTTCATTGCGACACACTTCATTTCCTTCCTGATCCTTGAGAATAACGGTAATATCATGGTTTCCACGGGAGACTGTGTCATAATGCACAACCGCATCTTTTCCCTTCAGTGTGTATGTCACTGAATAGTCCTCGATAGCGTCTTCTGGCGTGTTAACAAGATAGACACTGCGATGGATGCCGGCATAGTTGAAGAAGTCAAAGTATGGCTTCGCAAGCTTATTGCCGTTCTTCAACGTCATGACTGTTCCACAGGGGAGAGTCTTTTCGTTTAATTCGTTGTTTGCCTTGACGACAATTGTGTTCTTTTGTCCCTTGATTGCGACAGATGTGATATCTGCCACAATCGGAAGGAAACCTCCTTCGTGGGAAGTGATTTCCACGCCATTGCAGAAGATGGTTGCACGGTGGGTGACACTGCCAAAGCGAAGATAGATCTTTCCTGTCATGTTAGAGGGTACGAAACACTCTGTTTCATACCAGAAGTCGCCACAATAGTCTCTTTCTTCCTTGGTGGTGAAGAATGTCGCAAAGCTTGCGGGAACTGGCATGGAAATAGGTTTGGGAAGATGGTTGTTCCAGTTCTCCTTGGTACCAATAGAATTTGGGTCGAATTGGAATTTCCATAGGCCATCCAAGTTGATGCATGACCTGTAGTCATTGGAAATTGGGAATAATAGGGATTGATTCATAGATTCATGCTCCTTTATTTCTTCTCAAGCATTTTATCATTAAATCCGATCATGTATGTCAAAGTAAAGCTACCGACAAGGGATATAACGATTGCAACGATTGCCCAAGGACCATATACGGCGTAGATGGCGGGGAGTGTCAGGATGTTTACAGCAACTTGTGTTTCACGAACGACATGGAACAGTCCAAGGAAGATACCGCCAATGCCATTCACAAGGCAAACGATGATCATAGGCAGTTTGTATGGCAACAGACAGCCGTATACAGCTGGTTCGGTAACGCCACCGATGAGAGCGGAGATTGTGGCAGATCCTGCTGTTTCCTTGAGATCTTGGTTTTTTGTCTTCAGGAATATAGCAAGGGCTGCGGCACCGATGCCAAAGTTGCAACCGACGGTGAGCGGGAGAATGAAGTCATATCCCAGTGTTTGCATGGCATTCAAAGCAATCGGCACAAATGCCCAATGGACACCGAAGATGATCATGACAGGCCACAGTGAAGCCATTAAGAAGCCAGCGACAGGTGAAGCAAGGTTCATGAAGAACATGATGATGCTGGAGATGATGTCGCCCAGAATACTTGTGACAGGACCAACGACAAGGAATGTCAAAGGGATGAGAATAAGCGCTGTGATGACAGGAATCAATGTGTTCGCAAGAAGCTTAGGAATATACTTGTACAGTACGCCTTCTACCTTTGCTTGAACGAAACATGCCGCAACGATTGGAAGAACAGAACTTGTATAGCTGATCATATTGACGGGAAGACCGAAGAATGATACACCTTCTGCTCCATTCAAAGCAACGATATTGGGGTATACCAAGGCAGACGCAATCATCATTGAGATGAAAGGCTTGGCACCAAATGTCTTACCTGCTGTGTAGCCTAGGAAGATCGGTAAGAAGTAGAAGACACTATCACCAGCCGCATAAAGAATCGTGTAAGTGGAACTCTCTTTTGAAAGCAAACCAAGTGTGACAAACAAAACGAGGAAACCTTTGATCAAACCTGCGGCACTCATGGCACCCATGAATGGCATGAAGATGCCAGAGACAATGCTTACAAATGATGTCCCAAGGACGGATTCTCTCTTCTCGACCTTCGCAAGACCTCCTTCACCTGCTGCCTTGACATTGGTGTTCGCAAGAACAGCGTCATACACATCGGTTACTTCGTTACCGATGACAACCTGGTACTGCCCACCAGCCTGTACGACCTGAATGACACCCTTCAGTGCAACAAGAGCATCCTTGTTAGCCTTGCTTTCATCCTTGAGCTTAAATCTCAATCTAGTGACACAATGGGTCAGTGAGATGACATTTTCCTCACCACCGACGTTTTCTACAATCTGTTTTGCTAGCGATGCATAATCCTTAGCCATTTTACTATCCTCCATTTATATCCATGGTCATGAAGAATGTCACTGGATCCTTTGTGATCATTGCTCCCCCTTGGAACGAGAATATAGTAGACCTGTTTCTTGATTTGTGATAGAATATAATCACGTATTATAGTAAAATATCACACTTGGAGGAATATATGCAGTTAAAAGAAGCCTGTGAACTCACACAACGCATTACCCAGATTGATATTCAGATCCTAGAAGACGAGGAATCCATGGAATTATTCTGTCACAAGGCGCAGCTTCATGCGTCTTCGACGCACATGACAGCTTCCCAGTTAAAAGACATGCTGAATGAGGTACGGGAAAACGAGATGCTTGTATTGGTTGATATCTTTGGTATCCATGCCGTATTTATTCAAATTCTTGGACAATGGATTGCCCTAGGACCATTCTGTACGGACATCTACTCACAAAGCGATTGTACAATCGTCTTGCGTAAATTCAAGGTTCCCCAGATCAAGCCAGAGGAACTTGCTTGGTATCGTGGGCAGTTTCCTGTCAATCGGCTTGGTCAAGTGCAGCACTATGCCAGGAGTCTGTTGAGGCAAATGGAATCGACCGATGCGGAAAGAGTCGTCAAGGAGCTGAGGTTTATGGCGGAAGAAGCATTCCCGGAAACCGAGACAATGAACCAACTGGCCGTTGTCAAAAAAAGATATGAAGTGGAAATGCGAATGATGGAATACATTCGCCAAGGAAATGCGAATGCAGCGGTAGATGACTGGAAAATCTTGCATAAGAGTGTTGAGTTTATCAAGAAGATTGGCAATACCGTGGAAACATCTAGAGTGGCGGCTGCGATTACCCAGACAACCATCCGCTTGGCAGGCATGGAAGCAGGATTGCCTTATGACTACCTTGATCAAAGAACGGGCGAAAGTAGAAAAGTCATTGGTGCGACAGAAAACCCTGATGTCATGGAAATAGAACAGGAAAAACTGATACGTGATATATGCAACGCTGTGAATTTGATGCGAACAAAGAAATACAGCGTGAGTGTACTTAGTGCCGTCTATTGCATGGAACGTAGACATCAAGAGAAAATATCGGTCCAAGAGATTGCGGAGGAAATCGGAATATCGACCAATTATTTTATAACTTTATTTAAGAAGGAAACTAACATGACACCTGGTGCCTATTTGGAAAATGTTCGGATTGAACATGCGAAACGCTTGTTGTTGGAAACCCAGTATACGATACAACAGATCTCCGATATGGTGGGCATACCTGATCCAAACTACTTTGTGAAAGTATTCAAGAAACATTGCCAGACAACGCCTATGAAGTACAGAATGAACTTGCGAAAATAAAAGCTGCATTCTTACGAATACAGCTATAAAGCATGGTAGCCAAACTGGAACAATGCTTGATCAAGTAAAGAACGCTCTAGATGTATCTCCACAGCATATGGATAGGAATCAGCGACTTTATCAAATTGCTGCTGTAACATGTTGGCTTTGTCTATGTCGTTTTCTACGACGAGTGCGTAGATGCATTCTGTCTTTATGACATTTAACATAGTCAAGAAAGGACGTATGCTCTTGGTGAATTGTGGATCGTGGGCGTTCTTGATATCATCCAATGGATAGTCATGCGTCAGTTCATAGAAGATGTTTTCTTCTTTCATGAGCAGTCGGAAGAGTTCTGGCATACCCGTATCCTTGGCGAGAAGGTCTTTTCTTAGGGCGTATGCTTCATCCTCTTTTCCTTCGTATATCAAGCGATCTGCGGCAGCTGTGGCGATATATGTGACAATACCGTTCTTTAAGTCCTTGTCTTCTGGTATGGCAAACCATTCTGCTGGCATTTTGTTGAGTGGGACATCGTTGCTTGTCAGGGCAGCGACTTTCATCTGTACCCAGAAAGCACGTTTGGCCATTGGATTACGTATCAAATCCAGAGTGTTCCATCCATCGTTGTTCACAACCATGCGAACGGGAATACCGTTCGCAATGCCAAAGCCCAATCCACTGATCGCCAACATTAGGAACGATGCCCAAACAATGGGTTGTCCTGCAAATACACGAGCAAGGATGAAGAACACCAAGGCAGTAAACAGGTTCATGATGGATCCCCCAAGATTATAGAGAATGACGGGGTAGTCATCGTTGATGTCTCCTGGTGGGTTCAAAAGACATTGACCACCTGTTCCACCAAGATTGAACCTCTTCAATACGATCTTATCGTTTTGTTTTATCCATATCCAGCTAAAGATACGGTATGAGACAAAATGATATCCCGTTAACAAGCCAAACACAAGATGTCCAGCCTCATGGATTGCGATCTGTAGGACAATTCCCACATACATCATTACAAACAAGAACACATATATTAACAACACGAATTCGATGCTTTCCGTTCCAGTGAACATGGTGGACGCGACCTTTTGAATGATGATGCCGCAGAACATGCCAATGATAACAAATATAAGCACCATGAAGTATTTTCCAATGTTTTTCATCTTGACCTCCCTGTGGTCAATTATACTCCATTCTTGTATCTTATGCCAGAGAATTCCATGTTTTTTGTGTCCAATAACAAGAATTCTTGTGATCCGATGTGTTTTCCATCTGGATAGGTGGAGAACACATCGCAAGAGATCAGTTTATGGCTCTTCATGATGCGGGAGATTGGTGTGTGACCTACGACTTGCCAGATGTCGTTGTGTTTGTAGAGGGTTTCTTCCATGTATTGGGGACGCGCCCAGATGGGAGAATCATTGCGCCACATGTGCTCTGGACCAAGCTGATTGATGGCGCGGATGGTTAAGTCGATATCGTCAATGATACCTGGATTCACATGTTCTTCGACAAAAGAAGACAATATCCCGCCATGACAAAAGATCACATTGTCTAGGCGATGGACAAATGCCATTTGTCCATCGCTAGGCAGTGTTTTCCTTAGCTCCTGCATCTTGTTCATGACAAGGGTTCTGGCGCTTGGGGAATAGCCAGATTCCCGCCTGTTCCACACATAGGATATATCGTGGTTGCCAATGCACCAAAGGGTCGAAGGAAACTCTTTGGCGAAACGTATTGCAGCATCATAGGTCTCATTGTACAACTCCAGGTTGTTTTGTTGGTCCCAATCGTCTGCGATGTCCATAAGACAGACAGCGATGTCCATCTGATGCGCATGCATGATTTCCGAAGCATGGATGAACATCCATGGCTTCAGATGGACATCGGGAATGACAAGTGTCTTCATCTGCCTAGAGTGTGTTATGAATTTCATGGCTAAAATCTTCCCGATATTTAAGCGTATTTTGCGTGCTTCTTCGCTGCTGTCATTCACCTTGGATGAACATATATACTATCCGTTCTTCAACAGATACTTGTTACTGACGACCTTCATGGAAAGAGAAGCAGAGATCAATGGACAGAAGACAGGTTCGGTTGGACGGATGACAATGCCTTCCTTTCTTCCTCCGTTGGGATATTCCCCATCTGCCCTGGCAAGGAGAGCATCCACGGTTGGATATTTGGCGGGAAGATCAAAGCCAATCTCTTCAATGGGAACATGCTCCACGCAAAGGGATTGGCACACATCCATCATTCTTTGCATGGATACACGCTTGCCATCTTCCCTTACGGTGAAGACATACCAGGCTGGTTTCTTTAGGCGGAGCCTGTTGTTCTGGATGCCAGGGGCACAGAATTCACCTTGGATGGTGAAAAGGGAGAGATTGTTGTCCTTCATGAACTGTTCCATCTTTTCCTTCAGTCCCCTGTTCTTGACAAATTCATAGAACGCACTGGTTCCATCGTCTTTGTATTCGTAGTTGTGTCCTGTCACATGGAAGCCGTTTTCATCAATGCCAATGGAGTGGGAAGAGCCATCCATCTTTGTGCTGATGTAGTATTCCATGTTGGCGAATGCCTGGATAAGGGCAGGCTCTGCCTGCACGCGTGTTTCATCTGTATGGGGGATGTCCATCGGGAGATTGCCGATGACAGTGCCGCCTGTTGTGGCTCTTTCCTCGATTTCCCAGAGCTTTACCTCCAGTTTGTCTGTAACATCCATCCCTTCTTCCGTATCGCCCAGAAGGGGCTGGAATTGGCTCACAGGCAACAACAGCCCCTGGGAGATCTGTCCTCTGAACTTCATCGTTCTTAAACGGAATCCTTCTCCCATGAGGTCGGTCTTCTTGTAGCTGGAGGAGCGAAGAAACTCAAACTCTGGCTTTATTGGCAAGAATGAATCTACTTCAAAATATACCGCAAGATCGTTTTCCTTGAACTGCCCCTTGTTAACGACACATTGCCAGCCAAGGACATGTGCCAGTTCAATCTTGTCTGCTCCTTCAATAGGTTCGATGTGTGTAATACGTTGAATACTAGCGAGCTTTCTCATGCTTTAGCCTCCTTTTCTTTTGTCATGACTTTTTCTTTTGCCTCCCTGATCGCATTGTTCTCACACACTGGATAACAACGCAAGCGATCCAGGCTTTCCCGCATATGATCAATGAATCCAGGATCAATGCTCCTGTTTTCAAGTGTTCCTGAATTACGAATATATTACACGATGGATGTCTGGAACAACTCTTCTGGTCTCATGCCAAACCTGCTAGCAAGCTTTTCCATGACAACGGCATCCAATTCCTTGCGTTTTCCCACTTCTTTTCATATGTGGCGGTAGGCATGCAAATCAACTGAGGAGCTTTCCCGCAGTCAATGCAGACCTTGTTGCCAAAGAAACCAGGGAAATCCGCATAGTCAAGCTGTGAGATAAAATTCTCTTTGCTCATGACGACTCTTCCTTTGTCTGTTTTCAAATCCCTTGTGTCCAGTCCGTGCTCGTAACAATAGTCGTGGACATTCACACAATTGTCAATGACCTCGATCATTCCAATGTCGTATGGCCTTTGTCCCATATACGCCAACTTGCCATTGAGGACATATCCTTCTGGCGCGAAGAAGTGATTGATCAGATACTCCAGCCATTCCAGCACAGGTTTCCATCATTGTTGATGATCCAGTCGCATAAAAGCCCAGGAATGTGCATTCTCTCTTGGGCACAAAATACTGCGCCTGAACGCCAAGGTCGCCATGCCAACATCGTTGGCTCCAATCAGGGTAAAGCTGCTTGATATCTTCTGAGTTCCTCGATCACTGGTTTGTTGAGTGTGAGTTCTCCCTTGAATATAGTGGTGTAGCCCATTTCCTGTTCCTCCTCTGGCATGGTTGGATGAGGATCTCTTTAGGCAATAAACGCATAGGAATGCATAATGCTATGCTTGTCAAGACATTCCAACAAGTACAGTTGCGCATCTTTTGGTA